>CAVIIB010000006.1:38458-40367 GCA_963642815.1 Oscillospiraceae bacterium | reverse complement strand
AACCCCTCAGTCAGCGGCTACGCCGCTGCCAGCTCCCCTTTCAGGGGAGCCTTGGGGGTGTTGCTTGGCTTTGCCGAGCCAGCTTCCCTTGCAGGGGAGGCTTGGGGGCACTCCTATGCCTACATGGAGTTTTGACATTCTTACAACCGGCGGCTGCTTCGGCAGCCGTCGTTTTTTCTGCGCAAAGCGTAGCGAGGACAGATTTTTGTTGTTGTGCACAAAAATAAGGACATTATGTTACCGTATTGTAAACAAAGTGTAACAAAAATGGCTGGAACCATCTTGCAAGTGGTGTTAAAATCCATTTGTTACAGTTGGTATAACTGCGAACACAATGAGAGAGGAGTTAGAAAAATGAGGAAAACCATCAGTCTGCTTCTGGTTCTGGTGATGATCCTGTCCCTGTCCGGCGGCGTGACGGCCTTTGCCGAGGAGCTAGGGGGGGTTGACCAGCAGCTCGTGGAGCAGGTCGTTGAACCGACGAGCGCCCCGGAGCAGAGCCCGGAGCAGAACACGGAAAACGACCCGACGCAAAACCCCCTGGAAGACCCTGCGGCAAACCCGGAGCAGGACCCTGCGGGCGAGACGGAAACCAAGACGGAAACTGAGACGGGAACAGAGCCCAAATCGGAGACCGAGACGGGCGAAGCGAACGAGGGAACGGGCGAGCCGACCGAGCCGACCGAGACCGAGGAAACCAAGGAGACCGAAGAATCCGACACGGAGGAGCAGTCTGACGAGATAGAGACGCTTGCCCTCGACGGTGCGGAGGAGGTCTATACCGAAATCACTGGGCTTGGCGGTGAAGGACAAAAGGACTATATCGCCATTGTCAATGTCGGCGAAGGGAAGGCGCTGACAATTGATAAGATGGCTACGGGCAGTGTTACGATCGGAGGTACAGGAACGAATCGTACCTGCTCCATAGAGAGCGGCATCGGTGCACGTGCGACGAAGCACAGCACGGGAACGGGCTATTCCCTCCAGCTTAATGACCCTCCCGAAACCAGCAACTTTATCTATTTGGATGCCAATGGCTTGCTTGCCAGTATCCCGTCGAGTGGTGCCAGCAGCGATACCTATGCCAACTGGTATAGCGAAAGCGGAAAGATTTATTATCTTGACGGAACTACGAAGTACTATCTAAAGTCCGACCTTAAGACTGGGACGACGAACGATGCGGAAGCAGGGGAGTTTGTCATCTTCACCGGTGACACCGCGAAGTACGGCGGTGGCGGTAGCAGCGGCGGCGCTGACGGCGGCAGCACGACCGTTGATACGGAGGCTCCTGTCATTGTGACCCAGCCGCAAGGTCTGCTTGAGCCGATCAGCAACAACGGGGCGGAACGCACGCTTAGCGTTGTGGCTAAAATGCCGGATGGCACAACAGATGGCGATTTTAGCTACAAATGGACGAAAAATGGAGAGGAAATAAGTGGCGCAGAGAGCAACAGCCTCACGATAAACATCCCGAATGCATACGGCATTGATATCTACCAGTGCGAGGTCAGCTACACAACAACGACCCCGGCGGAGGAGGAGGGCGGCGAGCCTACGGAAGTGGAGCATAAGACAAGCTCCGCGCTCGCGGCGCTGATCGTTTACAGTGGCGAGGTGAAAGGCGAGGACATCATACTGTTCTCGGATATACACCAGCAGCCGGAGAACATTGGCGATATCCTTGCCGCTTATATGACGAATAACGACCATGCCGTGCCCGGACTTGTGCTGGCGACCGGCGACTACCATAACCGCGGCACAGAGACGGATCCGGATGTCATCCGTGCATCTCTTGCGTCCGTGCGCGGTATGCTTGGCGGCAACGATAACGGTCAAATCAAAATCCGCTATCTCGCCGGTAACCATGAGGCAAGCAACCCCGTCATAACCGAACTGAATGCTGGCACGG
>CAVIIB010000006.1:1295-38448 GCA_963642815.1 Oscillospiraceae bacterium | reverse complement strand
TGGATCAGCTTGTTGCTACGAAATGTACAAATAAACCGATCATCTTTATGGCGCACGCCGGACTTCACACGCTAAAAAATTCAGAGGGAAAAGCGCAGTATAACCTCAAATTCTCCGACCAAATGGTGGATATGTTCAACAGCTACAGCAAGGATTACAAGATGAAGATATTCTTCTTCTTTGGACATAACCACTCTAAGGGTGACGCGGAATTCTATAAGACTGCAACCGCCGGAAGCAGTATCATCAGTACTTACCTCTACGATGGCACAGTGGCCTATAACCGCGAGATCGGGCTCAACTTCACCTACGGTCACATGGGCTACCTTAACACGAGCATAGGTGTCGCCTCGGAGCAGGCCACCGTTATGCACGTCGGAAGTGGCGGGATTACGCTCCAGCGCGTGCAGGGTACAACATACAGCGGCGGCGCGTTTGTGGCGATTACGGACTGCACAAAGGATGTTCCGGTCGTGAAGGCGCTTGACAAACGCTATGATCCGGGCGCGACCTTAACAGCCGAGGTCGAGGGCGAGGGCGAGTACAAATATCAGTGGTATAAAGCCAATGGAGTAGACTTCACTGCTGATGGGTTTGTGACGGAAGAAATTGCAAACGCAACGGACAAGAGCTACAAGCCAGTAGAAAAGGATGTCTACTACTTCTGCAAGGTGTCTCGCGAGGGAAGCAACGCTGCCAGCGAGTTTGCAACCACCACGGTCACGTTCGTTGGCGAGGCAGAGGCCGAGCCCGAGACCATTAAGCCCGGAACGTACCTCATCGTGCTGAAGGACAACGAAAAGCACTTCGCCATCATGAGCGATGAGAACGGCGTACTTTCCCTTGAAGAAGTCCAGATTCGCGACAACAAGGTCGTCGGTCCGAAGTCCGACTTCTATCTCTGGGATATCCAAGCTGCCTCCGATGGCAATTTCTCCGTCTTCAACATGGGCAGCGAATACTACCTAAGCCGCGCCGGAAGAGGACAGACTGGGCTCGTTACAACGCAGAGTACCAGTGATTCCTACATCAACGCATGGAACTATGACACGGCGCTCCACATTCTCTACAACATCTCCACGGGCGGCGGCAGCACGAAGTACTATTACCCGATAATCAGCGAGGGTAAGCTCTCTATTGGGAACGTGACCACTCTGACCGAGGCCAACATCTATCTGATGGAGGTTGGAGCCGGCGATGTGCCTGCACCTAATACCGACCCGAACGCCCCCAACAGGGACAAGGCTTCCGAGGGCTCCAAAATCCCCAATACGGCGGATAACGGCATGGCTGGTATCTGGGCGGCGCTTGCGCTGACTGCCTCGGCAGCCATGACCGGCGCGGTCGTCCGCAAGAAAAAGACCGAAGCATAAGCAAATACTCAACAAAAAGGATGCTGTCACACGGCAGCATCCTTTTTTGCGCAAAAAAGCCGGACGGAATCCGTCCGGCTGTGTTTTATGCGGTTTTCCAGCGGGCGCAGCGGCGCTGCTTGCGGCGGCGTGTGCGTATGCGCCGGAGGATGAGCCACGCGGCCACGGCGGCGACGAATAGGCACATACAGACGATGGGCACTGTGCCGACACCACCGGCGGTCTTGACGCTGAGCCAGAGGCTGTCCATGAGCTGGCTTGTCTCTTGGCTGAGGTTGCTGAAGGCGTAGCCTCGCGCCAGCGTTTCCGCGTCGGGATAGGCGATCTCGCTTGCCGCCGTCTCCGGGTCAAGGTATTCCTTGGCGGCGGTCTCCGGCACGGAATAGCCGAGGTAGTCAAGATTCTGACCGCATATCTCCGGCGAGCAGAGGAAGTTGATGTACGCCTCCGCCGCCGCCTTGTTTTCACAGCTTTTGGGAATGCACATCGCGTCGATGAACAGGTTGAAGCCCTCGGAGGGGAAGTAGAATTTCAAGTCCTCGTTTTCGTCCGCCATCATGAGATAGTCGCCCGCGTAATACGGCGCGATCAGCGCCTCACCGCGCACCATCTTGTCGTAGATCTGATCCATGACGTAGCTTTGCACAAGGTATTTCTGCGCGATGAGCAGATCGGCGCAGGCTTGAAGCTCGCCCGCATCCTCCGTGTTGAGCGAGTAGCCGAGGCGCGACTCCGTGACGGCAAAGGCATCGCGGGGGTTGTCGAACATGAGTATCTTGCCGCTGTATTTCGTGTTCCAGAGCAGATCCCAGCTTCCGATGTCGGCCTCGTCCACATAGCGGCTGTTGTATATCACGCCGACCGTACCCCATGTGTAGGGGACGGAGTAGAGGTTGTTTGGGTCGTAGCTCGTGTTGCGGTACGCCTCGTCGATGTAGGCGTAGTTCGGGATGTTGTCAAAATCGAGCGGGAGGAGCATATCCTCCTCGATGAGCTTGGCAATCATGTAGTCCGAGGGGATGATGACGTCATAGCTGCTGCCGCCGGTCTTGAGCTTGGTGTACAGCGTCTCGTTGGAGTCGTAGGTCATGTAGTTGACGCGAATGCCGGTGGCCTCCGTAAAGGCGGCGTTGACATCAATGCTCCCGTCGGAGCCGTCCGCGATATACTGCCCCCAGTTGTAGACGTTGATGGTCTCACCGGCGGCAAACGCCCCGGCGGGCAGCAGCGTCAGACAAAGCAGCGCCGCGCATACGGCGGCGAAAATGCGCCTCATACCCGCGCCCCCTTTCGATGGCCGAGGAAGGCACGGCGGGCGTGCTCCCGCTTTTTCTCGTCCCGCGCCTGCATGAGATTCATCACGACCATGACGAGCAGTATCGCGGCGAACAGCAGGGTGAACAGGGCGTATATCTTCGGGTGCAGCGGCTTTTTGGTGTAGTTGTATATCTCCACGGGCAGCGTCACGAAGTTCGGACCGTAGACGAAGTAGCTGATGACGAAATCGTCAAGGCTCATGGTGAACGCCATGAGTGCGCCGGAGATGATACCGGGCAGAAGCTCGTAGATGATGACCTTGCGGAACGCGGTGAACGGCGTGCAGCCGAGGTCCAGCGCCGCGTCCGAGAGGGCGGGGTCCATCTGGCTCAGCTTGGGCATGACCGAGAGGATGACGTAGGGGAGATTGAAGCTGATGTGCGCGATGAGCAGCGTGGCGAAGCCGAGGATGTGGTCGAGCTTCATGAGCTGACCGACAAAGGCGAACAGCAGCGCCAGCGAAACGCCGGTCACGATCTCCGGATTTGTCATGGGGATGTTCGTCACGGCCATGGTCAGCGAGCGCATACGGCGACCCATGGCGTGGATGCCGAGCGCCGCCATCGTGCCGAGGACGGTGGCGATAAGCGAGGACAGCACGGCGACGATGAGACTGTTTGCGAGCAGCGGCAAAAGCACGCCGTCGCGGAAAAGCTCACCGTACTGCGCGAGGGTGAAGCCCTCGAATACGGCGATGTCCGTGCCCTTGGAGAAGCTCGCCGCACCGAGCACGAGCATGGGGATATAGAGGAAGATGAGGACGACGACGGTGAACACACGGGAAAAGCGCTTCACGGCATCACCACCTCCTCCTCACCGCCCACGCGATTCATCACGCGCATACAGAGCAGGATCATGACCATGAGGACGAGGCTGAGCGCCGCGCCGAGGTTGGGGTTATAGGCGGCCTTGAACTGGCTCTCGATCACGTCGCCGATGAGCGTCGTGCCGGTCGAGCCGAGCTTTTGGCTGATGTAAAAGGTGGAGACGGCGGGCACGAACACCATCGTGAAGCCGGATATGACACCGGGCAGCGACAGCGGGAACACCACGCGGAAAAGCGTCTGCCCCTGTCCGCAGCCGAGATCCTGCGCCGCCTCATACAGTCCCTTGTCGATTTTCATGATGACGGTGTAGAGCGGGAGTATCATGTACGGCAGATAGTTGTAGACCATGCCGAGGATGACCGCGCCGTCGTTGCGGATGAGCGGGAGCGGCTTGAGCCCAAGCCCCGCGAGCAGATGGTTGAGAATGCCGGTGTCCTCCAGCAGCGCGACCCACGCCAGTGTGCGGAGCAGGAAGCTCATGCACATGGGCAGCATGACGAGCATATAGAGAAAGCGCTGCGCCGTGGGGCTGCACTGGGCGATAAACCACGCCACGGGGTAGCCGATGACGAGGCATATCAGCGTGGCGAGCAGCGCAAGCCACACGCTTTTGAGAAAGATGGGGAAGTATATCCCCAGCGTGGCGATGTTGGAAAGGGTGAATTGTCCCGTGAGCGAGTCGGTGAACGCATAATAAAGCACGATGGCGAACGGGACGATGGTGAACAGCGCCATCCAGACCAGATAGGGCGCGGCGAGTGCTTTAGTCCTCATCGTCCGCTTCCTCCCGGTATTCGCCCTCGGCCTCGTCATAGATGATGTCGGGGTCGTTGATCTCATCGTATTCGGCGGAGTAGGAGCTGTAATCCCCGAACATACCGGAATAGGCGCTCTTTTTCATGACGTGGATGGCATCCGGGTCGAGCTTGATACCGATACGGCTGCCGACGGGCGCGAGGTCGGTTGTCTGGATGAGCCACTTGAAGCCGTAGAAATCGACGATGATGTCATACTGCATACCCTTGAAGGTCACGTCCGTGACCGTGCCCTGCAAGCGACCCTCACCGGGCTTCACAATGTCCACGTCCTCCGGGCGTATCACGACATCCACGGCCTCATTCGCCGCAAAGCCCGCGTCGAGGCACTCAAAGCGGCGACCAAATATCTCGACCTCGTAGTCGCAGCGCATAATGCCGTCAAGAATGTTCGATTCGCCGATAAAATCCGCGACAAAGGCGTTTTTCGGCTCGTTGTATATGTCCTCCGGACGACCGATCTGCTGGATACGGCCACGGTCCATGACGACGATGGTGTCAGACATGGCGAGAGCCTCCTCTTGGTCGTGGGTGACATAGATGAAGGTGATGCCCATTTGCTGCTGAATACGCTTCAGCTCGCTCTGCATATCCTTGCGCAGACGCAGGTCGAGTGCGCCCAGCGGCTCGTCGAGCAGAAGCACCTCCGGCTTCATGACGAGGGCGCGGGCGATGGCGACGCGCTGCTGCTGACCGCCGGACAGCGCCTGTACACGCCGGTTTTCAAAGCCGCGCAGGCTTACGACTTCAAGCATTTCCGTCACGCGCTCGTCGATCTCCGCCTCCGGCACCTTGCGGTTGCGCAGCCCGAATGCGATGTTGTCATACACGTCCAGATGGGGGAACAGCGCGTATTTCTGGAACACCGTGTTGACACGCCGCTTATAGGGCGGAATATCATTGATCCTCACGCCGTCGAACAGAAGATCGCCCGACGTAGGCTTGAGAAACCCTGCGATAATTCGCAGCGTCGTCGTCTTGCCACAGCCGGACGGGCCCAACAGTGTGAGGAATTCCTTGTCGTTGATGTAAAGATCGATGTTGTCGAGAACGGTCTCGCCGTCGAATGCCATGCTGCACCCCGCAAGACGAATGAGCTCCTTGGCCATTATCCTCCCCCTCTTTTCCCGATTGTTGTTCAATAAAGGACAAAATTCTTGTTCAATAAAGGACAAAGTGATTATCAATATACAGATTAAGAGCGGGAAAGTCAATACAATTTAATGTTTGACATTCGGAAAATATTTTTCGGCAAAGGGAACGTGCGCCACGGTGAAGCTCCGACCATCAAGATAGTTGAGCAGCCCCGCGTCCGAGGTGAAGTCAAAGCCCAGCCGGTAGCTCCATAAAAGCTGGCGCTTTTCGTGCCAGCGGCGGTTGAGCGCCTCGTCCCCATAGCGGCTGTCGCCGAGGAGCGGATGACCGAAATGCGCCATCTGGGCGCGGATTTGGTGGGTGCGTCCCGTCTCCAAGGTACACTCGACCAGCGAGAGACCGTGAGCGCTCGCAAGAAGCCGCCAGTGCGTCACGGCAAGCTGCGCTCCCGGCTCGGAGCGCTCGCGCACATAGACGGTATTTTTCACGGAGTCCTTGAAAAGCCAGTTGCGAAGCTCGCCCTGCGCGGCGTTCGGACGTCCGGCGCACACGCAGAGATAGCGCTTGTCAAGCTCCCGCAGGCGTATTTTCTCATCCAGTATGCGCAGCGCCTCGGCGTTTTTCGCCGCGATCACGATACCGCCGGTGCCACGGTCGATGCGGTTGGCGAGAGCTGGCGCGAAGCTGTTTTCGAGCCGTGGGTTCCATTCGCCGCGCCGGTAGGCGTGTGCCTGTATCTGCGCCACGAGCGTGGCGGGGTCCCAGCCGGAGGCGGGATGGCAGAGCACACCCGGCTTTTTGTTGACAAGGAGCAGGTTCTCGTCCTCGTACACAATGTCGAGCGCCGCAGTGGAGGCGGCAAGCGCGTCGGTCGAGAGGCGCGTCTTAGGCGCGGCAAAGGCCGTGTCCGGCACATACATACGGACGCACTCGCCCTCTGTCAGGCGATAGTCCGGCTTTTGCCAGTGTCCGCCGACCTTGATGTCCTTCGTGCGGAAGTATTTTTGCAGCGCGGAGGAGGGGAGCGCCGGTGCGTTCTTGGCACAGAAGCGGTCAAGCCGCTGTCCCGCGTCGTTTTTCGTCACTGTGAATTCTTTCATATTGCGAATCATATCACGGATTTTTTGTGTTGACAACTGGAACTCAATAAATTATAATACTTTAGCGCGACTGTGTGAGGGTGTATTATGTTTTTAGACCTGCATGAACTGATCGAGATGCCGGGACGGCGGGCGGATTTTTCCTGCGAGCTGGACGGCGAGCGTCTGGCGTTTCCCGCGCTGCTGCGCTTTCTCGAGCCGGTGAGGGCGACGGGCTTTGTCAAAAACGAAGCCGGTATCCTCTGCTTAGAGGCGGAGATTGAAGCGTCCATGCGCCTTTGCTGCGATCTGTGCGCGGCGGAATTTGACCGCCGGATGAAAATGCCCGTCCGGGCGACGCTAAAGGCGGACGCGCCGGAGGACGAGGACGATACCCTCTTCCCGCTGGAAGGGGACGGCATAGATGTATCGTCGGTGCTGGAGACCTGCTTTATCCTCCAAACGGATATGCGCTTTCTGTGCCGGCCGGATTGCGAGGGGCTTTGTCCCCGCTGCGGTAAAAATCTCAACGACGGACCCTGTGGCTGCGTTGAGGCTGTCGATCCAAGACTGGCTGTTCTGGGACAGCTGTTGGACGATACATGACAAAGAAGAACAATCGGAGGTGTGATCAATGGCAGTCCCGAAAGGAAAAGTATCCCATGCCAGAAAGAGCAAGCGTCGCTCCAGCGTTTGGAAGCTGAAGCTGCCCACTCTGGTGAAGTGCCCCAACTGCGGCGCGTACCATACGCCGCACCGTGCCTGCTCCGAATGCGGACAGTACGACGGCCGTAGCGTCATCGCTATGGACGAGGACAAGAAGTAAGGAATTACTGGCAATGAGGGGGGCTTTTGCCCTCCTTTTTGTTTAGGGAGCTCTATGTCATCAAAAATCATCCGAATCGACAAAAGAAGCCCGCTGCGCTTTCGCGCCCACGTCGGCGAGGAGCTTGTCGCCATCGACGGTCAGCCCATCGGCGATGTGCTGGACTACGAATACTGGTCGTATGGCTCGCGCCTTAGTGTGACGCTGCGCGGCGAAAAGGGAGAGCGGACGCTCCGTGTGCGCAAGCGGGAGGGGACGGCGCTGGGACTGGACTTCGAGGACTATCTGATGGACAAGCCACGCCCCTGTGCCAACCGCTGTATCTTCTGCTTCGTGGATCAGCTTCCCAAGGGGCTTCGCGCACCGCTCTATTTCAAGGACGATGATGCGCGGCTGAGCTTCCTGACCGGCTCCTACATCACCCTGACGAACCTCTCCGAGCGAGAGCTGGAACGCATTTTGCAGCTCCGTATCAGCCCCGTGAACGTCTCCGTCCACGCGACAGAGCCGTCGCTCCGCGCCTATATGCTGGGTACAAAGCGGGCGGCAAACGGCTACGCGCTCATGGAGCGGCTGGCTGCGGGCGGTATCGAGATGAACTGTCAGGTGGTCGTCTGCCCCGGCGTGAACGACGGGGAACATTTACAGCGGACGATGGAGGACTTGTCGCGGCTTTATCCCCATGTGCCGAGCGTGTCCATTGTGCCGGTCGGTCTCACCATGTACCGCGAGGGGCTGGCAAAGCTCACGCCCTATAACGCGGAGACGGCGGGCGAGACCATCGACCTTGTGAACGCCTATAATGACATATGCCTCGAAAAGTACGGCAGCCGCATTTTCTTCTGTGCCGACGAGCTTTTCCTCAAGGCGGGGCGCGAAATGCCGCCGGAGGACTATTACGAGGGCTATCCACAGCTTGAAAACGGCGTGGGGCTTATGCGCTCGATGGAGGAGGAATTTATGTCCTCCCTCGGCAAGCCGGTGCGGGACGACTTCTGCTGTGCCACCGGCGTGTCCGCCGCGCCCTATGTGAAAAGGCTGCTGACCGCCGCCGAGTCTGACGCGCCGGTATACGCCATCGTCAACGACTTCTTTGGTCACAGCATTGACGTTTCCGGGCTTATCACGGGGCGCGACCTCGTCGCGCAGCTTCGCGACAAGCCGCTGCGCCGCCGCCTCATCATCCCGAACGTCATGCTCCGCCACGGCGGGGACGTGTTTCTGGACGACATGACCCCGGCGGAGGTCGAGCGGGAGCTGGGTGTGGAGCTGGTGGATGTGAAAAACGACGGCAGACTCTTTTTTGAGTGCATCGCCAACGGATAATATAAAGGAGACAGTATGAGCAAAGCTCTGGTGGCCATCGTTGGCCGACCAAACGTGGGCAAGAGCCTTCTTTTTAACCGCCTAGCCGGAAGCCGCCTGTCCATCGTGGAGGACACGCCCGGTGTCACCCGCGACCGGCTGTATGCCGAGTGTGAGTGGTGTGGTCGCCGCTTCGACATCGTGGACACGGGCGGTATCGAGCCGAACACCGACAACGAAATACTGCTGTTCATGCGGGAGCAGGCGCTCATCGCCATCGACGCGGCGGATGTTATCGTCCTCGTCACCGACATCTCCACCGGCGTGACGGCGGCGGACATGGACGTGGCGGCGCTGCTCCAGCGCAGCGGCAAGCCCGTTGTGCTCACGGTCAACAAAATGGACTCGACGGGTCCCAACGACCCCGGCATTTACGAGTTTTATAACCTCGGTCTGGGCGATCCCATCGCGCTGTCCGCCGTGCATGGTCACGGCACCGGCGAGCTGCTGGATGCCTGTGTCGCGCATTTCCCGCCGGAGGACGAGTCCGGCGCGGACGACGAGCGTATCAAGGTCGCCGTCATCGGCAAGCCGAACGTCGGAAAATCCAGCCTTATCAACCTTATTCTGGGTGAGAAGCGCGTCATCGTGGCGGATATGCCGGGTACGACCCGCGACGCGGTGGACACGCCCGTGGACAACGAATTTGGGCGCTATCTTTTCATCGACACCGCCGGTATACGGCGGAAGAGCCGCGTGGACGACCGAGTGGAGAAATTCTCCGTCCTGCGTGCCAAGCTCGCCATCGAGCGTGCCGATGTCTGCCTCATCATGATCGACGCCCGCGAGGGCGTGACGGAGCAGGACACAAAGATCGCGGGCATGGCGCATGAGGCGGGCAAGGCCAGCGTCGTGGTCGTGAACAAGTGGGATCTCATCGAAAAGGACACGCGGACGATGGATCGTATGCGGCAGGAGGTCATGCGCGACCTCGCGTTTATGACCTACGCGCCCATTTTGTTCATCTCCTGCCTGACAGGACAACGCGCCAACCGAATCTTTGAGCTCGTGAACTTCGTCAACGAGCAGAGCAGTATGCGCATTACGACGGGTATGCTGAATAACGTCCTTGCCGACGCACAGGCGCGGCAGCAGCCGCCCACGGACAAGGGTCGCCGCCTCAAGATATACTACATGACCCAGACGGGTATCAAGCCGCCGCATTTTGTGATATTCTGCAACCGCAAGGATCTGTTCCACTTCTCCTACCAGCGCTACATCGAAAACCGCATCCGTGCGGTCTTTGGCTTGGAGGGAACGCCCATCCGCTTGAGCATACGTCAAAAAGGAGATACCGAATGATAGCTGTTATGCTGACGGTCATCGCCCTTGTCGCCTATTTCTTCGGCGGTATCAATGGCTCGGTGCTCATCTCGCGCCGCGTGTTCGGAACGGACATACGCCGACAGGGAAGCCGCAATGCGAGCTATGCCAACTTTGTTCAGGTATACGGCACACGCTGGGGCATGGCGGTCATCGCCGTGGACGCACTGAAAACGCTGATTCCGGGGCTGCTTGGGCTGCTGCTTATGAATATACCGGGCACGGGCTATCCCAAGCTCGGCGTGCTATTCGCGGGCTTCTGCACGGTGCTGGGCGACTGCTACCCGTGGCGCTACCGGTTCAAGGGCAACATGGGCGTGACCTGCTGCGCGGCGGCACTGTGGCTGGCCGACTGGCGTGTCGGGCTTATCGCCGGCGTCATCTATATCGTCGTGCTGGCCTTTTCCCGCATGGTAAGCGCCGCAGGGCTGGCGCTATGCGTGTCCGGCCCCGTTCTGTGCTGGTGCTTCGTGCCGACGGCGCAGCTTCGCGGTCTGGCGGGCGTGATGGCGCTGCTGGCCGCCTGTGTGATAGCGCTGCGCCAGCGGGCGGCCATCGCCCGTATCATCGGCGGCACAGAGCCGCGCATACGCTGGGGCAGACAGGCGAGCGACCGTATCAGAGACGACGACTTCTAAGGCTTACGGAGGGACGAGCATGGACGAAAAGAGAGAAACGCTGTCCATCGTGATACCGGCCTATAACGAGGGCGGCAACATCGACACAGCGGCGGCGGCCATTTTTGCCGTGACCGACCGCGAGGGTATCAATGCGGCCATCTACTTTGTGGACGATGGCTCGGCTGACGACAGCTGGGCGCGTATTGAGGCGCTTGCGCAGAGCTCGGCGCGGATATACGGCGTGCGCTTCTCGCGCAACTTCGGCAAGGAGGCGGCCATCTTCGCGGGCTTGGAGGCGGCGGCGGGCGACTGCTGCGCCGTCATGGACTGCGATTTGCAGCACCCGCCGGAGACGCTTGTCCAGATGTACCGCCTCTGGCAGAACGGTGCGGAGGTGATCGAGGGCGTGAAAAAGAGCCGTGGTCGCGAGGGGCTGCTCTACAAGACCATGAGCAAGCTGTTTTACGGCATGATGAGCGCCGCGACGAAAAGCGATATGTCCCGCGCCTCGGATTTTAAGCTGCTTGACCGCCGTGCGGTGGACTCCATTTTGCGGCTGCCGGAGCGCAACACCTTCTTCCGCGCACTCTCGGCGTGGGTCGGCTATCGGACGGCGCTGGTCGAATTTGATGTCCAGCCGCGCACGGCGGGACAGAGCAAATGGAGCCGCCTTTCCCTCATCCGCTACGCCGTGGACAACATCACCTCGTTCACGACAAGACCGCTGCTGTTCATCCTCATCCTCGGTACGCTGTTCCTGCTGCTCGCGCTGGTGCTGGGCGTTATCTGCCTCGTCCAGTATTTCTCCGGACAAGCGCTCGGCGGCTTCACCACCGTCATTCTGATCGACCTCATCATCGGCTCGATCATGATGATAAGCCTCGGTATTCTCGGTGTGTACGTCGGCAAGATATACGAGGAAGTCAAGGGACGCCCGCGTTACATCGTCGCGGAAACAACCAAGCTCCCGAATCAAAGATAAAAAAAGCAACTGCCTCGAATGGGTTCGCGCCTTCGAGGCAGTTTTTGTATTCTGCGGTCAGTTGCCGCTCGGCTGCTCCAGCGAGCGGGCGGCGGCCCAGCTTGCGTAGTCGGTGAAGGTGAATTGCACGTCGTTCGGCGTTTCGAGGTAGTAGTAGTGACCGAGATAGCTCGACGTGTTGCGGTAAACGTAGTCGGACGGCGGTGTGATGAGGGAGATCTGTGTGCTTCCGGCGGCGAGCTGCTGCTCGATGTACGCCGTGTTGAGCCGGTCGGTGTAGGCGACGGCGGCGAATTGGAGAAGCAGGAGCAGGCTCAAAAATCCGGCGGCGAGACACGCGCCGAGCCGCGCCGGTTTGAGAAGCGAGACGTTCAGAGAGGGGAGAATATGCTCCCATGCGGCGAGCGCCGCACAGGCGAGCAGGATATAGCAGAGGTAGAGGCTGCGCTCCGGTGCGGGATAGACCACCAGCATAGGTCCGATGGAGCAGACGGCGAGCCCAAGCAGCACACATACGCGCAGGAGCAGCCGCCGGTCACCGCTGTGTACCGCCGCGCAGACGAACACGAACAGGAAGCCGATACAGAGCAGCGCAAAAAGGAGCTTCGGCAGCGCCGGAAGCCAGACAAAGCGCCCCGCGTTGAAAAAGGCACGGTAGACGAGCGAATACAGCGGCAGCGCGAGCGACACGGCGCGGGCGGCGCGATAGGCGCGAGGGTGCTGCCATGCGTCGCGGGTCTTGCCCAGCAGCAGGAACACGGCCAGTCCCATGGCGGCGCAGAGGAAGCAAGCGCCGGTGAAGAAGCCGAGGAGCTTCAAGCCGTTTGCCCAGACGGAGCTTAGCATTTCGCTGACGCTCGAAAGATAGATGTGGCGGTAAAACGCGATGAGCTGATACTCCCGCTCAAAGAGGCGGGGGATGGCGAGCATAATGCCGCCGCCGACCAGCGCTCCGGCAAGCCACAGCGCGGCCAGCGCCCTGCGGGGTGTGCTTTGCTTGCGGGACAGAATGAGGGCGGTGAGTGCCGCGAGGCAGATAATAATCGTGTCAAGCTCCACATAAAGCTGCGCCGCCAGTGCAAGCAGGAAGATAGCCGCACAGCGCAGCCACAGCGGGCAGCGCCCCTGCTCCGCATTCTGCCACAGCAGAACGCACAGGGCGAGCAAAAACACCGGCGGGACATAGTTCTGGAAGCCGCTCGCCCATGCATAGACCTCGCCAAACATGGTCGGCGCAACGCCGAATACGAGCAGGAAGGAGAGAAGCCAGCTTGTCCTGCGCTTGGCCTGCACAGTCAGCGGCAGCAGCACGACCAGCCCCGCGAGCATAAGGGCGCGGACTACGGTGCGCAGTGGGACGCTCGCAGCGAACAGTGCCGCGCCGACATTGCCGATAAGCCGCCCGTTTCCGTAGTGGAGGCAGTAGTGCAGCACCTCGGAGAAGGAGCTGAAATGGAGACTGGCAAAGTCGTAGTCGTCCGTGAACATCGGGCTGCAAAGCATTAAAACGGCGGCAAAAACGGACACCGCGACAAAAAGCAGCCAGAGAAATTTTTTCTGGGAGAGGGAAGCCATGCAGAAAACCTCCGCGTGTAGTGAAAGTAATGTCATGCTACCACGCATACAATTCAATGTCAACGTCGGGGCGAGGGCTTGGTTACTGGAATGTAATTCTTTTTTTTCCACGCTGTAACCTGTTAGTCCGACAAAGTTGGTATAATACTAGGGTATGAAGTAGGAAACCTTTTGTACACATTTTCTAAGGAGGAACGGATTTTGAAAAAACTTGCTGTTCTTGCGCTCGTGCTGTGCATGGTGTTCATGCTCGGCGTGTGCGCACTGGCTTCATCCGGCGAGGCTTCCGGCGAAGCCTCTGGCGAGACGGCCAGCGACGCCAATGCACCCGCTTCCGTAACGGTCGAGGGCGCGTCCACCACCGGCGAGATCGCCGGATGGATGTACACCGAGGACGAAAACGGCCTCACCATCATCCAGAGCCCGCTCACCCTCAAGGCTGAGATGGTCGTGCTTCTGCCCGGTATGATCGGTGAGCAGAAGGTCGATGTGCTGGGCAACGGCAACGCCGTCATGTCCAACAACAAGCTCGACGGCACTTGGGTGCTTTTCCCTGAGGAGCTGGGCTACATCGGCTCGTCCGCCATCCATGACTACAACGACACCATTGCTTGGGTCATCCCCGGCACGGTTGGCGTTTCGGACGATCCTTGGCTGAGCTGCTCCGGCTACGTCATCACCGAGGACGGCTCCCCGGCGGCGGCTGCGGCAGAGCTTAACGGCAAGGAAGTCGAGAGCATTGACGGTCTGGCGAAATTCACCGTCACCGCCGGTGAGAACGGCTATATCACCCCCGCCGGTACTTATTATATGCCCGCCGAGATCGCGGGTCTTGGCACACAGCTTACCGTGACGAGCGCGGAGAACTACAAGATCGCCTCCGTCACCGTGGACGGCAAGACCACGAAATTTGACGAGATGACGCAGGAATACGTCATCAACTACACCTTCTCCGCCGACTCCGAGGCCATCAGCGCCGAGTTTGAGCCGCTGGCCGCCGACGAGACGGAGACCCGCAGCTTCGCCTCCGGTCCGTCCTATGCCTACATCGACATTGTGGACGGCGCTGTCGCCGAGGGAACGGCGCTTCCCGACGACCTCTACCTCATCCAGTCCTTTGAGACGAAGGTGACGGACTACGTCCACGCGCTGGGCGTTTCCACCGGCATTTACTACGTCTATAACGGCGAGCTTTATGAGGAGGTCTATTCCTCCCAAGCCACCGAGACCGAGTTCTCCACCAAAGCCGAGATCATCAACGCCATGTATGAGACGAAGGGCTGGGTCTACGGCGAGGATTACGACGTTATCCGCCTGCACAACTACTACGCCAACATCACCTCCGGCCCGTCCCGCGGTGTTGTGTCCATGTTCTGCACCTACCTCTACAAGCTCGTGGACGAGACGGCGGCCTCGGCTGAGCCCTCCGGCGAAGCGTCCGGCGAAGCCTCTGCGGAAGCGGATGGCAGCGTGCTGGACGGTCAGACCGTCTATTCCTCCGACAATGTTGACCACGCCGGTGTCTTCGTGCAGGGCGAGGGCGACTACACCATCGAGGATCTGACTGTCTACGGCTACACCAGCGGACGCGGCCCCTCCGAGTCCGGCAACTTCTACGGTGTCGGCTCGCAGGTTCATGTGGACGGCGGCACTGAGGGCAAGATCGCGGCCAGCGACATCCACTATGACACCGCCATCCTGCGGCTGAACAATGGTCGTATCCTTGGCACGAACAACTCCATCTACGCCACCGGGCGCGGTCTCGCCATCCTGGAGGGCGGCGACATCTTCTCCTGCTCCTCCGGCGGTCATGGTCCCTACGTCTCGCAGGGCGGTCAGATCATCATCAACACCGACGGCACTAACCTCATCAACGAGGACGGCACCGTCAACATCACCGACCCCGAGGCCACCGACATTCCCGACAGCAGCATTGCCGCGATGGGACAGGCGGCTGACGGCAGCAACGAGCTTGTTCTGAATGAGCATGACGACGACGTGACCGTCATCGTCTCCGGCCTCGACGCCGGTACGGCGCTTGCCACCGACAAGGGCGGCGGAACCATCGTTGCCAACCAAGTCGTGACCAAGTGCTACGGTCTCCGCTCCGCCGGTGTCTACACCATCGGCTACTCCGAGAGCTGGGTCTATGTCTTCAACTCCGACTGCACCTCCAACCTCGACGCGGCGCTCTGCTCCGCCTCCGCCGGCTACGGCTACGCCTTCAACTGCCGTCTGCAGGGCTGCATGGGTCTGAAGGTCCGTGCCTCCGGCAACACCAACACCGAGGATGCCGGTCTTTGGGTCGAGAATTGCCGCATCGCTGCGAGCTACGACGCGCAGGATGAGGAGGACGCTTATGTCGTCGGCTCGCCGGAGGAATTCATTGCCGAGATCGGCGAGCAGGCCGGTATTGAGCCGCAGGGCAAGGACGAGTCCTACGCCGACTTCATCACCCGTGCGGACGCGGCGCTCTATGACTACATCGTCACGCAGGGCAACGACTACGGCTCCTCCATGAACATCTTCATCGACCCCGCCAATACCCCGCACTACAACGAGGGCGGCATTACTTGGTGGTATCTTGACCGCTCCAAGACCCCCGGCTACTCCGGCGGCAACAAGTTCGCGGTCATCTACTCCGACGGCTCTCCGGCTGTCGTGAACGTCGATTCCTGCCTCCTGACGAACGACAACTACACCGACTATGGCCCCGAGTCCGAGTGGTGGAACAGCCTGACCGAGGAGGAGCAGGCCATCTACACCCCGGCTGACAACCTCATCGCCTCCGCCGAGAACGGCGGCAAGCTCAACGTCACTTTCGTCAACGAGAACTCCCAGACGAAGTGGGATGTCACCGGCAAGTCCGATGAGACCTGCGAGATGAACGGCGACTTCTATGTCGGCCCGAAGAACACCAACGCCGTCAACGCGACGCTCGTCAACTCCGAGTGGACCGGCACGGTCATCTATGCCGATCCGAGCCTTGCCACCTCCGGCGAGGTCGGTGATGAGGCTGTCGGCGCGGCGTATATCACGCTGACCGAAGGCTCCGTCTGGACAGTCACCGAGGAGTGCGTTGTGGACGGCCTGACCGTGGACGACAGCTCCCGCGTCATCGGCACTGTGACCGAGAACGCGGACGGCAGCTTCACCGTTTCCCCGGCGGAAGCCGGTGCGGCCTCCGCTGAGCCCAGCGCCGAGCCCGCCGCTGTGACGACAGCAAAGACTGCCATGAGCGACGAGGAAGCATTCGCCGCCTATGTCCAGTATCTGCGCGACTACATCGCCACCTACGCGGGCGAGGGCGACGGCTCCGGCTTTGACGAGGGCGCTCGCCAGATGGCAGCCGGTGAGCTCGATACCGTGGCCTACGGCGACGACCTCACCCAGTTCCCGTTCGAGATGTTCGTCGGCGTGTTCGGCGCGGACGACTACGACAGCTGGTACGCGAAAAACGTCGGCTGACGGACAAATACTCCATATGCACTTTGGGAGCGGCTCATGCCGCTCCCATTTTTGTACGCGCTTATTGATATGCAAATTATTTTATGCGCTTCTTCCTTTTGCTGATCACGCCGCAGACGGCGGTGGCGGAGGCGAGCGTGACGGTCAGCCAGAGGACGGGAGCGCCGCTGTCGCCGGTCTTGGGGCTGGCGGCGGTTTTGTTATCCGTCGGCTTGGGCGCGTCCGTCGGAGCGGGGGTCGGTGTCGGCGCAGCCGCGCCGGTCGGGGTCATGGTGAGTTCGGTTTCGACCCAAAAGCTCTGTGTGTCGTTATCATCGCCTATTCGAGTGTACTTTACTTCCTGACCGTTGATCTTCAGTATGGCATCGGGGGAGATGTCGGCGGTATAGGCAGTCACATATACACCGTAATGATAGACCTTTCCGGCCTCAAATTTGGTGATCTTGTTCTCATAAATGCCGCCGCCCCACTCCGGCTCTGTGGAAATAATGCCGGTGTTCTCGTCCAAGCTCCACCACTCGCAGCGGAACGCATAGCCCGCGCCATCGGGAGCAAGTTTGTCAAGATACTTTTTGTGAATTTTCTAAATTAAATGATTTGACCGTAAAGAAACCGCCCAAAACCTCGTGCTTGCAGATGTCCTGATACACCGTAGATGATAGTCACAGGCTTGTTTTCTTCCGTTTCGGTAAAGGGCGGAGGTTCGCCCTTAGAGAGCAGGGCGGCAATGGAAAGCATTAACTTGCTTTTTCCATCACCGGGATCGCCCTGCAACAGCGTAACCTTGCCAAACGGAATATATGGATACCACAGCCATTTCACTTCTTTCGGCTCGATTTCGCTTGCCTTGACAACTTCAAGAGGTACGCTGACAGTCATTTCATTTTCAATCATTTTTCTTTGTTCTCCTTTTCGATAAATATTTCGGGCAAAGCACCACGATACAGCGGAAACTCTGCTTACAGTCATTCCTGCATTTTCTGCAAAACTCGTTGTAGGTAATGCGGTTTCGGTCATTCAGAAACAATGCCCATTCCTGTTTTCGTTTCTTGCTCATTCTCGGCATGGCAAGCCCTCTTTCCGTCAGAAAATAAAAAAACCACAGGAAAGATACTTGAAACCTTTTTGTGTATCTTTTTGGGGCGAAAATCGGAGAAAATCCCCGTTCTAAGCCTTTCAAAAAATCACACAAGGTATTTGTACTAACCTGTGGTTATGTAATGAATTGTGGGTTTTGGGTAACAAGAAACACCGTATTGCTACGATGTTTCTTGTCCTTCAAATGTCTAATTCAAATTAAAAAGAAATTGCTCATAGTCCTTTACATAGTATCGTATAGTTTTACGACCTTTTTGCAGAATGGTATGGCCCTCTGCTTCTAATTTCTCTTTTTGTGCCTTGATACCATTTGGATGTTTTTCATTGAGTTCGCCGTTGGCTTTCAATGTTCTCCAATAAGGTGTTTCATCGTCTGTACGCTGATAACTTGCCCACGCTGCAATAGAAACAAAAATTCCCGCTGTAATAGGTTCTGTAAAATCAGCACCATTTAACTTGGCAAAGTATTCTCGTATCTTCCCAACGGTAATTACTTTGCCATACGGAATTTTTTTCATTACATTGTCATAGTCGATTGGCGGAGCAAAATACATTCTGCTTCCACCATATTTTTCAATACTCTTTTGGTCTGTAATAGTCTGAAACTTTGGCATATCCTTACTATCGTGCAACATAGCATTAAAATCTTTTCTATTTTCATTTGCCATTTTTGCCACCTCCTTCTTTAAGGATAATCTATCTATAACACTTATGCAATGAGACTGTTTGAATTGTTTTAAGAAGTTCCAACTTTCTCACCTTGCAAACTTGAATTTATATAATTGGTGTGCCTATGTGCTTATCTATTCTCCATTGTGGAGGATTTCCATCATCAGCCCAGTATTCATCCATTGACGTAATTTTATCATTTGCTGTTCTTATAAATGACACCACATGGAAATATACACTTCTATCTTGGGGATAAACTTTTGTTACCGTGATGAATAAATCGCCTATCACTTCAACTCGTTCAACTGTTCCATCCCAATCACCTGGATATTCACAGTTTGCAATAATGAACTCATCGACCGTAAAGTGCTCGTTGGAACAATGCCAATTCACATACGCATCTTTGTGAAAAAAACTTCTGATTGTGTTCTCATCTTGAGCCAACACAGCCTTAATAAAACTGCACACATCCATAATTACTTACCTCGTCAAATTTCGATTTATTGTTTTTAATCAAAAGTATTATACCATATCTTTATAGATTTTTCTACCCCTTCGACTATACTCACGACTTAATGACTTCTTGAATACTTGCCGAAAAAGAAAAACTGCCATCAAGCAGACTGCAGTTCTTCTTCGGCGGGTATTAAATTACGAGCACACAATATCATTCAGTACAATCTCATCTGCACAGGCTTGAATGTTATTCATAAGCCCGACCCATCTCATCATATCCGTTGATTTCAGTTCTTCCGTTACACCCTGTTTTTTTGCCATTTCCTTTATCAGATGCTCCGCCATATTACAAGCTGAAGTATCAATTTCAGCAAGATGTTCATATAACTTTGCCATGTCGAACACAAAGCCTGCCGCGAGCCCGCTCACGGCAAGCAAGATCCTCGGCCATTGCCCGATGTCCACCGTGCCGCCGGAGTGGACGAGCGTCACGGCGTTGTCGAGGGTGCTGAAAATGCAGCTCATGAGCAGCACAAGCAGAATCAGGAGCGCCGCAGCGGACTTGCCCTTGGCGCTTTGGTCATCCGCAGCGTCGGCTTGGACTTCGCCCTCCATGCGGAAGGCCCGTATCAGCAGCAGGACGAGCAGCAGCAAAAACACAGACAGGACAAACGCCTGCGCCATAAACGAGCGGATGAGGTTGTTGTTGACGAATTGGAGCAGGATGCCGAGCGCATAGGAAACGCCCACCGTCCGTGCCAGATATTTGTCCGTGCGCATCCTCCGCAGGGAGGCGAAGAACACGGCGCTGCCGAATACGCCGAGGAGCAGGAACAGCATGAGCCCCGCCGCGAACATGGGTGTATACGACGTGCCTGAAGCGATGAGCACGAGGCACAGAATGGACAGAAGCGCGATAACGGCGGCGCAGATCGTTTTCAGTCGCACATTGCGCAAACGGACAGACAGTGGGTACAGCAAAAAGCCGCCGGCGCTGACACCCAGCGCATAATTCTGCGCGAGTACGGTCTTGTCTTCCGATACGACATGGGAAAGCACGTCCACGAATAAGTATTCCGCGCCCAAGAACAGGAATGTGAACAGCCCCATCAGGGTAACGGCGTATATATAAGGTGTTCGCTCCGCTTTTTTGCAGTCAAGGCTTTGATATGTGGTTGTGTCCATTTCAGAACGCTCCTTGAAGGTACTTACAAGCTGCCCCTGTTCCGGCGACAAGGCAAAAGAATTGTATCGCATACAGAGCAGAATTGCAAATATCACATATTTTGTTGTCATTGCGGTCTTGTCGTGGTATAGTAAATCCGTATGTTTATAAGAGGAACGAAAAAATCCCTCGCCGTGCTGCTGACGGCGTTTCTGCTGGTCTGCGGGCTGACCTGTCCGAGCATGGCGGCGAGCGGGGATATAACGGACGTGCTGCGGGACGGGCTGCGCAGTGACTTGGCCTCGATCGAGCTGTATACGCCCACGGAGGGCTTTTCCCTCTGCGGCGAGATACTATACAGCGACGAGACGGGCGCTATGACGCTGGCCGTGAACGGAGAGGACAGTGCGCCCCTATCGAGCGTGACGGTCAGCGGCGAGAGCGTGTACACACCGCCGGAGGACAGCAGCGAGGAGGATAGCTGGGACGGCACGACCCCCTATGTCCGCAGCGGCTATGTGCTTGTCACGATACGCGCCGAGGGGCGCGACGACTATATGGCCTGTATCGCGGAAAATGCCACCCTGACCCCGGAGGCACGGGCGGCGGCGCGTGAGGCGGAGGCTGCGGCACTGGCGGCGGAGGCCACGGGCGAGATGGAGACGGAAAGCGCCGAGACGGTGGAGAGCACGGAAACGCCCGCGCCGCTCACGGCGGCTGCGCCGGAGGCTGAGACCGAGACGGTGCAGCGGACGAGCCTTGCTGAGCGTATCGGCTCGCTCTCGAACGGCGGCGTGGCGCTGCTGATCGCGGGCGCTGCGTTTCTGGTGGCGGCGCTGGTGGAGATGGTGCTGCTGCTGGTATACCGCAGTCGCGCCGAGAATGTGGCGAAAAACTATATCCGCGCCAAGTCGGCGCTTGACAAAAGCAAGCGTGAGCTTGCCGCCGCACGGACAAAGAATCTCCGGCTGGAGCGGGAGCTGTTGCAGGAGCGCGGCAAGATGGATGCCGTTCGTGCGGAGCTTGAGCGAATGCAGGGCAAGCGAAAGCCCGCTGCGCCGGAGGAGGCGGAGAACGCGCCCGCCCAACGGAAGAAGAAGGAGAGATACGATCTGGACTATCTGGATTGGACCATATAACAAGCGTGAAGCGGGCGAACGCCGGAGGGCGAGACGCCCGCTTTTTCTGCAACAGTGGAATGTGTGGTTTTTATAACGGAGTTATGACTGGTTTTGGCGGCGATTTTCGTGGTTTTTGGTTAAATGTATCAAAATGTTTCATTTCGATTCAAATAATAATACAAAATGATAAAATAGCTTGAAATTTGCGTCGCCTTATGGCATACTATACCGCGTGGAATGTTCAGTGAAAACTGTGGTATTTTCGTTGCTTGGAGGTAGCCTCGGTGGAGAGACACGCGCTTGGAATTGATGTCGGCACGACCTCGGTGAAGGTCATCCTCATCTCGGAGGGCGGAAAAATCGTCGCGCAGGCCGTGCGCGGTCACGACCTCCTCTCGCCCTACCAGAACTGGGCGGAGGAAAGAGCGGATATCTGGTGGAGCAACACGATCGAGGCGGTGCGGGAAATTGCCGCCAAATGGCCGGACGAGCTGCGCAGCACGGTTTCCATCGGCTGTAGCGGCATGGTTCCGGCAATCGTTTTGCTTGACGAGCAGGGTACTCCCGTCCGCAACAGCATCCAGCAGAACGATGCCCGCGCCATCGACCAAATCGAGCGCGTGACGGCGGCGCTGGAACAGGATGAGCTCTATGAGCTGACCGGCGGGCGCACAAACCAACAGCACATCATCCCGCGGCTTCTCTGGGTCAAGGAGAACGAGCCGGAGGTCTGGGCGCGGGTGCGCTGGATCATGGGCTCTTATGACTACATTGTATACAAGCTCTCCGGCGCTTTTTCGCTGGAGCTCAACTGGGCGGCGGAAAGCGGCTGCTATGACATCCGGCGCGGTGTCTGGCTGACGGAGCAGCTGGAGCGCTTCGGGATTCCCCAAAAATTCCTGCCGCCGGTCAACGAGCCGACCAAGGTCGTGGCGCGGACGAGTGCGGAGCTGGAAGCGCTCATGGGACTTCCCGCCGGTATACCCATCGTCGCCGGAAGTGCCGACCATGTGGCCTCCACGCTGGCAGCCGGTATTGTGGACGAGGGCGACCTTCTCATCAAATTCGGCGGGGCGGGGGACATCCTCTACTGCACCGAAAGTCTGAAAACCAGCCCGAAGCTCTTTTTTGACTACCACGATGTGCCGGGAAAATATCTTCTCAACGGCTGCATGGCGGCCAGCGGCTCCCTCGTGAAGTGGTACACCAAGGACGTGCTGCGCTCGGACGACCCCGACATATTGAAGCTGCTCGACCATGAGGCGGAGACGCTTCCGGCGGCCTCGGACGGCGTGCTCGTGCTGCCGTATTTTCTGGGAGAGAAAACGCCGCTGTTTGACCCGACGGCTCGCGGCGTGATCTTCGGCCTCACGCTGAGCCATACGCGGGCGCACATCTTCCGCGCCGTTCTGGAATCGGTCGTCTACGGCTTCCGTCACCACATCGACGTGCTGGCGGACATGGGCTACCGCCCCCGTCAGATCATCGCCACGGACGGCGGCGCAAAAAGCCCGCTCTGGTGTCAAATATCGGCGGACGTGCTGGGCGCTAGGGTGCGAGCCTATCCGAGCCATCCCGGCTCGGCGCTGGGCGTGGCGTTCGTGGCCGGTATGAGCGCCGGAATGTTCTCCGATTGGGGCGAGATACGCTCGTTTTTGTCGGACTGGCGCGACTATGAGCCGCAGCCGGAGGCCGTGAAGGTGTATGACCGCGCTTACGCGCTTTATCGCGGGCTTTATCCCGCGCTGCAAAATTCATGTCAGGGGCTTCGCACCCTGTACGAGACAGAATGAGGAGGAATCATCATGCTTCAGAATGAGGGACAGATCGCATTTGTAACGGGTGCCGGCGGCGGCATTGGCCGCGCCATTGCCATGAAATTTGCCACGCTCGGCGCTTCGGTCGTCGTGGCCGACCTGAATTTGGAGGGTGCGGAGCAGACCGTCTCCATGCTGCCCGACCCGACGGGCAAGGCGCGTCACGCGGCGCTGCGCATGGACGTGACGAACCGCGAGAACGTGCAGGAGGGTATGCGCTGGGTCGGTGAGACCTATGGCCGTATCGACCTGCTGATGAATAACGCGGGCGTTTCCACCATGCACCATCTGGTCGACCTGACCGAAAAGGAATGGGACTTCAACTTCAACGTCAACGTCAAGGGTATGTTCCTTGTGACGCAGGCGGCGGCGCCGCTTATGATACCCAACGGCGCGGGGCGTATCGTCAACACCTGCTCCATGGCGGCGGTCAAGCCCGACCCCACGCTGCCGCACTATACGGCCTCCAAGTTCGCCGTCCTCGGTCTGACCAAGGCCTGCGCACTGGAATTTGCGCAGTATAACATCACGGTCAACTGTGTCTGCCCCGGCTATGTCAAGACGGATATGCAAGCGCGTGAGATCGTCTGGGAGGGCGAAATGCGCGGCATTAGCCCCGAAGAAGTGCGTCAAAGCTATATCGACCGCACACCGCTGGGTCGTCTCTGCTACCCGGAGGACGTGGCGGACGTGGTCGGCTTCCTCGTTTCGCCGGAGGCGAAATTCCTCACGGGCGAGGCGGTCAACGTGGCCGGAGGCGCTAACCTGACATGAGAAGCATTCGCGTCGGCTCACGGCGCTTTGAGGTCGGAGCCTTCGTGTTTGACAAGGACGGGCTTATGTTTGAAAGCCAGTGCTTTTGGCAGGAGCTGGCGCGGGAGCGCCGTGCCGGACTTGTGGCGCTGGAGGACGAGGCCTTTTGGCACACATGGGCGGACTGCTTCGGCGTGACGCTGGACGAGCGGGGCGAGCCTTGCTACGTTGACCCCGACGGGATATTTGCCCTTGCGCCGGAGAGCGCGGAGATCGATGCCACGGCGACGCTCATCGTCCAGCGGCGGCACGGCTGCTGGGACGACGCACACGCGGCGGCGCTCGACATATTCCGTCGTGCGGACGCGGCGCTGTCCCTGCAACGCGCCCTGCGACCCAGACCGGGCTTCCCCGACATTTTGCGTCGGCTGACCGAGGCGGGCATACCCTGCTGCGTGGCTACTTCCGACACCATGGAGCGGGCGCAGCGCTCGCTGACGCTGTTTGCTGCGGCGGACTATATCTCCCACTGGATAACGCCGGTGGAGGTGGCGCACGGAAAGCCCGCGCCGGATATGCTCCTGCTGGCGGCGGAGCGCCTCCAATTGCCGGTCGTGGCGCTCGCGATGGTGGGCGACTCCCACGTCGATATGGAAATGGCGCTCGCGGCGGGCGCGACCGGCATTGGTGTGCCGGAAACGGATAAAATGCGCGGGCGTATGCAGGCGCTCGGCGCTTATATCGCGGATGATCTGACGAAGATCGAGATCCTTTGAAGGAGGGTGCGGATATGTACTATAAGCGTTCCAAGCTGGGAATGGTCATTCTGTACATCGTCATGGTTTTGGTGGCGCTGTTTTTCCTCATGCCGTTTCTGTGGATATTGCGCTGCTCCATGGTGTCTAAGGCGCAGGCGTATATGATACCGCCGGATTGGTCGGCGGCGCTGACGCTGGATAACTATGTCGCGGTGTTCCAGAACAACCATTTTGGTCGCTATTTCCTCAATAGCCTGCTGATCGGTCTGGCGAGCACACTGCTGTCCGTGCTTCTCGGCGCGATGGCCTCCTACTGGATCACGCGCATTAGCCGCCGTCCCGACCCCATCAAAATTTGCATTCTCTGCACACAGATGATACCGCCTGTCGTGCTGGTCATTCCGCTCGCCATCATCGTCAACCGGCTCAAGCTCGGCGACACCTACATATCCCTGATCGTCGCGTATTTGAGCTTCAACCTGCCCTACGTTATCTGGCAGATGATAAGCTTTTTCCAGTCCGTCCCGAAGGACTTGGATGAGGCGGCGGCGGTGGACGGCTGCACGCGCTTACAGGCATATTTCCACATCATCCTGCCGCTGGCGCGTCCGGGTCTTATCGCGTCCGGCGTGTACTGCTTCATCATCTCGTGGAACGAGTTCATGTTTGCCAACAACTTTGCGGGGCTTACCACGCGCACCATCCCCGTTGCCATTGCCGCACTGGAAACGCAGGACGGGCTTCAGGTCGCGGAGATGTGCGCCTCCTGCATTGTGGCCATTTTGCCGGTCATTCTGTTGTCCATCTTCATCAAGAAGTACCTCGTCAACGGTCTGACCTTCGGCGCTGTCAAATAAGCGAAGCATTTATTTTTTTGAATACAAAGGAGGAGCTTCCCATGAAAAAGACCAGTCGTATACTGGCGCTGGTGTGTGCGCTGCTCATGATGTTCAGTGTGCTTACCGGCTGCGGTTCGAGCGAGAGCGCTTCGACCGAGACCACGACCACCGCAAAGCAGGCTGACACGTCCGAGGTCACCGAGGCCGCCGACGACAAGCCCTACGCCGGACGTACCATCCACATTCTGATGGAGGATGTGCCCGACACCGGCTACGTCCAAGAGCTGATCCCTCAGTTTGAGGAGCTGACCGGCATCACGGTGGAGATCGAATCCATCAGCTACTCCACCATGCACGAGAAGCTGGCGGCGCAGCTTATCGCGTCCACCAACACCTACGACATCATGGTCGTCGACTACTACTGGACGGGCGAGTTTGCGGATGCCGGTTGGATGTATCCGCTGGATGATTTCATCGCCGCGGACGGCTTCGACACCAGCAGCTACCTCGACTCCATCATGGCGCAGAACGGCATTTCCGACGGCGTTATGTACCAGCTCCCGTTCTACAATTATGCCATGTGCCTCGTCTACAACGAGGAGATGTGGAGCGACCCGGAGCTGATGGCAGCGTATAAGGAAAAGTACGGCACGGAGCTGACCCCCATTGATGTCTCCGTGGAGGAATATCTGCAGGAGGTCGAGTTCATCTCCGACTACTACGGCAAGGACACGCTGGCCGGTCTGGTGCAGCAGGGCGGTCGTGGCGACCCCATTGCCATGGAGTGGCTCAACTGGTACTTCGGCATGGGCGGCGACTGGTATGACGAGAACGGCAAGTCCATGCTGAACAGCGAGACGGCTGTCAAGGCTGCCGAGCTTTATAAGGAAGCCATTTTGAATGCCGCGCCCACCGGCTCGGTCAACTTCAACCTTGACGACGCGCAGATGACGCTTGCCAGCGGCGGCGCTGCCTCCATGATCAACTACAACTGGCAGCTTCCCGCGCTGAACAACATGGAGGATTCTGCGACGGCTGGACAGTTCGCGCTGACCTATTCGCCCGGTCATTCCTCCAACGTCGGCTCTTGGGGCTGGGCCATCCCGCACAACGCGGCTGACCCGGAGCTGTCTTGGCAGTTCCTCAAGTGGGTCGAGTCCTTTGAGGTCGCCAAGGAACGCGCCCTGCTCGGCGGCGCTCCCACCCGCTCCGATGTCTACAACGACGCCGACGTGCTGGCGCTCTATCCCTACTACTCCGAGGTGTCCGACATCATCAACGCCGGTATCGGTATGCCGCAGGTCAAGGACTCCAACGGCATGATCGAGATCCTCGGCAAGGCGCTCAGCGAGTTTGTTGCCGGTGAAAAGGACGCGCAGACCGCGCTGGACGAGGTTGCCGCGTTCATGGACAACATGGATTGAGTGTCCCCGTTATTGCGTAACAACAGGCCGGACGGTTCAAGACCGTCCGGCAAGTCCAAAGAACAAAGGGAGATGATCCGTTGAAACGTCGAGGGAAAAAGGATTTTGCGACCTTCATGCTGCCCGCGCTGATCGTTATGATCGCGGTGCTGGCCATACCGCTTGGCTATGACCTCCTTGTCAGCTTTTTCGATAAAAGCCTGAAATACAAGGGGCTTGGCAATTTTGTCGGTCTGCAAAACTACATAGCGGATCTCAAAAACGATGAGTTCAGCGGCTCGGTCGCCACGACATGGATATTCACCATCGGCGTGGTGAGCGTTGAGTTTGTGCTCGGTCTGCTCATCGCCCTTGGACTGAACAGCCTGAAAAAGGGGAAGAACCTGATTTTCACGATCATCATCATCCCCATGATGATAACGCCGGTCGCCGTTGGTCTCATCTGGCGGCTCATCTTCCACTCCCAGCTCGGCATTCTCAACTACCTCCTGAGCTTCTTCGGCGTGGAGAAGATCGCGTGGCTCGGCGACAGTAAGCTGGCGCTGCCCGTGGTCATGTTTGTGGACATCTGGCAGAACATCCCCTATATGGTCTTGGTGCTGATGGCCGGACTGGTGACGCTCCCAAAGGAGCCGTTTGAGGCGGCGGCCATCGACGGCGCGACGCGAACGCAGTCGTTCTTCCGGCTGACGATGCCGATGATGATGCCCACGTTTTCCGTGGTGATACTGCTCCGCGCCATCATGTCCTTTAAGACCTACGACCTTATCTACGTCATGACACGCGGCGGTCCCGGTACGGTCACGCAGGTCATCAGCTACACCATCTACAACCAAGCATACCGCTACCTCAACACGGGGTCGGCGGCCTCCATGAGCATCCTCTTGGTGCTTATGATCGTCCCCATCGCGATCATCTTCCTGCGGCTGTCTCGCAGCCGCGAGGAGTGAGCTTCAGTTAGAAAGGAAATACAAACAGCATGAGTTGGCTTAAAGAAGTAATCGGCACGGAAAAGGCTATCATCGCCATGTGCCACCTTGACCCGCTTCCCGGCGATCCGTACTACGGTCACAGCAGCATGGAGCAGGTCGTCGAGAATGCACGGCGTGATCTGATCGCGCTGCAAAACGGCGGCGTGGATGCCGTGATGTTCTCCAACGAGTTCAGCCTGCCCTACTTGACGAATGTGGAGACCGTGACGGTTGCGGCGATGGCGCGTGTCATCGGCGAGCTGAAGCCGGAGATAAAAGTCCCCTATGGCGTGAATGTGCTGTGGGACCCGGAGAAATCGCTCGATCTGGCGGTGGCGGTCGATGCCAAGTTCGTCCGCGAGATATTCACCGGCGTGTATGCCAGCGATTTCGGTATCTGGAACACGAACGTGGGAAAGACGATACGCCATCAGCACGCCATCGGCGCTTCCAACGTCAAGCTCCTGTTCAACATTGTCCCGGAGGCGGCCAAGTATATGGCGGATCGGGACATCGAATCCGTTGCCCGCTCGACGGTGTTCAACAACCGACCCGATGCGCTCTGTGTCTCCGGGCTGACGGCGGGCGCTATGACGGACACCCAGACGCTCAAGCGCGTCAAGGATACCGTTCCCGATACGGTTGTCTTTGCCAACACCGGTGTTCGCTACGAGAACGTCGAGCAGCAGCTCAGCGTGGCCGACGGCGCTGTCGTCGGAACGACCTTCAAAATCGACGGCGTGTTTGAAAACCATGTGGACGAGGCGCGTGTGCGCCGCTTCATGGACAAGGTACGCGCCTTCCGCGGCGAATAAAACCAAGCATAAGCAGCAACGCCCTTTCCGCTTTTCTTCGGCGGAAAGGGCGCTTTTGTATGCAGATTAAAGCGTCAGACGCGCACGATATGCAGTCCAAGCTCGGTATAGCGCTCGTACTGCTCATCGGGAAGCTCGCGCCCGGTGATGACCATGGAGACATCCGTGAAGCCCCAGACGCGGAGAAAGGCGCTGCGGTCAAATTTTTCATGGTCGGCGAGGACGATGGTCTTTCCGGCCATGCGGGCGATTTTCTGCTTTGTGCCAAGCTCCTCCATGTTGGTGAGCATCATGCCCGTGCGGTCGCTGATGGCGTCGATTCCCATGAAGGCGTAATCAAGCTGCATGGCGCTCACGGCGCGGTCGGTCAGATAGCCGCTCAAGGAATAGAAGCCCTGCCGCATGACACCGCCGGTGACGATCACGATGAGGTCGGTGGCGCTGGACAGGTCGCCGGCGATGAGCACGTCGTTAGTGCAGACGGTCAGACGCTTGGCGCTTTTGAGCGGCGTTGTCATCTCGCGGACGGTGGAGCTTGCGTCGAGAAAGAGGCTGTCGCTGGTGGAGACGAGCGAGGCGGCATAGGCCGCGATACGCTCCTTTTCCAGCCCGTTGCGGCGGCGCTTGATGGAGTAGGGGTGCTCGTAGGTGTTGCCGGAGCCGACAAGCACCGCGCCGCCCCTTGTGCGCTCCACCACGCGCTTTTCCTCCAGCTCGGCAAGGCAGCGGCGGATGGTGGCGGGGGAGGACTTCAGCGCCTCGGCAAGCTCGGCTATCGCCGCATATTTGTGCTCCATCATGTAGTCGCGCAGCTTTTCCATTCGTTCTGCTTGAAGCATACTATCTCCCCAATTCTCATATTATGTCTCATTTTACCATGGATACGCCCTCATGACAAGGGCAAAAAACGTCTGCACCGAAGCAGCTCGGTGCAGACATTCTTTTGTGTTGCTCAATCCTCGCGGCGCTTGCCGAGGTAGGCTTCCTTGACGCGCTCATCGGCGAGAAGCTCCGCGCCTGTGCCGCTCATGGTGATACGGCCTGTCTCCATGACATAGGCGCTGTCGGCGCACTGGAGCGCCATATTCGCGTTCTGCTCGATGAGGAGTATGGTAACGCCCTGCTTGTTTATCTCGCGTATGATGTCGAATATGCCCTTGACGATGAGGGGGGCGAGACCGAGGCTCGGCTCGTCCATCATCATGAGCTTGGGGCGGCTCATCAGAGCGCGACCCACGGCCAGCATTTGCTGCTCGCCGCCGGAGAGCGTACCACCGGGCTGCCAGCTTCGCTCCTTGAGGCGGGGGAACAGGTCATAGACCCAGCGCAGATCCTCGTCCAGATTGTCGTTGCGGAGGTATGCGCCGACGCGCAGGTTCTCATAGACGGTGAGGTCGGGGAATATGCGCCGACCCTCCGGCACGAGCGTAACGCCCTTTTTCACGATGTTGGTGGGGTCGGCACGGGTGATGTCGTCGCCTTGAAAGCGGATGGTGCCGCTCGCGGGCTTGACAAGTCCCGCAATGGAGCGCAGCGTGGAGCTTTTGCCCGCGCCGTTCGCGCCGATCAGCGTGACGATCTCCCCGGCGTTTACGTCGAAGGATATGCCCTTGACGGCCTCAATGCCGCCGTAGCGCACGAACAGCTTGTCAATGGAAAGAATGGTTTCAGGCATCGTCGCTCACCCCCAGATATGCGTCGATCACGCGCTGGTTATTCTGTATCTCCTGCGGCAGACCCTCGGCGATCTTGCTGCCAAAGTCGATGACGTAGATGTAGTCGGAGATCTTCATGACGAGATCCATGTGGTGCTCGATGAGGAAGACGGAGAGGTGGTGGTTGCGGCGTATCTCATGGATAAACTCGCTTAGCTCCTGCGTCTCCTGCGGGTTCATACCGGCAGCCGGCTCGTCAAGCAGAAGCAGCTTCGGGTCGGTGGCCAGTGCGCGGGCGATCTCCAGACGACGCTGTAGACCGTAGGGCAGGGAGGTGGCAAGGTCGTCGGCGTATTTGTCAAGCCCCTGCTCCGCAAGCAGCGCGGCCGTCTCGTCCCGCATACGCGCCTCCTCGCGGCGGTTGGCGCGGAAGGTCGCGGAAAAGACGTTCTGCTTCGCGTGCATATGCTTGGCGACAAGCACGTTTTCAAAGACCGTCATGCTTTTCCAGAGACGGATGTTCTGGAAGGTACGCGCCACGCCGCGCTTCGTGATGTGGTCGGGCGTGGGCGCAAGCACCGGCTCATGGAGATAAAGCTCCGCGTGCTCGCCCTTATACTGCTTCTTCATCTTGCCGGACGGGTGGTTGCGGACAATGGGCTCACCCATGAACGACACAAGACCGTTTGTCGGCTCGTACACGCCGGTGATACAGTTGAACGCGGTCGTCTTGCCCGCACCGTTCGGACCGATGAGCGCCGTAATGCTGCCCTCGGCGATGTCGAGGGAGAGGTCGTTCACGGCGACAACGCCGCCGAACTGCATGGTGACGTTTTCAACGTGCAGCGCAGGGGTCTTCTTCACTTCACTCATGAGCGCTCACCTCCGTTTCCGCCTTGTCGGACGCTTTCTTTTTTCGTTTGAACAGACCGCCGATTCCGGCGAAATTGATCTCACGGTCGCCCATAATGCCCTTAGAGAAGAACAGGACGATGACCATGATGACGACGGAGAACACGACCTTGCGGAAGCCGTCGCGGAAGAACGGGACGCTGATGTTAAAGAGCTTGCCGCTGTCGAGGAAGCGCAGCCACCACTCGTTGCAGGCGATATAGAGGAAGGAGGCAATGCAGCTTCCCGAAATGGAGCCGATACCGCCGATGACAACGATGAGCAGTATCTCATAGGTCATGGCCGACTTGAACGGCGCGGCTTGGATGGTGGTTTGGTACATGGCGAGCAGCGCACCGCCGACACCGGCGAAGAAGCTCGATATGACGAAGGAGAGCATTTTGTGCTTGAACAGGTTCACGCCCATGGCCTCCGCTGCAATTTCGTCGTCACGGACGGCCTTGAAGGCACGACCATAGGAGGAGTTGATGAGCAGGACGATGACGACAATGCAAAGCCCCGCGATGAGGAACGGGAAGAAGGTGGCGAATTTCAGCGTGACGTCGCCGAATACCAGCTTCATGTCCGAAAAGCTCGTGTACTTACGGAGCAGGTTGGAGCCGTTTGTGACCTCGCCGAGTGCGTCCCACTGGCAGACGGCGCGGATGATCTCGGCGAAGCCGAGGGTCGCAATGGCGAGATAGTCGGATTTCAGACGCAGGACGGGAATGCCGATGAGCGCGGCAAAGGCCGCAGCCACCAGCCCCGCGATAAGCAGGCAGACGATCACGCCGAGCAGCGTACCGAGGTTAGTGCCGAGCGTCTGACTGAATACCTCCGGGATGGAGAAGCCGATCGCGCCGCCGTCAAAATACTGGTAGACCGCGCCGTGCTGTTCGGCGGGGATGGAGAAGATGGCGTAGGTGTATGCGCCGATGAGCAGGAAGCCCGCCTGTCCGAGGGAGAACAGTCCCGTGAAGCCGTTGAGCAGGTTCATGGAGACGCAGATGAGCGAGTAGATAGCGCCCTTTTTCAGCACGGGGATGAGCATGAGCGTAAAGCCGTTGGAGGGCAGGAAGTTGTCCAGCAGGAACAGGAAAATGTAGAGTGCGGCGATAAGGCATATCGCAATGATGTGGTTGAGCTTCTTTTCCGAAGCGCTGTTCAGTGTTTTTCCCATGTTGCGCCTCCTCAGACCTTATCCGTGGCTTTCTCGCCAAAAATGCCGGTGGGCTTGACGAGAAGCACAAGGATCAGCAGCACAAAGGTGAACGCATCGGAGAAGATGGTCCAGCTTGAGCCGAAGCCCTTGATGATGTTTTCGCAGATACCGATGATGAACGCGCCGATGACTGCGCCGGGGATAGAGCCGATACCGCCGAACACCGCCGCGACAAAGGCCTTCAGACCGGGCATAGAGCCGGAGGTCGGAATGACGGAGGGGTAGTTCGTGAAGTAGAGCAGCGAGCCGACGGCGGCCAAGAAGCAGCCGATGATGAAGGTCATGGAGATGACCGCATTGATACGAATACCCATGAGCTGGCTTGTTTCAAAGTCCTTGGAGACGGCTCGCATAGCCATGCCGATCTTCGTCTTCTTGATGAAAAGGCTGAGCGCGATGACGAGCACGAGTGTCAGCACCGGGGTCACGAGCGTGACGACCTTGGTGGTGGCCGAACCGATGTTCACGGAGTTGGAGAGCCAAGGGATGGAGGGGTACATCTGGGCAAGACCGCCCGTGAAGTAGAGGGCGCAGTTTTGCAGCAGATAGCTCACGCCGATGGCGGAGATCATGACGGACATACGCGGCGCAGAGCGCAGCGGCTTATACGCCACGCGCTCGATGACAAAGCCGAGCAGCACCGTCACGACGATGACGAGCGGGATGGAGAGATACATGGGCATGGCGGTGGTGGCGTAGACCATCACCAGACCGGCGACCATGAACACGTCGCCGTGGGCGAAGTTGATGAGGCGCAGAATGCCGTAGACCATCGTGTAGCCGATGGCGATGAGCGCATACTGTCCGCCCACGGAGATACCGGCCAGTATGTACGGCAGATTGGTCTGAAAGAAGTTTGCCATAGGGAAGCCTCCGATTCTTTATTTCCAAGCGTATACCTCCGCCTCCACAGCTCGTGGGGGCGCATATATACGCTTGTGTGGTTGGTCAGTAGCGTACCCAAGGCTCCCCTGAAAGGGGAGCTGGCAGCGGCGGCAACGCCGCTGACTGAGGGGTTGCTCTTGGAGCCTGTGCGAGCGTCCGGAAACCCCTCCACCGCTTCGCGGTCCCCCTCCCCTTTCAGGGGAGGCTAGGAAATGGTGGTGTTCGCAGTGCACCCCTTTCAGGGGAGGCTGGGAAATGGTGGTATTCGCAGCGCTTCCCTTTGGGGGAGGCAGGGGGTTGAACGTGCTATCTGACATTTCGGGGTAAAGCGGGGGCAAGGCTGCCCCCGCTTTTGTTACGAATGAAACGCTATGGGTGTGCTCAGGCGACCTTCTGGGCGGCCACGAAGTCCCACACGTTGTCGCTGGTGTTGGCGTGCTTGATGAAAGCGGTGTCGCGGATGGCGTCACCGATCTCGTCAAAGGCGATGTTGCCGGAAATGCCAACGTAGATTACACTGGGCATGACCTCCAGAACGTCGGCGGCAGCGGGGGAAGCGGCGGACTGGAGTGCCTCAAGCGCGGTGAAGTAGGCATCGTAGCCCATGACGGTGACAGCCGCGATCATGTCGTTGCCGCCGTTGTTGGCCAGCGCCTCGGGGTTCTCGTTCATCCAAGCCTTAATGCCCTCCTCAAATTCGGGGTCGCCGCCCTCGGCGTAGAAGGTGGAGACATTGAGGTTGATGTCAGTGCCCTGCGTGGCGGCCAGAACGACGTTGGAGTCCCAAGTGTCGGGGGCGCAGATGGGGATATCGACACCCTGCGCGGCGGCCTGCTCAAGGATGAGCTGGGCATAACTGATGGAGGTGGGGGCAAAGATGACCTCAGCGCCCGCGTTCTTGGCGTTGGTCAGATAAGAGGTGAAGTCGGAGTTGCCTTCGGGGAAAGACTCGGTGATGACTTCCATGCCGAGACCCTCAGCGGCTTCCTTGAAGTAGTTGATGAGACCTTGGTCATAGTCGTTGCCGAGCTGACCGAGGCAGTAGGCGACGGTCGCGCCAAGCTCATCGTGAGCGAAGTTGGCCTGAACAGTGCCCTGGAACGGGTCGAGGAAGCAGATACGGAAGTAGTGGTCGTTGCCCTCAGTGACCTGCGGGTTGGTGCAGGTGACGCCGATCACGGGGATACCGGCATCGGCAAAGGTGTCGGAGCCGGCGATGGCGACGGAAGAGCCGTAGGAGCCGAGAACGACGGAAGCGCCAGCGGAGACGAGCTTGGTCGCGGCGGAGACGGCCTTGTCGGTAGAGGACTCGTTATCGGAGATGACGAGCTCGACGTTGTAGGTCTTGCCGGCGATCTCAACGGTGGGGCAGACGGAGTTGGCATACTGCATACCAAGAACCTCCTGCTTGCCGCCGGCGCCGTTGTCGCCGGACAGCGGCTCATACACGCCGATGACAACGGTGTCGTTGCCGGAGTCGTCAGCGGCGGCGCTTTCGGCGGTGTCATCCGTCTTGTCGCTGCTGTCGGCGCTGCTGCTGGAGCTGCTGCTGGAGCTGGAAGCGCTGCTGCTGTCGGAGCTGCCGCAGGCGCAGAGCGCGAACAGCATACACAGCGCAAGGATCAGAGCCAGAATTTTCTTCATGATGGTTTCCTCCTGTTGATGTGAGTACCGTCTGTTCATAGTGGACGGCCTTTTGTTTGTCTGCGAAAGACAAATGCTTTTGCAATAAAGACACTATACCACGCTAAAGCGCGATATGCAAGATTTTTTTTACATTCGTCATTTTACACAAACGAGGCGAGAAAACGCCTGAAAAACTGGGCGTTATTTCACGAAACGCCCCGGACAAGCGCCCGTTTCGCTTGACATAAAACCAGCGCCCGTATATCATTTAATATGTATACGAGTATAAACGCCAAAGGGAGAGGAGAACTTTATGAAAAACGCCTATTTACAGCGTGTGTATGAACAGGTCGTGAGCCGCGACCCGGCGGAGCATGAGTTTCACCAGTGCATCCGCGAGTTTCTGGAAAGTCTGGACGGCATTGTGGATGAGCACCCGGAGTGGGAGAAAAACGGCATATTGGAGCGCTTTGTCGAGCCCGACCGCATGATCAGCTTCCGCGTCACATGGGTGGACGATGCCGGACGTGTGCAGGTCAACCGTGGCTACCGCGTCCAGTATAACGCCGCCATCGGTCCGTATAAGGGCGGTCTGCGCTTCCATCCGAGCGTCAACCAGTCCATCATCAAATTCCTTGGCTTCGAGATGGTTTTGAAAAATGCGCTGACGACCCTGCCCATCGGCGGCGGCAAGGGCGGCTCCGACTTTGACCCGCGTGGCAAGTCCGACGGCGAGGTCATGCGCTTCTGCCAGAGCTTTATGATGGAACTGCACCGCCACATTGGCCAGTTCACCGACATCCCCGCCGGGGACATCGGCGTGGGCGAGCGCGAGGTCGGCTATATGTTCGGTCAGCTCCGCCGTATCACGACCCGCTTCGACGCGGCGACCATCACCGGCAAGGATCCCTGCTACGGCGGCTCTGCTGCCCGCACCGAGGCCACCGGCTATGGTATCTGCTACTTCGCCGACGAGGTGCTGCACCACCAGCTCAACACCGGCTTCGAGGGCAAGACCGTCGTCGTCTCCGGCAGCGGCAACGTCGCGACCTACGCGGCGGAAAAGGCACAGCAGCTCGGCGCGAAGGTCGTCGCCATGAGCGACTCCGACGGCTATGTTTTCGACCCCAACGGCATTCGCCTCAATGTCCTCAAGGACATCAAGCAGCGCCGCCGTGAGCGTATCCGCGTCTATGCGGATGAAGTCCCCGGCGCGAGCTATACCGAGGGCTGCCGCGGTATCTGGTCCGTCCCCTGCGACATCGCGCTGCCCTGCGCGACCCAGAATGAGGTGGATGTGGCCGAGGCCGAGCTGCTCATCAAAAACGGCACTATCCTCCTTTGCGAGGGCGCGAATATGCCCTGCACCATCGAGGCGGAGCACCTGCTGCAAAAGGCCGGTATCCCGGTCGGTCCTGCCAAGGCCGCGAACGCCGGCGGTGTTTCCACCTCCGCGCTGGAGATGAGCCAGAACAGTATGCGCCTTTTCTGGACGTTTGAGGAGGTCGACGAGCGCCTGCATAATATCATGCGCGGCATCTACGACTCGGTTTACGAAGCCTCCGTCGCCGCCGGACACCCCGGCGACCTCATCGTCGGCGCAAACGTCGCAAGCTTCCTCAAAGCGTCGAAAGCCATGCTTTGTCAAGGGATATTCTGAGATAGCGTCTATAAAACGCGAGCCGCAGCCCGGAGGCTGCGGCTCAAATCATATGTTGCTTATTTCTTCGGCGCTTTTTTGAGGAAGCCGCCGTTTTTGAAGAGGTAGCCGATGAACTCGACGACGAGGAAGAAGATGAGGAAGCCGACGCACTGCTTCCAGCCGTAGCCGTTCCATATCGCGTAGGCGAAGAACAGACAGCAGAGCAGACCGAGACCCGGCAGCAGGAAGCGGCGGACAAAGCCGAGATCCTTGGCCTTGACCATAAGACCGATCATCATGGGGATGTACATGACGTAGAGGCAGATAATGCCGATCTCGTCCGGCTCCCATGCCAGCCACTCGCAGCTATGTACCTGACCGAACATACCGGGGCCGCCCATCCACATCATGACCGTCCACGCATACCAGAAGCCGCCGGTCATCATGCCGAAGACAGAGGACTTGATGACGAAGTTGTTCTGGTCGTCAACGTGACCGAAGAACTGCGGCGCAGGGCCCATGCCACGGCTGGACAGGGAGTACATACCACGGCAGGAGGCCATGATGAGACCGTTCATCGTGCCGAGACAGGCGACGGTCACGAAGACATAGACGACAGTGCCGACGACGTTGCCGAAGATCTTGGAAAAGGCGATACGGTGCAGCGTCTCACCGAACGGC
>CAVIIB010000006.1:888-1250 GCA_963642815.1 Oscillospiraceae bacterium | reverse complement strand
GGGCAGCGTCTCACCGAACGGCCATGTGGCGATGATGGTGTTCACGTCGCCGATGGCGCTCATGGAGAAGATGTAGAGGGCATAGATAACGATGGTCACGAACGCGCCGATGGTGAGCGCGAGGGGCAGATTGCGCTTCGCGTCCTTGAGCTCGGCGTTGATGGAGGTCGCGAGAATCCAGCCCTCATAGGCAAAGGCGAAGCCGACGATGGCCTTGAAGAAGCCAGCGCCGTCCACGGCGACGTACTCCGCGCTCTTGACGTAGTTGAGTACCTCCATTGTCGTGCCGTTCGCGAGACCGACGATAGTGCCGACGATGCCCATGAGAAGCAGGGGGATGAGCTTGATGACCGTCATGCCGA
>CAVIIB010000006.1:0-878 GCA_963642815.1 Oscillospiraceae bacterium | reverse complement strand
GCAAGCGTCCGGCGAGCTTCGGGGACAGGGCGTTGATACCGTAGCCGAACATGAGGAAGCCGGCGCCCACGCCGATGGCGACCGGGTTGATAGTGCCGGTGGCGAAGTCGATGGCGCTGATACCAAAGAGCTGGAGGAACATCATGGCGGCGAAGAAGGCGAGAATGGATGACAGCGCCGGTGTGTAGATGGTCGTGACAAACCAGCCGACATAGTAGGCGTAGTTGGGACCGAGTGCGACCTCGGCATAGTCCACAACGCCGTTGACCTTCTCATAGCGAGAGCCGAGCTCCGCAAATACGAGCGAGCAGATGATGCAGATAAGACCGACGATACCCACAACGGCGATACCCTGTAGCATATTGCCACCGGTCAGGCTCAAGACCTTGCCGCCCTTGATGAACACGCCGGAGCCGATGACGATGCCGATGACCATGGAAATGGCGGTCGGCAGACCGTAGCGTTTCTCCATTTTGTTGTCCATAATGTTCCATCCTCACATATTGATTTCTGTGCGGGGTATGTATAGATTTTATAATACCAATCGTTAGGGGACATTGCAAGATTTTATTTCGCTACATCGAGAAAAAAGGCGAATTAGCCGAAAAACACCCGTACTATGGGGGATTTTCAAGCAAAAACGCCGCAAGCACGGCGCTTACGGCGTTTTTGGCTTCGGTTATCACAGGCCGCGGTATACGTCCTTGCGGAGCAGACTGCGATCCTCGCGGGCAATGATGTCGTCGAGCTGGGCGAGCATTTTGTCCCTGTCCTCGCAAAGCGTCCCCTTGAGCGGGACGTAGTTGGAGGCGTGGTTGGAGGTGAAGTGAAGACCGTGGAGCGTGATACCCGCGATGAGCTGACGCACCTCGTACAGG
>CAVIIB010000005.1:0-41478 GCA_963642815.1 Oscillospiraceae bacterium | reverse complement strand
GTGGTCACGCCGGAGCCCTCCTCACCGTCGGCGACAGGGCCCATATCGGCGGGTGCGGCGCAGGAGATGGTAAACACGAAGTCCTCACCGGCTGCGACCGTGTAGGTATCGTAGACAGAGCCGTCCATGCCGTTGATGAGCGTCACGGTATAGCCGTCCGCCGCCTCGGCGGAGGGTTCACCAGAGCTGCCGTTTACGTTGATGGACACGGAGCAGGCGCAGAGCGCGAGCAGCATTAGCGCGGCGAGTGCAAGGGTAAGTGCTTTCTTCATGCTGTGTCCTCCTTAGGCGGCGGGTTCTTCGCTGGGCTCGCCGCTGGGCTCACCGCTGGCAGCGGGTTCTGCCTCGCCGAGGATGATCTCCGGGAAGGAGGCGTCGGTCTCAGCGGGGTTCGGGGTGACGGTCACGGTGCAGTCGCCGTCGATGCCGGAGATGGTGACGACCTCAAAGGTGGGGTAGGCGTTCGGACCGCCGGTGGTGATGTTGGAGTAGGTGATAGTGCCGCTGGTGGTGGTCACGCCGGAGCCCTCCTCACCGTCGGCGGTGGGACCCATGTCGCAGGGAGGTGCGCAGGAGATGGTGAAAACGAAGTCCTCACCGGCCACGACCTCGTAGGTCGCATACTCAGAGCCGTCCATACCGTTGATGAGGGTCACGGTGTAGCCGTCGCCGGTCTCGGCGGGCGCTTCGGCCTCGGTCTCGACAGGCGCAGGCTCGGTTGCAGCCTCGGTCTTGGTCGTTTCGGTCTCGGTGGTCTCGGCGGCCTTATCGCCGCAGGCGCAGAGCGCGAGCACCATGAGCAGGGCAAGCGCGATAGCAAGATATTTTTTCATGTTGTTTCTCCTCTATCCGTTTTGGCTCAATACACGCCGCCGGCGGCGACGAACTCGTCATAGGTCATGGCGGAGCCGGTGGTGAGCATACCGTTGAAGAACATATCGCCGGGGAAGGTGGTGAAGTCGAGGGAGTCAATGCAGGCCTCGAACTCGGCCTTCATTGTCTCGTCCATGGTGGAGTTGGCCTCGGCCTCCGCGTCGAGCCAAGCGTGGAGATATTCCTTATAACCGGCCTCGTCCGCGCTGGCCGTGCCGTGGGCGCTGTTCTCGACCGTGCCGGAGGCGACAGGCTCGCCGCTGGGCTCACCGCTGCCAGTACCGGCATCGCCGCCCATCGCACCGGCGGCGGCAGGCTCCTTCACCGTGCCGGCCTTAAACTCGTCCCAAGTGGAGAGACCGACGGTGGAGAACAGCTGATCCCAAGGGGAGACGGTCTGGTCGATGTCGTCCCAGCTTCCAAGAGCGTTGACCTGAGACTTGAACTCCTCCAGATCAGGGGCGTTCGCACCGGCCTTTTCGATGAGGTAGGCCTGATAGTCCGCCCAGCTCGCGCCCTCCTCGGCCTTATCGCCGCAGGCGCAGAGTGCCAGCACCATGAGAAGTGCCAGTGCCAATGCAAGATACTTTTTCATTTTTGTGTTCCTCCCAAAAAAGTTTTTGTGTGCTTTACACAAGATATTTATATAACAACCGAGCGCAATTGTCAACTACAACCATAGTTAATCATGGATTCATGGAATGTTCACAAATATTTGCGTCTTTGTTCACCAAATTGCCCGCCGGATGTGGCATCATACACTTGCACACCAGAAAGACGCTTTTCATTTTCACTCCTCTCTCTTATATCCAAGCAACGGGCGACCCGAAACGGAAAGTTTCGGGTCGTTTCGCATATCAGCGCCACCCTGCTCACGCCCGTAAAAACGGGAGCGGCGGGAGGCGGTTTTCCTCGATGAGCGAGCGCAGCACGGCGGCAAAGCCCTTGGGGTCGCGTATCTGGTACTGCATATGGTTATAGCCCTCGAATACGGGATAGTGACCGCATGGGTAGGCCGCCATCACCGCGTCGCGGTATTTGAAATGCTCCTCGGCGCTGCCGAACTCGAAGTATATGCGCTCCTGTAGCGCTTCGGATAGTGGCGGAAAGGGCTTGTCCTCCAAGCTGTCCGCCATCTGGCGGCGCAGGTTGCCATAGCGCAGCGCCCGTCCGGCGGCGATGAAATAGGGCTTGATCGCCTCGTCGTCGCACCAGAGTATCTTCTTGAGTGTGCCGCCCCTCGACCAGTAGAGGCTTTTTATCGCGAGGTAGAGGAACGGGGTCATAACACGGCGCGTGGCTTTTCCGATCTGCGCAAACTGCCCGCCGTCAAAGAAAACGTGCTCCACGGGCAGCCGTGTCCGCGAAAGAAATGCCATTGCCAGATCCGCGCCGATGGAGGACGCGACGACGAGCGCAAGGCGCTCCACGCCCTGCCTTTGCAGAAAAGCCTCGACCTGCCGCAGCTCATCGACCTTGCTTACATATCGCTGTCCCGCGCAGTAGACCGTGGCGGTCGGCATAATGCAGAAATAGCGCTCCTGCAAATATTCTGCCACCGGCTCGCTGCTCGCACCCGTCACACCCATGGCGTGGAAGAACAGCACGGCGGGCTTTTCGCGGCTTCCCATGGTTTTGAATATCATCATGTCACCTCATTTCATATCAGCGTAACGACCCACGCGCTCAGGGCGGCGACGGCGGCAAATAGGGGAATGCCGCGCCAGAATGAGCCGAGGTGCTTTGACGGGTCTTGGTAGAGCGCCTTGTCCGGCAGGAAGGTGAAGCGGATACGCCGTGTGCTGCGCCACCAGAGCAGGTCGATGACCAGAAGATCGAACAGCCCCAGCCCCTCGCCGAGGATGAGGAAATACCAAAACGCCGGAGGATAGCTGTCAAAGGCGAGGACGCTTTTCAGCGCCAGCCCAAGCACGCAGAATATGACCGTGAAAAAGACAAGGTTGCTCAGCAAAATTGAGGGTATGGATTTCTCCTTTGGCGCGTCGCCCCCAAGCCGCTCCCGTACAACATCCTGCACCGCGTCGGGATAGGAGCGCAGTCCGGCAAGGTTTTTCTTATCCGTTCCCGTGCAGAGAAAGCACATTCCCCAGTACAAAAGCCAAAATGCGGGCATGATGAACCATTTCATTGCACTGTCTCCTCATTGATTCCGCCGAAAGCCCGCCTCGTCGCGGTATTCGGGGTGGCTTTTCAGGTATTCGTCGCGGTCGCCGCAGATGGTGTAGTCGCAGCGGCAGCCGTCCACACAGGTGGTCGTCCGCACGAGCTTGGCGTGGACAGCTCCATCGCGTCGTAGTCCCCGTTGCAGAGGGCGGGCATGACCTCCGTAACGCCGTTGCGCTTTGCAAATTCTGCTGTGGGACAGGTCGTGAACTCGTAATAGATGGGCTTGTCTTCGTCATAGGGCGCAACGTGCATATCATAATCGCGCCAGCGGTCGCAGCGCCTTTTCGCTCCCAGAAACGCCCGATAGAGCAACCGCCGAAAAAAGGGCTTGTTGCAGTCCACAAAGCGCCCCAGCCTTCGGAAGGGGGGCAGGAGCATTGCGCCTATCATCCCCTCGATCTCCGCGAGGCTCGTGACCCCGCGGCAGATCTTGTAATAGGAGATCAGCGCAATGCAGTCGTATGTGCCGCAGATGCCGTTGTGGAAGTTCCGCTTGCCACCGAGGTCGGTGCGCCAGTCGGCGAGAAAGTCCACATATTGCCGCTGCACCCGCTCCCAGACAGCCTCGCGCTCGTCCGGCGGGTAGTGCAGCGCGATTTTTTCCCGAATCTCCCGCTTGCAGGGCTTGGAGTACAGCACATGACAGCGGCGGTCAAATTTGAGTTCACGGTCTTTCATAATGTCTCCTCCCGTGCCGCGCCGATGGCGGCGTGTACGGTTAGTGTACTCTAACTAATATCCTTTTGAAAAGCCGCCGTGAGGCAGCTTTCTAGGCGGCTTACGCCGCTGCGCCTTTATTCTAGCCGAAGAACGCGAGAAAAGCAAGTGCCTTCCGCATTCTCCGGCGCTGTTTTTTGTGTCAGAACGCAGGACCGCCCATGCCGCCGAAGCCGCGCTCGGTGTAGGAGACGGAGCTAAAAGTGAAGGTCTTGACCTCGTCCCCGGCGGTGAGGGTGTAGGTGCTGCCGATTTGGAAGTCGGGGTGGCTTAGGACAATGCAGCTGCACCAGCGGTACGGCGTGTAGGTCATGATGACGTTGCCGCTCTCGTCCGTGACGGTACACTCCGTCCCCGCGTCCACGCCGCTTGACAGGCGGAGCACCGCCGCGCACTGCGTTGAGTAGGTCGAGGCGCTCTCCTGCATCCCGGAGTTGCCGCTCGCGGCGAGAATGCCGCCCGTGACGACAAAGCTCGAAGCGGAGTCGATGCCGTTTTCCATCGTGCTGCCGTCCGTACCGGCGGTGATACGCCCGCCGTTGATATAGATAGCGCCGTTGGAGTCAATACCGTCGCCCATGTTGGAGCTTGCGCCGGTGACGTAGATATCGACCTCGCCGCCGTTCATGGTGAACACCGCCGTGTCGCCGCCCCAGCCGAAGCCCTCGCCGGAGCCGCTGGAGGCGTTGATGCCGTCGTTGACGGAGTAGATGTCAATGTCGCCGCCGTTGATGGTGATGTTTGCGGCCTCCAAGCCCTCAAAGCAGTCGTTGATGAGGATCGTGCCGCTGTGGATAATGAGGTCGGTGTCGGAGTGGATGGCGTCGTCGCTTGTGCATATCTCGATGGACGCGCCGCTTATCTCGACAAGCCCCGCCGCGTGGATGGTGTCGTCCGCGCTGTCCAGCGCGAGCGTACCGCCGCTAATGCTGATACCGCCGTCGGCCTTGAGCGCCTTGCAGCTCTCCTCCGGCATGACATAGTATTCCGTGGTCTCGGAGCCGCCCCAGCCGGGGCCGCCCATGCCGCCGGAGTCAAAGCGCCGTATCGCGTTGCCGCCGCCCTCGTTGCAGTGGATGGCAAGCACACCGCCGCTGATGACCATATCGCCCTGCGATTGGAGGCCGTCGCACCCGGCCTCGACCGTCACATTGCCGCCGGAGACGGTGAGGAGCGTATCGGCGCGAGCGCCGTCGTCCCCGCTCGTCACGGCAAGCGTCCCGCCGGACAGCGTAAGCTCCCCGGCGTCAATACCGCGTCCCGTGGCCGCGAGGCTCACCGTGCCGCCGCTGAGTGTGACGAGCGGCGCATTGAGCGCGTCGTCCCCGGCGCTGACCGTGAGGCTGCCGCCGGAGATATTCACACTGCCCTCGCTCTTGGCCTTAACGCCGACATCGGCGGCGTTGACCGTGACCGTGCCGCTCGTCAGGCAGATGTCCGCCTTGCCGCGCAGACCAATGCCCGCCGCGTCCAGCGTGAGTGCGCCGTCGCCGCGTATGGTGAGGGGCGCTTTGGATTCGAGGCACACGCCGTTTTCGTCCGCCGTGGCGCTCTGCGACAGGGTGTTGCCGCCCTCCGCAAGCGTCAGCGTCAGCGCGTCGCAGCCTTTGGCATAGAGCGCCCAGCCCTCGCCACGGACGGTCAGCCCGCACAGCACGAGCTCCACCTCGCCGGAGCAGTCGATGGTCACATTGCCGTCCAGCGTACCGGCCAGCCGGTAGCGCCCGCTCCGCGAGATGAGCAGCGTGTCGCCCGAAAGCGCCGCGCCCGTGCCGTGGATGGTGGTCTTGCCGTCGGCAAGCGTGATTGCGGCGGTATAATCACCGCCGTCCGTAGCGGCGTTCTCCGCCGTGTCCACCTCCGCCGCGCAGCCGACAAGCAGCACCAGCGCCATGCATAATAAAACAGTAAAAAGCTTCCTAATCATACTTCTGATAATAACGGCAGCGCCGCAGTTTGTCAACCAAAAAACGAACGCGGTAACAGAAAATTTATATTTTCAAAACGTCGAAATTTATGCTTGACACACGATGGCGCGGGTGGTAGAATACACGACAGCAAAAATGTCTTTAAGCTGATGCAGAGCCGTCGGCAAGGCGTTATGATACACTATGGTCTTATCATACCTCCTTGTCTGCGGACAGGGAGGTTTTTTCGTTGGAATTTCGGGCGGAGATACTGGATGAGGCGGCCGTCGAGCGGGCGCTCGTGCGTATCGCGCACCAGATCGTGGAGCGGAACAAGACGACCGAGGGACTGTGCCTCGTCGGTATCCGCACACGCGGCGTACCGCTGGCGGAGCGTCTGGCAAAGAACCTGCGTCGTATCGAGGGCGCGGACGTGCCGGTGGGTGAGCTTGACATCACGCTGTACCGCGACGACCTCTCCACCGTGGCGGAAAGCCCGGTGCTGAACGGGACGTGCCTTGACTTCGATGTGACGGGGCGGACGGTCGTGCTCTGCGACGACGTTATCTACACTGGGCGGACGGCGCGGGCGGCCATGGACGCGGTCATGGCGCTGGGACGACCGGCGCGGATCCAGCTTTTTGCGCTGGTGGACAGAGGCCACCGCGAATTGCCCATCAGACCCGACTTTGTCGGAAAAAACATCCCCACCTCACGGGTCGAGGTCGTAGCCGTCCGGCTTGCGGAATGTGACGGCGAGACCTGTGTAAAGCTGTTCGAGAATAACTCAATATAAAAAAGAAAGGCAAAGGAGAAACAATCATGCATCTCGTCTACGGAATCAAGGACCGGCCCAAATTCGGCCAAACCATCGTCTTCGCGATCCAGCAGCTCTTGGCCATCATGGCCGCCACCATCGCCGTGCCCACCATCATCGGCAACGGCATGAGCCAGACCGCCGCCCTCTTTGGCGCGGGTGTCGGAACGCTCGTCTATCTGCTTTTCACCCGCTTCCGCAGCCCCGTGTTCCTTGGTTCCTCCTTCGCCTTCCTCGGCTCTATGGCCACGGCCTTTGCCGGTGCGGTGAGCCTCCAAGCCGGTTATGCCGGTCTTATCATCGGCGCGACCTTCGCCGGTCTTGTCTATGTCGTCATCGCCATTGCGGTCAAGTGCAGCGGCGTCAAGTGGGTCGATAAGCTCATGCCCGCCGTCGTTATCGGACCGACCGTTGCCATCATCGGTCTCAGCCTCTCCACCAACGCCGTGAACGACCTCGTGACCGCCACCGCCGGTGGCAGCACCTACCTCGCCATCCTCTGCGGCCTCGTGACCCTCGGTGTGACCATGATCTGCTCCGTGTTCGGCAAGAAAATGCTCCAGATGATTCCGTTCATCATCGGCATCCTCGCGGGCTATGCTGTCGCGCTTGTCTTCACCCTCATCGGCCGCGCCACCGGCAACGACGCGCTCCTCATCATCAACCTCGACATCTTCCAGTCCATTCAGTGGACGCCCGACTTCACCTTCACCGAGGCGCTCAAGGGTGTCAAGGAAATTGACGGCAGCTATGTCGCCACCATCGCCGTGGCCTACGTCCCCGTCGCGTTCGTGGTCTTCGCCGAGCATATCGCCGACCACAAGAACCTGTCCAGCATCATCGGCACAGACCTTCTCCGTGACCCCGGTCTGCACCGCACACTGCTCGGCGACGGCGTCGGCTCCATCGCGGGCGCTATCTTCGGCGGCTGCCCCAACACCACCTACGGTGAGTCCGTCGGCTGCGTCGCCATCAGCGGCAACGCCTCCGTCGTCACCATCCTCGCCACGGCCATCCTCGCCATGCTCATCTCCTTCTTCGGCCCCTTTGCCGCGTTCCTTGCGAGCATCCCCAACTGCGTCATGGGCGGCGTGTGTATCTCCCTCTACGGCTTCATCGCGGTGTCCGGTCTCAAGATGATTCAGGACGTTGACCTCAACGACAACCGCAACCTCTTTGTGGTCTGCGTCATCCTCATCGCCGGTATCGGCGGTTTGACCGTCTCCTTCGGCAAGGTCACGATCACCTCCATCGCCTGCGCCCTCATCCTCGGCATCCTCACCAACGTCCTGCTCGGCGGCGGGAAGAAAAAGGACGCCGCCGAATAAGGCGACGACCCCATAACAACAGCAAATCGCAGCCGTGCAACAGCGGCTGCGATTTTTGCGTCTCATTATCATGTAGGCGGAAAGCGCGTCCATGGCTCGATGGCGGGCGGCTGGGCTTTGAAGTCGAGCGCCGCGCCGCTTTCCGGGTGTATAAAGGCAAGGTGGCAGGAGAAAAGGGCGATGGGGAAGCGGTCGGGCGAGTGACCGTATTTTCTGTCCCCGGCGAGCGGCCAGCCGCGTGAGGAGAGCTGGATGCGTATCTGGTGGGTGCGCCCCGTGTGCAACCGCACACGCAGCAGCGACAGATCCTCGTCCGCCGCGATGAGGCGATAGTCGAGCACCGCCTCCTGCACCCCACGTCCGGGCGCAGTCACGACGCGGCTCATGCGCCGCGCACCGTCATAGCAGAGCAGATCGCGCAGCTCGGCGCTTGCCGCCTCCGGCCTCCCATGTACCACGGCGAGGTATTCCTTGTGGAATGCGCCCGTGCGTATCTGCTCGGACAAAATGGCGGCGGCGCGGACGCTCCGCGCATAGACCATGAGCCCACCCACAGCGGCATCCAGCCGGTGGACGGTGCGTATACAGGCGCTTTCATCTCCCAGCGCTGCCCGCAGCAGTGTGGGCATACCGCCCGGCTCGTCCGTGGAGAGCACACCGGCGGGCTTGACGGCGACAATAATGCGCTTGTCCTGATAGATAATATCCATGCGCCCATTATACGCGCCCACCGCGTCCCGCGCAAGATTGATAAGCGCCGGAAACGATGGTATAATAGCAAAAAACGCACGGGAAAGGGGCGTTGCGTATGTCTAAGATAGGCTTGTTTGAGGCCATAGGGCCGTGGATGGTCGGTCCGTCCAGCTCCCATACAGCCGGAGCCTGCTCCATTGCGCTGACGGCTCGCCGCCTGTTTGGGCGTGACCCGAAGGGGCTTGCCATCACGCTCTACGGCTCGTTTGCCCAGACGGGGCGCGGTCACGGAACGGATCTCGCGCTGCTCGGCGGCGCGATGGGCATGGAGCCGTGGGATGAGCGCATACGCGACAGCCGTGCCATCGCGGCGGCGCGGGCGATACACTACCGTATCGACTTCGACCGCGACACGCCCACGGAGCATCCGAACACGGCGGAGCTTGTGTTCTCGGATGAGCGCGGCTCATTGTCCGTGCGGGGTGAGAGCGTCGGCGGCGGCAAGATATGCATACGGCGGCTCGACGGGGTGGAGGTCGCGTTCACCGGCGAGTTCCCGACCCTCATCGTGGCGCACCGTGACGAGCCGGGGGCGCTCCACTTTATGACCGGCGTGTTGGAGAAATACGATCTGAACATTGCCTCGCTGCGCTGCTACCGCGAGAGCCGGGGTGGTCGCGCCTACGCCATCATCGAGTCGGACGGGCGTATCAATGAGGATGTGCTCGCGGATATGCGCGAGGGCGAGCTTATCACGAACACCCTGCTTTTGCAGGTATGAGGTGACGACATGGAGATAACGAGCGGAGCGGCGCTGCTTGCGCTGTGTGAGGAGCGGCAGCTGCCCATATCGGCGCTGGCGCGGGAGATCGAGGCGGCGAACGAGGGTGTGACGGAGGCGGAGGTCTCGGCGCGAATGCAGGCCTCCATGCGCATCATGCGCCAGAGCTACACCGAGCCGATGGACGCGCCACGGCGGCTTGTCGGCGGCATGATCGGCGGCGAGGGCGGTCTTTTGCGGGCGCGTTTTGTGCAGGGGAAATCGCTGCTTAGCGGCTGCTTTTCCAAGATCGTGTCGCGCTCGATGGCAGTTTTGGAGCAAAACGCCTCGATGGGTCTGATCGTGGCCGCACCGACGGCGGGCTCGGCGGGTGTGCTGCCCGGAACGGTCTTCGCCCTGCAGGAGGAATTTTCGCTGGACGATGCGGCGGTGGAGGCGGCGCTGTTTTGTGCCGGTGCTGTCGGCTGCATTTTCATGCGCAACGGCTCTGTGTCCGGCGCGGAGGCGGGCTGTCAGGCCGAGGTGGGCGCAGCCTCCGCGATGACGGCGGCGGCGGTCACGGAGATGTTCGGCGGCACACCCAAGCAATCGCTGGACGCGGCGGCCATTGCGCTGACCAATCTGCTGGGGCTTGTGTGCGACCCGGTCGCGGGGCTTGTGCAGTGCCCGTGTCAGACGCGCAACGCGCTCGGCGCGACCAACGCGGTCATATGCGCCGAGATGGTCTTGAGCGGCATGGCGAGCTTCATCCCCTTTGACGAGATGGTCGCGGCACTCTACTCCGTGGGGCGCAAGCTGCCGCCGGAGCTGCGGGAGACCGCGCTGGGCGGCTGTGCCGCCACGCCCACGGGCGAGAGCTGGAAGCGCCGTATCTTTGGAAGCGAAAACGAGGAGGCCAATATATAAATATGTATAAGCAGCTTTTTTCAAGCTTTTTCCGCGTCGGGCTTATGAGCTTCGGCGGCGGCTATGCCATGCTTCCCATATTGCAGCGCGAGGTCGTGGACAAGCGCGGCTGGGCGACGGAGGCAGAGCTGGCCGACTACTACGCCATCGGCCAGTGTACCCCCGGCATTATCATGGTGAACACGGCGACTTTCATCGGCTACAAGCAGAAGGGCGTGCTGGGCGGCATTGTCGCCACGCTGTCGGCGGTGCTTGCGCCGTTTTGCATTATCCTGCTCATTGCGGCGCTGCTCAACAATTTTGCCGACCTGCCGCTGGTGAAAAACGCCTTTGCCGGTGTGCGCGTCTGCGTCGCGGTGCTCATTTTCCGCGCCGTTTTGAAGCTTTTCAAAAGCGCCGTGCCGGACCGCTGGGCGTTCGGGAACTTTTTGATCGTTCTCGCCGTCTCATTATTGTTGCCGGTATCGCCGGTGGTGCTTGTGCTTGTGGCGGGACTGGCCGGAGTTGTCCTCAAGGTGTGGACGGGGGTGGCGAAATGACTTGTCTGCTCCTGTTCTGGGAATTTTTCAAGACCGGCCTGTTCTCCGTCGGCGGCGGGCTTGCCACACTTCCGTTTCTCTACGATATGTCGGAGCGCACCGGCTGGTTCACGGCATCGGATGTGGCCGATATGCTTGCCATCGCGGAATCGACCCCGGGACCCATGGGCGTGAACATGGCGACCTATACGGGCTTTCGCGTGGCCGGTATTCCCGGCAGCGTTTGCGCCACGCTGGGGCTTGTCGCGCCGAGCATTATCGTCATCGTCCTCATCGCGGCCTTTCTGGCGCGTTTCCACGAAAACCGCTATGTGCAGGGCGCGTTCTACGGGCTGCGCCCCGCCTCCGTGGCGCTCATCAGCGCGGCGGGTATCTCCGTCGCTATCGAGGCGCTGCTTTACACGGAGGAATATACCACTATCTGGAATGCTCTCAATATACCGGCCATCTTGCTGGCGGCGGTGCTGCTGGTTGCGACAGCCAAGCTGCCGAAGCTGCACCCCATTGTGTTCATCGCCTTTTCCGCCGTGGTCGGCGCGGTATTCCGCTTCGCGGGCGCTTGATTTGGGGCCGGATGACCGCCGGTGACTACATCTTGTATTTGACAAGCGGGGCTGTTATTTGTAAGATATAAGAGGGGAAATATCCTCGTTTTCCCGCGTCATTTAAGGCTTTCTTAAAATTTTCGCCACGGCTTGACAGCGGGAACGGATGTTTGTATAATATACTGTAACCAAAATGTATCTTTTTGTTGTGTTTTGCAACCTTTTACGGGAGGTGTGCCTATGAAAATGAAAGGAAAGGCTTTGCTTGCGCTGCTGCTGGCGCTCATTCTGACCTTGGCCATCGGGGGCGGTGCGCTTGCTGCGGGCACGGAGGAGACATCACCGGAAACGCTGCCCGCAGACGGCACGGGCGATACCGACGGCTCCGGCACGGGCGGCGAATCCGGCAATACGGATGGCGGCAAATCCGGCGGTGGCTCCGGCGCGGACACGTCCGGCGGCGATTCCGGCCAGACGGGTGGCGATTCCGGCGGGGATGATCCCAGCCCCTCGCCCGCAGCCACGGTGACGCTCAGCTTCTATGACTACGGCGGCACAACGCCGATGAAGACCGTGTCGCATACGAAGGACACGGCTATTAAGGCGGAAGAGATCCCCAACAGTGCATATCTAAAGGATAATGCCGTGTCGCACTGGATCATGCTCTGCGGCGAGACGAGGACGGAGCTTGACAGCCTTACGAGCGTCCCGCTGACGGCGGACACCGCGTTTTATGCGGCGTGGAAGGTCACTTATCTCGCCACCGACGGCACGACCGCTCTCGGCAGCGAGCTTGTCAAGCAGGGTGAAAAGCCGACGAAAGTGCCGACCACGACCGGCAGCACGACCATCGCCGGTTGGCTCGATGAAAGCAACAAAACAACCACGCCCGCCACGACGGAGATCACCGGCGACGTGAGCTTCAAGGCATGGGTGCGCCCCACGCTCAACACAAATCGATCTCTCGCCTATGTCAGCGGCTACGCGGACGGAAGCGGAAAGGTCTATCAATTCGCGCCGTCCCGTGCGCTCACCCGCGCCGAGGCTGCGAGCATGGTCTATAAGCTCTTGAGCGAGCAGACGAACGGCCCCATTGAAACAAGCTTCAGCGATGTCGGCACCGCATGGTACACAAACGCCATCAACACGCTGGCCTCCAACGGCATATTGAGCGGCACGGGCGCAGGAAAATTTGAACCGACGCGCAGCATCTCCCGCGCCGAATTCGTGGTGATGGTGAGCCGCCTTGTGAATCTGGGAACGCCGACGAGGAACTACTTCTCGGACAGCCTCCCGACGTGGTGCTATAACGCGGTAAACGCTTTCTATGAAAAAGGCTGGATCTCCGGCTATCAGGAGGACGGCGTGACCAAATTCAAGGCGCAAAACGCGATCACCCGCGCCGAGGCGGTGGCGATCCTCAATAAGGTCCTTGGCCGGACGGCGAATAAAACGGCCATCGACAACGCCAACATTCGCCTGTTCATCGACGTGGATGACAGCGGCTACTGGGCATATTACGACATCATGGACGCCGTGACCGGCGGCGGAAACAGTTTCCCCAGCACCGGCCTCACGGCGGGACGGTATAAGCTGAACGGCAGCTACTACTACGTCAACAACAACGGTCAGTTTATCGTAAAAGCCTCTGGTGTACAGCAAATGCCGGACGGGAAATACTACTACTATAAAAAAACCGGCGCGGGTGCGCCCGCCTACGGCGCGGGTCTGCGTATCATGGGCGACAAGCTCTATCTGCTGAATTCGGACGGCTCCATTGTCCACGAGCCGCGAAGCGGCTACGATAACCGCGTGTATGAATACTCCGACCGTATGTACTACATACAGGCGGACGGAAGCCTCCTCCGCAACGGCTATTTTGGAAGCCTCTACTTCAACTCCAACGGCGCGTATACCTCCGGCGACTCCACGCTGGACGCATGGATCGCTGATTTCGGCGCGGACATCTTCCGCAGCTCCCAGTCGCAGGAGGCTAAGCTGCTCGAAGCCTACGAGCGTCTGCGCGATCTCCCGAAGGCGCGTTATGGCTATGGCTCGGCGGGGTACTTCCGCTACAACAACATCAGCCGCTTTGAATATACGGAGCTTGCGTCACTGTTCTTCAAGAACGCCCGCGGCACCTGCGAGGAATGGTCGTCCGCCATGGTCTACCTCGCTCGCCGTGTCGGTTATGAGGCCACCATTGCGGAGGGACGCCTGAAAACGACCTACAACAACGCCTACGCGCCGGTCCACGCATGGGAGGTCATCACGATCCGCGGCACGAAGTACACCTTCGACGTGGAGCAGGAGTGGGGCTTTATATACGGACACTACGGCTCCGGCCTTTACTATGACTGCTTCAAAATGGAGTACGCACCCAGCTCGAACATCTACTACGGCTCGCGCTTCAACAACGCGGCACGAAATGTCTGGTCGCCCTACTACTATTATTAAACTTAAGCTAAAGACAAGCCGGGTCGCCGCACCCACGGTGCGGCGACTTGGTATTTTAATGAAAAATTAAAGAGTTTTTTGGGCGCTTCGCCTTGACGCGGGGAAAACGCCTCGCTATAATGAGTAACGCAAAAAAGATAAAACCAAGGAGAAAGATATGAAGAAGCTTATCCCGATTTTGATGATCGTTTGTGTCCTCGCCGGTCTGGCCGCCTGCGGCAAGCAGGAGACCGCCGTTACCATCGTTACGCCGGAGCCTGTGACAAGCCAGACGACCGAGCAGACGGAGCAGGCTGCCGTTTCCGTCCCCACCGTCGCCCCTGTGACGGCGACCGAGACGGGCGAGCAGTCCGGCGGCAACACCGAGGCCGGACAGGTCAGCCGTGGCAACGACAGCGGCACGACCACGACCACGAATAGCGGTAACAGTGGCAATAGCGGTAATAGCGGCAATAGCGGCGGCAATACCTCCGACCCCTACACCGTCGCGCAGGGCTATGTCGGTCAGAGCCTTTCCTCGCTGCAAGCCGCCATCGGCTCTCCCAGCAGCAGCGAGTATGTCGTGAGCTGCCTCGACGACGCTTCGCAGGAGGGTCTGCTCTACTACAACGGCTTCATGGTCTGGACCATCCAGTACAACGACGGCACCGAGATCGTCAAGGGCGTGTCCCAATAACAAGCCAAACAACCATCATTCCCGCAGTCTGTCACGCAGACTGCGGGATTTTTTTGTCCTTGGCGGCGCTTGCTGCGTGGAGAATGATTTTGAGGAATGGCAAACATGAAAATTAGGTATAGTGCTTATTTACTTCGACAATAGACAAGACGCTTTTGGTCATTTACAATAAGTGCAGCGTGGGACAGGTCCGCCGATTGGAAAGCGGAGGAAGCCTGTTCCTTGGGAAAGCAACAAAATGATAGGAGGATTTTGAATGAAAAAGATCGTTGCTCTACTCCTCGCAGCCGTTATGCTTCTGAGCCTTTGCGCCTGCGGCGCATCGGAGCAGAAAACCGAAACCACCACGCCGGAGGCGACTGAAGAAGCCGCAAAGACCGACGAGACCGCCGCCACCGATACGGCGGAGACCGAAGCCGGAGACGGCGAGCCCGTCGCGACAAGCATGACCTTTGGCGTTCCCGGCCCCATAGGGACCTATCTCTATGGCAACAACGCCTCGACCTGCGACCAGCTCATCTTCCTTGTGTTTGACCCCATCATCTACACCGACCCCACCACCTATGAGTATACCTCTGACATCGTGGACTTCAGCTATGACGACGACTATACCCTCGTCCTGAAGGTCAAAGAGGGCATCACCTTCACCAACGGCGAGCCCCTGACCGGCGAGGATCTCCTGTTCACCATCCAGTCCGAGGTTTCTGCGGAGCGTGCCTCCCGCAACGCCAGCAAGCTGGCCATCTTCAACCTTGAGAAGTCCTACGTCGGCGACGACGGCATGACCGTCTATCTCGTCACGGATGAGGTCGAGGCCTCGGCGTTTGCCAACCTCGGTGTGCCCGTGCTCTGCAAGAGCTGGGTCGAGGAAAATGGCTGGGACGGCGACGCTTGGTACTATTCTCCCAACGGCACCGGCCCCTACACCGTGTCGGAAAACACCGTCGGCGTGTCCTCGACCGTCGTGCAGAAGCCGGAGGTTGCCGAGGGGACTTACTGGAACGACAACTTCTCCTCCGACATTCTGGAGTTTACCGGCATCCACTATGACGACAAGAGCGTCATGTTCATCGACGTGGAGAACGGCGACCTTGACGCGGCGTTCCAGATCGACTCCGTTGACTACGCCCGTATCACCAACGAGGGAATCGACAACGTGACCGGCGTGCTCCTGCCCTATGACGACGTTCAGATGCTGACCTTCGACATCGACGACGGCTCCACTGTGGACGAAAACCTCCGTGCAGCCATCGCCTACGGCGTCAACTGGGACGATGTTGCCGTCGCCGCTTGGGAGGAATTCGGCAAGCCCGCGACCTCCATCCTCGCCTCCACCATGGGCGATATGTACAAGAATGTCGGCCAGTATGAGTATGACCCGGAGCTGGCCAAGGAGTATGCGGACAAGGTGACCGGCAGCAAGGAGGTCGAGATCTGCATCTTCACCGATAACCTCTATGTCCAAGAGTGCGAGGTCATCCGCGCCTATCTGGATCAGATCGGCATTACCCTTACGACCACTGTGACCGATATGGCCACCTTCTTCGCCGGTACGTCCGCCGGTGACGGCGATCTCCACTTCTCCCGTTATCCGAACGGCAACAGCGCTCATGAGCCCTATCTGGCGCTCGGCAACTTCGAGCCCAGCAGCACCCTGCCGAACATGAATCTGGAGTCTGACCCCGAAATTTGCCAGCTTATGGCGGATGCACGTCACACGCTCGACACCGCCGAACGCGCCGAGCTGTACGGCGAGGTCCAGCAGTACATGAAGGACCACTTCTACGCGGTTCCCATCGCAGAGGTCTACGGCGCTTATGTTTATAACAACACGCGCTGGGCGGGTGCGGACATCATCTCCCCGAATGCCGCGAATCTCCGCTATTTCTACTGCCTCTATCAGTAAACCAGCTTTGACCTAAATGGATCCGTTCAAGGCCGCTAAGGCGGCCTTGAATGTTTCCCCGCTAAGGAGGCGTTTCTGTGCTAAGATACATCATCAAGCGCGTACTCTGGATGATCCCGGTGCTCCTCGGCGTTGTGCTGATCGTGTTCACCATCAGCTACTTCACCCCCGGCGACCCGGTCGAGATCATGCTTTCCAGCTCCAACCTGTCACAGGAGCAGTACCAAGAGCAGTATGAGGCGCTGCAACAGAAAATGGGGCTCGACAAGGGCTTTGCGGCGCAGTATTTCCAGTATGTGAAGAACATTGTGCTGCACGGCGATTTCGGAACCTCGTATACCTACGGCCTGCCTGTCGGCGACGAGATCCGCGCCAGGATATGGGTGAGCGTCAAGCTGGGCATTATCAGCATGGTGCTGTCCATGATCATCGGCATCGGCTTCGGCCTTATCTCCGCGACAAAGCAGTATTCGCTCGCGGACTATAGCGTGACGGTGCTCTCCATGTTCTTTGCGGCAGCACCGGGCTTCTGGCTCGCCATGATGCTGATTTTGCTGTTCTCCGTCAAGCTGAACTGGCTTCCGGCCAGTGGTCTGACCGGCTGGAAAAACTACATTCTTCCCGTGGCCAGCATGGCGATGGCGACGCTGGCCGGAACGACGCGAATGACCCGCTCCAGTGTGCTGGAGGTCATACGTCAGGATTATATCCGCACCGCCCGCGCCAAGGGTCTGCGCGAGAGCGTCATCACGCGGCGGCACGCGCTGAAAAATGCGCTGATCCCCGTCATCACCATCTCCGGCGTTGGCCTCGGTCAGCTTTTCGGCGGCTCGGTCATCATCGAAAACGTCTTTAATATCGCCGGTATGGGCACTTATCTGCTCAAGGGGATCAACAACCGCGATTATCCCGTCATTCTCGGCGTTGTGCTTGTGCTGAGCGCCTGCGTGTGCTTCGCCAATCTGCTGGTCGATCTCTGCTATGCCTTTATCGACCCGCGTATTCGGGCGCAGTATGAAAGCCCCAAGCGCAAGAAAAAGCTGCTTGCAAAGCAGCAGGCCGAGGCCACGGAGGGAGGTGCGGCAAATGGCTAAAAGGACATCTGTCGGTGCGGAGCTTGACATCAAGGAAATGCGAAAGCACGGCCAGTGGAAGGATGTGTTCCACCGTCTGCGCAAGAACAAGCTCGCCATGGTCGGCCTTGCCATGGTCGTGATACTAATTCTGTCGTCCGTGTTCGCCAATGTGCTCGCGCCCTATGACCCCTATGAGCTGCAAATGTCCAACCGCTTTGCGCCGCTAAGCTGGGAGCACCCCCTCGGCACGGACAACTATGGCCGCGATATTTTGAGCCGTATCCTATACGGCGGGCGTACCTCGCTGCTCGTCAGTATGGTGAGCCTTGTCATCTCCACGGTGCTCGGCATTATCATCGGCATAACCGTCGGCTACTTCGGCGGGAAGTTTGACTTCATCGTCATGCGTATCATGGACATCATTATGGCCATCCCCAGCACCTTCCTCGCCATCGCCATTATGGCGGCACTCGGCGCGGGGACGTTCAATACGGCGCTGGCCATCGCCATATCGGGTATTCCGATGGTGTGCCGCGTCATTCGCGGCAGTGTGCTCTCCCTGCGCGATCAGGAATATGTCGAGGCGGCGCTTGCGACCGGCTCCGGCCATGCCCGTATCATGCTGAAGCACATTCTTCCGAACACGCTTGCGCCCATTCTCGTCGAGTGTACGCTTCGTATCGGCGGCAATATCCTTGCCATCTCCGGCCTCAGCTTCATCGGCCTCGGTATCTCCGAGCCGACGGCGGAGTGGGGCGCTATGCTCGCCTTTGGCCGGCAGTACATCCGCGACTACTGGCCGCTCGTCACCTTCCCCGGCGTTGCCATCGTGCTGACGCTGTTCGGCTTCAACGTATTCGGCGACGGTCTGCGCGACGCGCTCGACCCGCGTCTGAAGCAGTAAGGAGGGCGTTCTATGAGTTTATTGGACATTCGGGATCTTCGGATCCATTATGTAACGGACGATGCGACGGTAGAGGCCGTCAACGGTATCGACCTCACGATTGAAAAGGGCGAGACGCTCGGCCTTGTCGGCGAGACGGGCGCGGGCAAGACCACAACGGCGCTCGGTATCCTGCGGCTCGTTCCCGACCCGCCCGGACGTATCATCTCCGGCGAGATCCTGTATAACGGCGAGGATGTCATGAAGCTGCGCGACAGCGAGCTTCGCCGTCTGCGCGGCAATGAAATATCGATGATATTCCAAGACCCCATGACGGCGCTGAATCCGACCATGCGCGTGGGGGAGCAGGTGGCCGAGGTCATCCGCCTCCATGAGGGCTGCTCCAAGGCGGCTGCCATGCGCAGAAGCATTGAAATGCTGGAGATGGTCGGCATACGCGCCGAGCGCAGCACGGACTATCCACACCAGTTTTCCGGCGGCATGAAGCAGCGCGTCGTCATCGCCATGGCGCTGGCCTGCAAGCCCAAGCTGCTGCTGGCCGACGAGCCGACCACGGCGCTGGACGTGACCATACAGGCGCAGGTGCTTGAGATGATGCGCGAGCTGAAAACCAAGCTGGGAACCTCTATGCTGCTCATCACGCACGACCTCGGCATTGTGGCGGAGACCTGCGACAAGGTCGCCATCATGTACGCCGGTGAGATCGTGGAGCGCGGCGACATCTATCAGGTGTTTGAAAACGTAAAGCACCCATACACCGTCGGCCTGTTCGGCTCGCTTCCGAGCTTGGACAAGGAGGTGCGGCGCTTGAACCCCATCGAGGGTCTCATGCCTGACCCCTCCGACTTACCGAGCGGCTGTGCGTTCCATCCGCGCTGCCCCTATGTGACGGAGCGCTGCATGACGGAAAAGCCGTGTGACCGCGAGGTCGAGCCGGGACATTTTGTGCGCTGCCACAGGCAAGAGAAGGAGGAAGGACGTTGAGTGAGCTTATCCGCGTTGAGAATCTGAAAAAATATTTCCGCACCTCCTCTGGTATGCTCCACGCCGTGGACGATGTGAGCTTCACGATCCGTCGCGGCGGCACACTGGGCGTCGTGGGCGAGTCCGGCTGCGGAAAATCCACGCTGGGGCGCACCATCCTCGGCCTCACGGAGGCCACGGACGGCAAGGTGCTTTTCGACGGCGAGGACATCACCCATGTCCGCGTCCGTGAGCGTAAAAAGCTGCGCCGCAATATGCAGATCATCTTTCAGGACCCCTTTTCCTCCCTCAACCCCCGTATGTGCGTCGCCGACCTGATTGCCGACCCGCTGCGAGCCTACCGCGTCTATAAGACCAAGGACGAGCTTTACGCCCGTGTGTTTGAGCTCATGGACACCGTGGGGCTTGCGCGAAGATTTGCCTTTTCCTATCCGCATGAGCTGGACGGCGGACGGCGGCAGCGTATCGGCGTGGCTCGCGCCCTGTCGCTCAACCCAAAGTTCATCGTCTGCGACGAGCCGGTCTCCGCGCTGGACGTGTCCATTCAGGCGCAGATACTGAATCTGCTGCAAGACCTTCAGGAGCAGCAGGGGTTGACCTATATGTTCATCACGCACGACCTGTCCGTTGTGAAGCACATCTCCGACGAGATTCTTGTGATGTATGTCGGCTGTATGGTGGAAAAGTGCGAGGCAAGGGAGCTGTTCCAGCGCCCGCTTCACCCCTACACCAAGGGGCTGCTGTCCGCCATTCCGGTGCCGAATGTGCGCCGCAAGCGGGAGCGCATCCTCCTGCAAGGCGAGCTTACCTCGCCCATCGACCCCAAGCCCGGTTGCCGCTTCGCGCCGCGCTGCCCCTATGCGGACGAGCAATGCCGCAGCGTACAGCCGCAGTACACGGAGGTCCTGCCCGGACATTTCGTGACCTGCCACCATGTGAAAAAGATCAATGCGCTATAAACACTGCAAGCGCTGGGCGGCGCTCATACTGACGCTGAGCGTCCTGCTGGCCGTCGGCGCCTCCGCCGCCGCGTCCGGCGCTGTGATCGGACGGGTGGGGAGCTTTGCGCCCTCCAACGTCGGAGAGGGCTCCCTCTGCGACGATTCCGGCCTCGGTGCGGCTGTCGCAGACGCGGCCAAAGCCGCCGCCTGTGTCGATGTCGCCGTGATGAACGGCGGCGACCTTGCCGGAAACCTACGTCCCGGCGAGGTGACGTGGGAGGAGCTGCTTTTCCTCTTTACCGAGGATCGCCCGCTCGTGACGGCGAGCGTCAGCGTAGAGCAGCTTTACACGCTGCTGGAGCTTTGCCTGTCGCGTATGTGCGTTGACCCCGTAAGCCTCCGCATGGATGAGGAGGCCTCCGCCTTTGCTGCGTTTCCGCAGCTGTCGGGCTGCACCCTGCGCTATGACATATCCGCGCCGGTGGGCGAGCGTATCGTATCGCTGACGCTCGATTCCGGCGAGGCGCTTGCCCGTGACGACACGCGGACGCTGCGTATCGTCTGCACGGACTATCTGCTTGCCGGCGGCTACGGCAGCTATGGCGAGCCGATCAACGCTGAGCCGCTCGGTCTGACCGCCTGCGAGGCGTTGGCTCGCTATGTGGCCGACGGGAGCATGGGCGACTACACGGAGGCGGAGCGCGTCAAGCGCGTGGGCTCGGCGGACGTCACCATCGCGTCGGAGCTCGGTCTGAACGGACTGCTTATCCTCCTCGTCGCCATCGGCGCTTTTATCATGGGCGCGAAATACCGCGGCAAGGAGCGCCGCAGCCTCTTTGATAGACCATCCAACGAGTTTTATACCATTCCAGAATAATCTCTCTAAGTCGAAAGGAGTAACCCTATGCCCTGCAAATACGAACATCTGCTTTCCCCCATCAAGCTGGGGAACCGCATACTGAAAAACCGTATGATCTCCACGCCGAGCGGTATGCACCTCAACCGCGCCTCGGAGCCGTTCCCCACGGACACGCTTTTTGCCTACTATGAGGGCAAGGCGCGTAACGGCGCGGCCATGATGACCGTCAACGGCATGACCATGTATTACGACCAAGGCGGCGACGGCGGCAGCGACTACGACATGATGAAGCAGCACAACCGTCAGGCCATTGCCCGTCTCGTCGACGGTATCCATATGTATTCCTCGCTTGCGACGGTCAATATGCACCTCCACTTGCCGCAGGGCTACGATGTCTGCGGCGGTCTGCCCAACCAGTGGCTGTCTCCGCACGGGATGGAGTGGGGCACGCGCAACGACCTCAAGACCGCGCCCATCGAAATGCTGGAGGAGTACGCCGAGACCTATACCGACCTCATCGCGCTCATGGCGCGGGAGTGCGGCTTTGACGGCTGCTTCCTGCACATGGCCTACCGCATGATGCCGCTTGGCCGCTTCCTTTCCCCCATCACCAACCAGCGCGACGACAAATACGGCGGCAGTCTTGAAAACAACTTCCGCTATCCGAAGCTCATCGCCGACCTCATCAAAAAGAAGTGCGGCAAGGACTTCATCGTGGAGGCCAGTATCAGCGGCTGCGACCCGGAGGGGGAGAACGGCCTGACCACGGACGACGTGGCGGAATATGTCAAGATGGCCGTCGGCAGCTTCGATATGCTGCAAATCAAGGCGCCGCTGCTCGACCCGGCACACCCCATCCCCTTTGAGCTGGAAAAGACCCCGTGGCTCGACCTCTGCGGCGAGGTCAAGGAGAAGTCCGGCGGCGTTATCCCCCTGATGTCCGTCGGCGGCTTCAGCACTCCGGAGCTTGGCGAGGAAGCGCTCCGCTCCGGCAAATGTGACCTCATCGGCATGGCGCGTTCTTGGATATCCAACCCCGACTGGGTCAAGCTTATGGTCGAGGGACGCGAGGAGGACATCGTTCCCTGTCTGCGCTGCAACAAGTGCCACCGCTCCAGCGAGGCCGATCCCCTCATCCCGTGCTGCTCCGTCAACCCGACGTGGGGCATTGAGCACCTGCTTCCCCGCCTTGTCAAGGAGCCGGACGGCAAAAAGAAGATCGGCATTGTCGGCGGCGGCCCCGCCGGTATGCGGGCGGCCATCTATCTGCATGACCGTGGCCATGAGGTGACGCTGTACGAGGCCTCCGACGTGCTGGGTGGCCAGATCGAGATCATCAAGAACGTCGAGTTCAAATGGACGCTCCACGACTACCGCGACTGGCTCATCCACCAGCTTGAAAAGCGCCCCGCCATCCATGTTCTTATGAACACCCGCGCCACGAAGGAGCTGCTGGAGCAGGGCGACTATGACGAGATTCTGATCGCCGTCGGCGCAGAGCCGAAGCTCCCGCCCATCCCCGGCGTACATGGCGGCAACGTCCTCACCTTCAAGGAAGCCTACGAGGCACCCGAAAAGGTTGGCAAGACCGCCGTTATCGTCGGTGGCGGCGAGATCGGCGCCGAAACCGGTATCTACTTTGCCCGCCGTGGCGTGGACATTTCCATCCTTGGCCGTCGCCGCCTGATCGCCATGGACTCCACGCCCATCCACTACTACTCCATGTTCCGCGAGCAGTGGGAGAAGCTCCCGAACTTCACGCCGTACACCTCCTGCGATGTGACCGCCATCGATGAAAAGGGCGTTGTGTACCGCGACAAGGACGGCGTTGAGAAGCGTATCGACTGCGATACGGTCATCCTCGCCTCCGGGATGAAGTCCCGCCGCGACGAGGCCGAGTCCCTGTTTGTCCCCGGCGTGCGCTGTCATCTGGTCGGCGACTGCAACAAGGTCGGCAACATCCAGAAGCTCAACCGCAACGTCTTTGGCCTGACCTCCTCCCTCTAAGCACAGCGCAAGCGCTGGGAGAAAGCATAACAAACAAGAGAGCGTGTACCTACTGTGTACACGCTCTCGCCAGCTTATCCAAAGACTTATGCGGTTTAGAATGCCACGACCTCGCTGGGGGCGGTAAAGGAGTCGAAGTGGGCGGTCGCGTGGGTGAAGTAGAGGACAAGGGTATTGTCGTCGTGCTCATCGTACATCCCGCGCAGCTCCGGATAGCCGTCAAGCATGGACCTTTTCGCCTCCACGCGCTCATCCGCCACAAGCGTCCCGCTCAAGCGAAGCCACACGCCGTCCTTGAACGCGCAAAGCTCCACCTTGGGATTCGCGGCGAGCTGGCGGGCGACGTCCTTTTTGCGTCCGGTCTGGATGTAGAGCTTGCCGTCAAAGAGATTCACCGTGCCGAACGGACGCACACGCGGCTGGTCGCCCTCGACCGTGGCGATATAATATGTGCCGACGCTCTTGAGAAATTCGTATACCTTTTCCATGGTAAAAGCCTCCGATGTTGATTTTTCCTGCCCTTATTATAGCCGCTTTTGCGCCCGCGTCAAGCGCGGCGGCGCTTGCCATCCGCCGTGTAGCTTGCTATAATGGGCGGCAGAAAAAATAAGGGGGCTGTTCCCATGAACGAGTCAAGGGAAATCCGACCTGCAAGGTCGGAGGACGTGGCGGCGGTGGCCGCCATTTATGACAAGCTGACCGCCCGCGAGGCGGCGGGACTTGGCTGCACGGGCTGGAAAAGCGGCATTTACCCGACCCGCGAGACGGCGGAGCGGGCGCTCGCGGACGGCGAGCTTTATGTGATGGAGGAGGGCGGGCGCATTGTTGCCTCGGCGCGGCTCAACGGGGTGCAAGACCCGGCCTACGCCCGCTGCGTATGGCAGTACGACGCACCGCCGGAGCAGGTGTTCGTGCTGCACACGCTCACGGTCGACCCCGACCATGCGGGCGGCGGACTGGGACGCGAGTTTTTGCAATACTACGAGACGATGGCCGCCTCACTTGGCAAGCCCTATCTGCGGATGGACACCAACCTCCGCAACATTCCGGCGCGGACGTTCTACGGGCGGCATGGCTACCGTGAGGCCGGGGTCGTCCCCTGCGAGTTCAACGGTCTTGCGGACATCCAGCTTGTCTGTCTTGAAAAGCGTCTCTGATGGAGCGACCCAGCGGCGAGGCCTTGGGGTCTATTTTCGTGCCGCCGACGCTGGCGTGGGCGATCTCGCGTCCGGCCTCGTCGCGCACCTCGACCTCGAATAAACAGGTTTGCCGTCCGGCGCGTATCTGGCGGGCGGTCGCCGTGATAGTGCCGTTGTCGGCGCTGCGGAGAAAGTAGATGCTGCTGGATGTGGTGACAAATACGTCGCGGTCAAAGTTGGAGGCCACGGCATAGGCCATGTCCACCAGCGTATAGATAGCGCCGCCCATGACGTGACCGAGGCCGTTGCGGTGCTTGTCCTCTATTGTGAGCGAGCAGCGGGCAAAGCCGGAGCCGACCTCCTCGATGACGCAGCCCGTCAGCCCCATGGCGAAGCCGACGTTGCCGAAAACCCTGCGTGCTCTTTCCAAATCGGTCATAACATATCCTCCTGTGGTTTTTTCAACATCGTACCACAGTCGGACGCAGACGGCAAGCTTGCCATTTTGCAGCGGATGTGATAGTTTATAAGGTGATCGTCAAAATGTTCGAGTTGCACCATTCCCATTGTTCCCTTGAAAAGGAAGCAGCGGCGAAGCCAAGCGCAATCCCAAGGCTCCCCTGAAAGGGGAGCTGGCAGCGGCGAAGCCGCTGACTGAGGGGTTTCTCTCGTAGTCATTGCGGGGACAAAACCCCTCCACCGCTTGCGCGGTCCCCCTCCCCTTTCAGGGGAGGCATGGGCTTGGAGATGCTTGCGGCGTTTTGACCCTATTTCCGCTGGGAGGGCGAACGCGGTGGCGCAGGATGGACGAAAAACTGAATATGTGCGTCTTTTCCGGCGGCGGCTGCGTGTATGGCAGCGGCTGTTTTTGGCGCTGGGCTTCGGCTTTGTGCTGCTGCTGCTCGGTACGGCCATCGTGGACTTCGACCGCCGGACGGCGGACGGAGTGGCAAACTCCTCCGCCTCCGGCTGGGCAGAGCCGGTATACGGCTACGTCATCGCCGACGAGGGCGAGGTGGAGGTGCCGCTCTACACGGAGGGGCTTGGCCCCATGACAAGCTGCGGACGCGGCGTGACGCTGGAGCTTGAGAGCTGGACACCGTTTGTGGCCGACGACGGCAGCGAATACTACCACATCTTCTATGAGGGGCGCTACGGCTACATCGCCGTGGAATACATCGGCGCAAGCTCCGAGCGTGTGCTGCGCGAGAGCCAGATATACGTCCGCACGGCGACGAATCTCTATGCCGCGCCGACCTCGCTGACACTGACGGAGTTCGTGGACAAGGGCACGGCGCTGAACGTGCTGGGCTACGACTACCTCACGGACGACGGCAGCGCTCATATGTACGAGGTCAAATGCGGCGACAGCGTGGGCTGGATACGCTCGGAATACACGACGCTCAGCTTCAGCGACGCGATGGCCAACTGGACGAGCGAGGACGACAGCTATGCGAGCCACGTCTCACGCGGCGACGCCTACGGCGGCGGCAACGCGAAGGATCTCGACTATTTCCCGCGTGACAACGCCGATTTCAGCGACGACGGCAACACCATGCCGGATGCCTGCTACAGCATATATATTCCGGCGCGGAGCAAGGCGCTGGAAAACATTGACGAATATCTCGCGCTCGCGGAGGGCACGAAGATCAACACCTTCATCTTCACCATCAGCGAAGGCCAAGCTCTCGCCTGTCCCTTTGAGACGATAAGCACACTCGGCATTCTCGACTCCTATACCACGCTGACGAGCGCCGAGGACTTTGCCGCAGCGGTGCAGAAGGTGCAGGACGCGGGCTATTATACCGCTGCGCGTATCGTTGCCTTTGAGGACGTGCCGCTGGCAAACGCCTATCCGGAGCTGGCCTACGGCTCGCCGAGCGGCGGTGTGCAGCTCATCCGGGACGCGGCGTGGCCGAGCGTGTTCTCGCGGGACGTGTGGCGTATCAAGGTCGAGCTTGCGCTGGAGGCTGTGGAGCGCTTCGGCTTCAACGAGATCATGTACGACTCGCTTCAAGTGCCCTACGGTCTCGATGAATATACGGGTGTCAATCTGCGCAACAGCTACAACGAGTCGAACGCACAGGCGCTGCAACGCTTCCTCATGTATGCCGCCGACAACCTGCACGACCACAATGTCTACATCAGCGCCGTGGTATACGGCGAGACGGCGGGAACCTACGTCTCGAACTACGGTCAGTATTGGGATGCGTTCAGCACGGTGGTGGATGTGATATGCGCCACACCGTACCCGGACACCTACGCGAATTATTGGACGGCTGCGGGCTACTACCGCCCCTACCAGCACCCCTACACCGTCCTCAGCAGCTGGGCGGAGCGTGTGGTGCGCCGACAGGCGGAATGCTCCTCGCCGGCCAAGGTGCGCACATGGATACAGATATGGGACGACTCGGCCTATACCTACGATAACGCCGCCATAGAGCGCGAGATACTGGGCCTCTACGACAACAACATCACCGACGGCTATGCGACATGGAATCGCACCGGCGACATCGCGCTTTATGAGAAAATGCTCGGCGTGTTCAACACGGACTACTACGCCCTCTGGCTTGAAGCACAGGCACAGGAGCAAGCACTCTCGGAATACATGGGCGTTTCCACCTCCGACGAGCAGGTCGAGGACGAGACGGAATAAGCAAACGGCGCGGACGATAGCTGTCCGCGCCGATTTTTCAATTCCCTGCCGGGTCGATGAAAACGCGGTCGTCGGGCTTCACAAGACCGAGCTTGTCGCGGGCGACACCCTCTAAAACCTCCGGGTCGTCGGCATTTTCCACGGCGTATTCCAGCGCCGCGTTGCTTTTTTCAAGCTCCTCGACCTCGGCTTGAAGCTCTCCGGCGGTCTTTTCCGCGTTGTCCAGCCTTTGCTGCATCAGCACGAGCCGCACGCCCGCGTATACGAGCAGCGCCAAAATCACCAGCAGCGTCAATATATCCGCCCTGCGCAGCCTCATACGCCGTTTGCCTCCTTCCGCGTCCGCGCCGTTTTTCTCTTGCCTGTTCACGGATTATTGTAAACCATTTTGCGGCGCTTGAAAAGAGAAATTTTCCGCGTTTCTTCATCCATGTCCGCGCCCCTCTCAAAAGCGCGGCAACACGCCCTGCGGCAAGACGGCGACCAAGCGCCCGCAGCAGACGGCGCACACCGGGTGAGACCAGCCGCCGCCACAGGGCGAAGCCCATGCCCGCTCCGGCGACCATATAGAGATAGAGCGCACCCTCGGCAGTGAGTTGCCCCATGCCAAACAGGAGCAGAAGCGCCGCGCCGGTGAACAGCGCGTCCGCCGCCGTCATAAGCCGTCCACGGCGCAGCGGCGACAGCAGATCATAGCCAAGACCGAGTACACAGCCCAGCGCGGCGAAGCGGAGAAGCGAGCGTAGCTGCGCCGCGATGTCCAGCCCCATCAGCCCCAGAGCCTCGCCCAGAGCCGCCCGCGCTCCTCGCGCCCCTTGGCATAGATGAGTTCGTCGACCTCGCCGGAGAGGCGGAGCTCGCCGCCCGTTTTATCAAGCTCATCCACCACAAGCGCGTGTCCGTGTATGGAAAGCTCGCCCCGCACGGTCCGCACGACGATAAGCTCCTCATCGAAGCGGACAAGCTCCTCCACGCCGCTTACGCTCATGCGCTCGCGCTCCTCCAGTGTCAGCGTGTGTGGTCGCGCCCGTTCCTCATACGGCATAAAAATCCCTCCCACAGCCTTTGTATAAGGCTATGGGAGGGAGCGCTATATTATGCGGGGTCAGCGCTGTCCCTTGTCGTAGGGGATGCCCTCGGCCTTGGGTGCGCGGGATTTGCCGGAGGTCAGGGCAAGCACGATGAGGGAGATGATGTACGGCATCATGTTGTATACCTGACTGGGGAGGTTGAGGGACGCGAGCGTGGGGAAGCCGGTATAGACATTCGACAGCGCCCGGAACAGACCGAACAGCAGCGCTGCGAGCGCGATACGCACAGGCTTCCACTGACCGAATATCATGACCGCGAGCGAGAGGAAGCCGAAGCCGGCCACGCCGTACTCGAAGCGCCACTCACTCACACCGGCGGTGATGAAGACGATACCGCCGAGACCGCCGAGGAAGCCGGAGATGAGCACACCCGCCCAGCGCATTTTGTAGACGTTGATGCCCACGCTGTCCGCTGCCTGCGGATGCTCGCCACAGGCCATGAGGCGCAATCCGAAGCGGGTCTTGTAGAGAAGCACCCACGAGGCGGCGAGCAACACCGCCGTGATGAGCATAAACCAGTTGAACTCAAACGAGCCAAGGTTCACGAGAAGCGACTGCTTGGCGCTGCCATATTGGATGATGGAGGACACGTCATCGGGGTTGGCGGCGGTGTTGATGGCCTTGACGATGACGGTGGCGGCGGCGGTGCCGAGCATATTCAGCGCCGTGCCGACGATGGTCTGGTCGGCGTTGAAGTGGATACAGGCCACGGCCAGCAGTGCGGAGTATAGCATACCGATCAAGGCGGCGGCGAATATCACCGCGAGTATCATAAGCAGCGCAGGCGAGCCTGCCGGCATATAGCGCATGGCAAGTGCGCCGCCGAGTGCGCCCATGATCATGATACCCTCCAAGCCGAGGTTGATGACGCCGGAATGCTCCGAGAAGCAGCCGCCGAGCGCCACGAGTATCAGAACGGAAGCAAAAATCAGCGTGTATTGGAGCAGAAGCAGCATTACGCCTCGCCTCCTTTCTCAGTGTTGACCGCTTTTTCGCGTTTGCGCTCCTCCCGACGGTCGAGCGCGTGATTCATCCTGTTTTTCATAAAGAGCACGAAGCCGCAGAGGTAGATGATGATGGCGGAGATGAGGTCGGATATTTGTGCGCAGTAGAGGGTCTTGTCCACATAGGCGCCGCCGATGGTGATGTGCTGGATGAAGAACGAGGAGAGGATAGAGCCGATGGGATTCAGACCGCCGAGGAACGCGGCGGCAATGCCGCTGAAGCCCATACCCGGCACGGACGAGGTGGAGCACTGCCACTGCTCATAGCCCGTGAGGTAGAGCATAGCGCCGCCCAGACCGGCCAGTGCGCCGGAGATGACAAGCGAGAGGATGATGTTCCGCTTTTCTGCCATGCCGCAGTATTTCGCGGCGTTTTTGTTGAAGCCCGTGGCCTTGAGCTCATAGCCGAAGCGCGTCTTGTCAAGCACGATCCAGACGGCGACGGCAAAGAGAATGGACAGGGGAATGGCGATGGTGACGTATTTGTTGCCGTTGAACAGCTCGCCCAGCCCCAGCGAGGGAAGAATGGCCGAGGGATTCGCGTGGCTGACGACGATGGTATAGGGGCTCGCGCTCTCCTTGACGAGCGTCAGCAGCATATTGGTCAAATAGAGCGTGATCCAGTTGAGCATAATGCCGGAGATGACCTCGTTGACGTTGCAATACGCCTTGAGCACGCCGGAGATGGCGGCAAGCACCGCGCCGCCGAGCATGGCCAGCAGCAGGCAGGGAAGCCAGCTCCAGCCCCAGCCGAGCGCCGCGTATAGCCCCAGCGCCACACCCGCGCAGTATTGACCCGCCGCGCCGATGTTGAAAAGACCGACCTTGTAGGAGAACAGGATCGACAGCGAGCACATGAGCAGCGGTGCGGTCTTGACGAGCGTGTTGCCGAAATACTTGAGCTGCGCCGTTTTCTTGGAATAGGTCAGAAAGTTTTTGATGATGGTGACGATGGCCTCACCGGCGCCTGCCGGGTTGATGATGAGCAGAACGACATAGCCGATGAACAGGCCGAGAATGATACACGCGAGCGACGCGATCAGCGCCTGTACGCCCTCCCGCCGGAGAATGTTCTTTTTCATGCGCCCACCTCGTCTCTCCGAGCTCCGGCCATATAGAGACCAAGCTCCTCCTGCGTCGTCCTTTTCGGGTCAAGCTCGCCGACGATCTCGCCCTCGTACACGACGAGAATGCGGTCCGGCACGTCCATGACCTCGTCCAGCTCCAAGCTCACCAGCAGCACGGCCTTTCCCGCGTCGCGGCGGGCGATGAGCTGCTTGTGGATGTTCTCGATCGCGCCGACATCCAAGCCGCGTGTCGGCTGGACGGCGATGAGCAGCTCCGGGTCGCGGTCGATCTCGCGGGCGACGATGGCCTTTTGCTGGTTGCCGCCGGACATACTGCGGGCGACGGTGGTCGCGCCCTGTCCGCTGCGCACGTCGTATTGCTCGATCAGGCGCTCGGCATAGCCGCGTATGTTGCCGCGCCGCATGAAGCCGGCCTTGCTTGTAAACTCCGGCTCAAAATAGCGCTCAAGCACCAGATTGTTCTCCAGCGAGTAGTCCAGCACCAGCCCGTGCTTATGCCTGTCCTCCGGGATGTGGCTCATACCGGCGTTATTCCGCTGGCGGATGGGGGTTTTCGTGATGTCACGACCAAGGAAATGCACCGAGCCGGAGACAAGAGGCTCCAGCCCCGTCAGACCGTAGACAAGCTCCGTCTGACCGTTGCCGTCGATACCGGCGATACAGACGATCTCGCCGCGCCGGACGTTGAAGCTCACGTTGCGGACGGCGTTGTTTTTATGCACCTTGGAGGCAACGGTGAGTCCCTCGACGCGGAGCACCTCCTCGCCGGGGTGTGCCTCGCCCTTGGTCACATGGAAGCTGACATCGCGCCCGACCATCATGGCCGACAGCGCCTCCATGCTCGTGCTTTTCGTCTCGACCGTACCGATACAGCGCCCCTTGCGCAAAACGGTGCAGCGGTCAGCCACGGCCATGATCTCGTTGAGCTTGTGGGAGATGAAAAGAATGCTCTTGCCCTCCGCCGCGAGATTGCGCATGATCTGCATAAGCTCGTCGATCTCCTGCGGCGTGAGGACGGCGGTCGGCTCGTCAAAGATGAGTATCTCGTTGTCGCGGTAGAGCATTTTGAGGATCTCCGTGCGCTGCTGCATTCCGACGGTGATGTCCTCGATGAGAGCATCCGGCTCGACGTGCAGACCGTACTTCTCCGAGAGCGCAAGCACGCGCTTCCGCGCCTCACTCTTTTGCAGGAAGCCGTGCTTCACCGGCTCCACGCCCATGATGATGTTGTCCAGTACCGTGAAGCACTCCACGAGCTTGAAGTGCTGGTGTACCATGCCGATACCGAGGGCGTTCGCGTCGTTCGGGTCCTTGATGGAGACGGGCTGGCCGTCCTTTCGTATGCTGCCCTCCTCCGGCTGGTACAGACCGAAAAGCACGCTCATAAGCGTGGATTTTCCGGCGCCGTTCTCGCCAAGGAGTGCGTGGATCTCGCCTTTCTTGAGTTGCAGGGTGATGTTGTCGTTTGCCACGATGCCGGGGAAACGCTTCGTTATGCCCAACATCTCGATTGCATAGGGTGCATCCAAGGGCTTTGCCACTTCCTTCCGTTTTTATGGCCCGTGCGTAAACGTATACGGGGACGGAAACCAATGATACTGATAATATTATACTATATAAGCGCCCCGAACGCAAAGGATTTATGGCGAAAAAAGCAAAAAAGCGTCCGCACCGGGCAAGACGCAAAAGGGGACGGGTCAAGCCCGTCCCCTGTGGGTTATGCGATTGTTGGGGTTATGCCTTAGCCCTTGATGGAGCCTTGGTCATCAACGGTGATGACGGTGGCGAAATCGGAGGCGGCCTTGGTGATGTCGTTGGAAACGGTCAGCTCGCCGTCGAACATGGCCTTGACCATGGTCTTATAGTCGTCCTGCGTGAAGGCGCCGTCCGCCCACTGGGTGGACTCCATGGGGATCTGGACGTAGTTGGCTTCGGGATCGTCGCCGGAGACAAGGCCCAGCGTCTCGATCTTGCCGGCGTAGTCAGCCCAGTTGCCGTTGAGGATAACATCCTCCAGAGTGTCAAAGGTGGCGGGGTACAGGCCCTTCATGGCGGAGGTCACGGTCATGCCCTCGACACCGGCGTAGCTCTCGATAACACCGGCCTGGTCAACGTCAACACCGATGACCTTGCCGTCGACCTTCTTGGCCGCGTCAACAGCGGAGGTGTAGATACCGCCGCCGCAGGCAAAGACGACCTCGGTGCCGTCGGCATACCAGGTGTCCATAACAGCGGTGATGTCGGCATCGCCGAAGAACTGGCCGCCGTAGATGTACTTGAGGGTGACATCGGTCAGACCCATGTCAGCCGCAGCGGCGTCAACGCCCTGCACGAAGCCGTAGCCGTAGCGGATGACGGCGGGGACGGCCATGCCGCCGAGGAAGCCAAGGCTCTTATAGCCGAGCTTCACAGCCGCGTAGCCGGCCATGTAGCCGCAGAGCTCTTCCTGGTACACGGCGCAGTAGACGTTGGAGAGGTCAACATAGTCGGCCAGATTCCAGTTGTCGGGGTTGTAGTCGTATTCCTCACCGGCGGCAGCAACAGCGGTCTCCAGCAGGTCGCCGGCAGCGACGTCCAGCGCGATGAACTTGACTTCGGGGTACTCGGGGGCAGCCTCAACGATGGCGCCGCCGAAAGCGTAGCCGGGCATGACGATGACGTTGAAGCCCTCGTCGGCAGCGGACTCGATCATGGCAACACGGTCAGCCGTGCTGTCACCGGCGGGCTTGAAGTACTCGAAGTCAACGCCGTTCGCCTCGCAGAAAGCCTTGCAGGCCTCATAGGTCGTCTGGTTGAAGGACTGGTCGGTGATGTCGCCGTAGTCGGTGATCATCGCGACGCGGTACTCGGTGTCCTCCATGGCCTCCTCGGTGGTCTCGGTGGCCTCCTCGGTCATGGTCTCCTCGGTGGGCTCAGCCGCCGTGGTGGTCTCCTCCTTGGTCTCCTCGGTCTGTCCGCCGCAGGCGCACAGCGCGAAGACCATGCAGAGCGCGAGAACAAGTGCAAGAATCTTCTTCATGGGAATCCTCCTATTTTATTTTTTGTCCGGTGGCGTATTTCGCCACGGCTAGAGTATACCATGCCTCGCGGACACATTCAAGGGCAATCATGCCAAAAATACACTCTTTTTTAGTATAAATTCCACAGTTTTGTCTGTCTGGTTGCGCAGGGCGGGCTTGTGTGCTATATTAAATGAAAGAAAGAGTGGGTAGAGGTAAAGAGAAATGGAAAAAGCGCTTACCATTGGTATTGCCGGCGGCACCGGCTCAGGGAAAACGACCGTGACGCGCCGCATCCAACGCGCTTTTGGAGACCGCGTGTGTGTGCTGTATCACGATGACTACTACAAGGCGCGGGATGACCTCAGCTATGAGGAGCGCACACGCATTAACTATGACGAGCCGGACGCCTTTGACACCGGCCTCTTGATTGAGCAGCTTGCCGCCCTCCAGCGCGGCGAGACGGTTCGCTGTCCGACCTACGACTACACCGTCCACAACCGCTCCGACCGCACAAAGCTCATCCGTCCTGCGCCGGTCATCGTCGTCGAGGGCATACTCATCCTCGAAAACATCGAGCTTTGCCGCATGATGGACATCAAGGTCTTTGTGGACACGGACGCGGATGTGCGTATTCTGCGGCGTATCGTGCGCGATGTGCGCGACCGTGGGCGCAGCCTTGAAAGCGTCGTTGACCAGTACCTCACCACCGTCAAGCCCATGCATGAGCTTTACGTCGAGCCGAGCCGCCGCCGTGCCGACATTATTTTGCCGGAGGGCGGGCATAACGAGGTGGCGCTCGAAATGATGATACAGCGTGTGCGGGCGCATTTGCAGGGGGTGGATCATGGCTAAGCTCTATTTCAAATACGGCGCGATGGGCTCGTCGAAATCGGCGCAGGCGCTCATCACCGCGTTCAACTATGAGGAGCAGGGTATGCGCTGCTGGCTCATCAAGCCCGCCACCGACACCCGCGACGGCAGCGACATTATACGAAGCCGCATCGGATTGGAGCGCCGCTGTCACGTCATCGGCCCCGACGACTCCATCGGCGCGGCGTATCAGGCCGCCGGCTGGAGCGACGTTATCATCGCGGACGAGGCGCAGTTCTTCACGTCCGCTCAGATCGACGAGCTCCGCACCATCGTGGACACCGCGGAGGTGCCGGTGCTGTGCTTCGGACTGCGGACGGATTTTTTGACCCACCTGTTCCCCGGCTCGGCGCGGCTCATGGAGGTCGCGGACTCCATCACGGAGATCAAGACGATATGCCGCTGCGGACGCAAGGCCGTGGTGAACGCCCGCCTCGACGGGGAGGGTCACGTCGTCACCTCCGGCGCACAGGTCATGCTCGGCGGCAACGAGAGCTATGTCGCCATGTGCCACAGCTGCTGGCGGCGCAAGATAGCCGAGCAGCGCGGCGAGTGACGCGCAATATCAACGTATAAATAGAAGCAGCGGAAGTCTCGTGGGCTTCCGCTGCTTTTTTTATAATGTGTGCTTACTCGATGGGAACCATCACGCCCTGTAGGATGAGGCGCTCAGTGTCGGCGCTGGTGCAGGTGGACATGGTGAGGAGCTGGTGGTTGGCATAGTCCGCGTTGGAGTTGACCCAGTAAGCGCCGGAGCTAATGCGGCCAATGTAGCTTTCAAGGCTGCCGCCCTCGCTGAAATAGGTGGGGTAGTTATCCATCGTTGCGTCGATGGTGAGGCAGTCGAGGAGGTCAACGCGGTAGGCCTGATCCGGCGTGAGCAGGTAGAAGATGGGGTGCTCGCGGTAGTATGCCTCGTCGCCGTAGTTTTTGAGCGTACCGAACATGGAGTTGTCCTTCATGTTGTGACCGTAGATGATGAGGTGGGAGGCGCGGATGCCGATGACGCTGTTATAGTCCGCAAAGAGAGCACCACCGGCGTTGGACTTGCCGCTGAAATTGGTGGTCAGGTATTTTTCGTTGTCCGAGGTCTGGACGACGGGATAGTTGATGATCGTATCCGGGCAGTACAGCCACGCGACAATATCGGGATTCGTCTTGCGCAGCATATCCCAGTCCACGTCAAACGGGATCTCCGAGGTCTTGGTCGTTTCTGCGGTGTCCTCCTCACCCGGCTCCGCCGTGGTGGTCGGAAGACGCGGGATGATGGCCGCGTCCTGTATGTCGCGGTAGGAGGAGCGGTTGCTCGTGTAGCCGAGGATGGTTTTGCCCAGCATGAACAGGGAGACGGCAATGACGACCGAGAGCACGGCGATGACCGGCCAGAGCGGGAAGCTCCGGCGGCGGCGACGGCGGCGCGGCGGTGTGCGCCCTGCGGATGGCGGCTGGACGGACACACGGGCAGGCGCGTCCGGCCTCGAGGTGGAGCGCCGCGCCTCCTGTGGGGCGTGTTCGCGCTGCGGAGTGGAGCGCCGCGCCTCTTGTGGGGCGCGTTCGCGCTGCGAGGTGGAGCGCCGCGCTTCCTGCGGGGCGCGTTCGCGCTGCGAGGTGGAGCGCCGCGCCTCCTGTGAGGCGCGTTCGCGCTGCGAGGTGGAGCGCCGCTCCTCCTGTGGGGCGCGTTCGCGCTGCGAGGTGGAGCGCCGCGTCTCCTGCGGAGTGCGCTCGTGTTGTGATGTAGAGCGCTGCGTCTTCCCTGCGGAACGGCGCGGCGACGGTTCCGGTTGTTTCAGATGGGAGCCACCCTTAGCCATGGCTGATTCCGACCTTTCCTGTGTGGATACAGGCAGTATAGCAAATTTGGAGCAATAAATCAATCATAGCGTTCAAGAAGTCGACCCCACACGCGGGACGCGGAAAAATAAGCCGGAGGGACTTTCGCAAACGGGCGGAACGTGGTATGCTTGCCAAAAACGGGAGAGGTGGTGTCGCCAATGAGACAGGCCGTTGCGCTGCTGCTGTCGCTCGCGCTGCTCATGGGCTGTGCGCTGGCGGCGGACGACGACGCGCTGGGGCTCTATACCCCGCTGGACGAGGCCCAGCAGACCGAGCTGGACACGGCGGCCGGCGCCATCGTGACGGAGCTGCTGCTGCCCGATATGAGCGACGGCGAAAAGGCGCTCGCGCTGCATGACTGGCTCGTGCTGCACTGTCGCTACGACACCGGAAAATATCGGGATATGGCCTACGGCGCCGTTGTGGAGGGTAAAGCGATATGCCGGGGCTATGCGCGGGGCTTTGCCCTGCTTGCGGCACAGGCGGGGCTTGACAGCGTTTACACCTTCTCCGTAGCCCTCGCCCACGCATGGACGCTGACGCGGCTGGACGGTCACTATTACGGCATCGACCCCACATGGGACGATGACCACTATGAGCGCATCGGCTTTGTCAACCACCGCCACTGTATGTTCTCCGACGCGACGGGTCGCGCCCAAAACCACTACGGCGAGGACACGGACATCAAGGCCGACGGCGGCGTGTACGAGGACGCGCCGTGGCAGGAGGCCGTCACCCGCGTCATATTTGACGGGGACTATATGTACTTCATCGACCGCGCCCTCCGGCTGGTGCGCTGCGAGCGGTCGAGCTGGGCGTGTGAGACGCTTTACACCATCGACGCGGTTTGGCCGGATTTTTTCGAGGACTATGACGGCAGTCCCGCACCGGCGACGGGCTTGGAGCTGCTTGACGGGTGCTTCTGGTTCAACACGCCGGACAGCGTTATATCGCTCGCCATGGATGGCAGCGACCCGTGTGTTGAATATTCCGCCGACGGCGAGGGTGCTTATCTCTGCGGTCTCGTCCAGCGCGGCGGCAAGCTCATCGTCTCCCTGTCGCAAACAAAGCACAACGTAGGCTACACCCTCCGAACCATCCGCCTCTGCGGCAAGCAGCCCGTCGCGCAGTAGAGGGGAAGCGTCTGCGCATAACACAGGAGCGTATACCTTGCGTACACGCTCCTTTGTTTGTTTCAGTGCTTGCGGATGTGGAGGGCGCGGATGGCGTTGAGGACGGCGAGGACCATGACGCCGACATCGGCAAAAATGGCCGCCCACATACCGGCTGCACCCAGCGCCACGAGCAGCAGACAGCCGAGCTTGACCGCGAGCGCGAACACGATGTTTTCATAGACGATGCGCAGACACTTGCGGGATATCCGTATCGCCGTGGCGATCTGCAGGGGCTCATCGTCCATGAGCACCACGTCGGCGGCCTCGATGGCAGCGTCGGAGCCCATCGCACCCATGGCGATACCGATGTCCGCCCGCGTGAGCACCGGCGCGTCGTTGATACCGTCGCCGACAAAGGCAAGGCGGCTGTCCCTCGGCTGTGCGGCGAGCAGCGTCTCCAGCCGCGTCACCTTGTCGCCGGGCAGAAGCTCGCTGTGTACCTCGTCCACGCCAAGCTCGGCGGCCACGGCCTCCGCCACCTCGCGGCGGTCGCCGGTGAGCATGACGGTGCGGCGCACGCCCGCCGCCTTGAGCGCGGCGATGGCCTCCCTCGCGTGGGGCTTTACCACGTCGGAGATGACGATATGCCCTGCATAGCGACCATCCACGGCCATGTGGATGACCGTGCCGACGCTGTGGCAGTCGGCATATTCGATACCGAGGCTGCGCATGAGCTTGTCATTTCCGGCGGCGACGGCCACGCCGTCGATCGTCGCCGTGACACCGTGGCCGCTGATCTCCTCGATGTCGGACACGCGGCTGCGGTCGATGGGCTTGCCGTAGGCGCGTTGGAGGCTCTTACTGATGGGGTGTGAGGACGCGCACTCGGCGAGCGCCGCGTATTCGATCAGCTGATCGTCGGCAAGGGGGCTGTGGTGGACGGCGCTGACCTCGAACACGCCCTGCGTGAGCGTGCCGGTCTTGTCAAAGACGACGCATTTGACCTGCGAGAGCGTTTCGAGGTAGTTCGAGCCCTTGACGAGTATGCCCTCGCGGCTCGCACCGCCGATACCGGCGAAGAAGCTGAGCGGGATACTGATGACGAGGGCGCAGGGGCAGCTCACGACAAGGAAGCTCAACGCCCGGTATATCCAGAGCTCCCATTCGCCGGCAAGCCCCAGCACAAGCCGCAGCAGCGGCGCAAGCACGGCCAGCGCCAGCGCGCAGGCGCAGACGGCGGGCGTATACACGCGGGCGAAGCGGGCGATAAAATCCTCGGAGCGGGACTTGCGGGAGCTTGAATTTTCGACAAGCTCCAATATCTTAGAGACGGTGGATTCCCCAAAGGGCTTGGTCGTGCGAATGCGGAGTACGCCGGTCATGTTGATACAGCCGCTGATAACACTCTCGCCCGCCGCCACGTCACGCGGGAGGCTCTCGCCGGTCAGAGCGCTGGTGTTGAGCGTAGAGCTGCCCTCAATGACCTCGCCGTCGATGGGTATTTTCTCACCGGGCTGCACGACGATGACACTGCCGACGGCGACCTCATCGGGGTCAACCGTCTCCAAGCTGCCGTCGCGCTCAATATTGGCATAGTCGGGGCGTATGTCCATGAGGGCGCTGATACTGCGGCGGCTCTTGCCGACGGCATAGCTCTGGAAAAGCTCGCCGATCTGGTAAAAGAGCATGACGGCGATGGCCTCGTTATAGTCGCCGCTTTTCTCATAGATGGCGAGCGCGAACGCGCCGACCGTGGCAATGGCCATGAGGAAGTTCTCGTCGAACAGACGGCCATTCACAACGCCAAGCGCCGCCTTGCGCAGGATGTCATAGCCGATGATGAGGTAGGGGATGAGGTAAAGCGCCGCCCGCAGCAGCCCGTCCACGGGGATGAATTGCAGCGCGACGAGCATGACGGCGGCGGCCATGATGCGAACAAGCATCCGCTTCTGCTTTCTTGTCATAGCGGTCATTCCTCCTTATTGTTAAGATGAAAGCTCCCCTGAAAGGGGAGCTGGCAGCGGCGTAAGCCGCTGACTGAGGGGTTTCTCCCGTAGCTTGCGCAGACTTCCAGAAAACCCCTCCACCGCTTCGCGGTCCCCCTCCCCTTTCAGGGGAGGCTGGGGATTGGTGGTAATCGCGGTGTCCCCTTTCAGGGGAGGCAGGAGATTTGTGAAAATCGCGACACTCCCCTTTCAGGGGAGGCTGGGGATTGGTGGTAATCGCAGTCCACCCCTTTCAGGGGAGGCTAGGGGTTGGTGGTAAACGCAACCCGCCTCTTTTAGGGGAGGCGATGGGTGCGGTGCAAATTCGGAGAATATCGCACCTATTTGACACGCTCAAAGCTCGATCTCGCAGTCGGGCTCGACCTTACGGCAGGCCTTGAGCACGGCCTTCATGACCGTCTTCGGCTCATGCCCCTCGTCGAATTCAACGATCATCTTCTGGGTCATGAAGTTCACGACCACCGAGGCGACGCCCTCCGTCTTGGCGGTGGCCTGCTCCATCAAATTGGCGCAGTTGGCGCAGTCCACTTCGATATTATATGTCTTCTTCACCAAAAAGCTCTCCCTTCGGCTTAAACGATATATCGATTAAGCACTTGTTTAATTCTTATGGCGGCAGTATAATACCGACGGGAAACGAAAGTCAACGGCTTGGGCGAACAGATGTCCAAAGGGGCGAAACGTCCGTCCGATTGGGCGAAGGAGGAGAATCGAATGCAGCTTCCGCATACACACGGCGGCGAGGCGGAAAGTCCGGCGCTCGTCTGTGCGCTGCTTGGGCGGGTGGACAATTTCCAGACGCTGGCGGAGACCTTTCGCCAGCTGGGCGACGCCACGCGGCTGCGCATATTCTGGCTGCTCTGCCACTGTGAGCAATGCGTCGTGAACATTGCCGCCATGATGGATATGTCAAGTCCTGCGGTGTCGCACCATCTCCGCGCCCTGCGCGACAGCGGTCTCATCGTGAGCCGCCGTGCGGGCAAGGAGGTCTACTACCGCGCCGCCGAGAACGCGCAGAGTGAGCTTCTGCACAAGATGATCGAGCAGGTCATGCAGATCGTCTGCCCCGAATGGAGCGGCGAGGCGCAGCTCGAGGCGACGGTACGCGCCGTCCATGACGAGCTTACGGCGCACATTGACCGGCGCGTGACGATCGAGGAGCTTGCGCGGCGCTACCTCTTGAATCCGACGACGCTCAAATCGGCGTTCAAGACCGTGTACGGCAACTCCATCGCGGCGCACATGAGGGAGCACCGCATGGAGCGGGCGGAGCAGCTTCTGCGCGAGACGGACAAGAGCGTGGCGGAGATCGCCCGCGAGGTGGGCTATGAGAGCCAGAGCCGCTTTGCCGCCGCATTCCGCGAGGCATACGGCAAGCTCCCGACGGAGTACCGCCAAAGCCGCTGACCGCGCAATAACAGGAGAAGCTTTATCGGAAAAGCGCGATATGCGATATGAGCCGACCACGCACAAAGCGCCCCATCGCGGGGCGCTTTGTGCTTACATATCAAATATGGCCATCAGCCTTTTGAATGTGTCCTGTCCATCGAGGCAGGTGTCAATCAGATAACCCTTTTCCCTTTCCCATTCGGAGAGACCCCGATAGTAATACAGCTTTTTGGAATCCTCGATGATGAACGGAACGATGCCGTAGCGCAGACATTCCTTGAGCGCAATCAAGCGACCAACGCGGCCATTCCCATCTTGAAACGGATGAATGCGTTCAAGCCCATAGTGAAATTCGATGATATTTTCTATGGAAACAGCGTCAAGTGCTTCATATCGCGACAGCAGCGCTTTCATTTCCGCCGACACATCCTGCGGCTTTGCGGTTTCCCTGCCGCCGACCACGTTGGCTCGCTTTTTATAGTCGCCGACGGCAAACCATGCAAGCGTGGAATCCCTCGTGTTCTGCTTCAAAATGCGGTGCAGCTCCTTGATGATTTCCTCGGTGAGCGCTTCCTCTGCGTGGCCGATCACATAGTCAATGGCGCGAAAATGGTTGACCGTTTCGATGATGTCATCAACGGGGATTCCCTCGCCGACATCGACCGTGTTCGTTTCAAAAATCAGTCGGGTCTGATCCTCGCTGAGTCTGCTGCCCTCGATGTGGTTGGAGTTGTATGTCATACGGATTTGAAGCTCGTGGTACAAGCCGCCGGACATACGAATGCTCTTTTCATCACGCAGCGTTTGCAGCAGCACGTTGTCCGAGACCTGTCGATAGAGCGCCTCCGGCTTGCAGCCCAGAAACGCAGCGATCCTTGCAAGCACACGGTCGGCAAGCTTCTCGCCGCGACCGATTTTGGCAACCGTCCGCGAGGATATGCCAAGCTCCCTTGTAAGGGCGGTCTTGCTAAGCCCCTTTTCGCTGAGCCTTTGTAAAAGTCCTTCATACGAGATCATTGTTTCCCGCCTCCTTACTTTACTTATTATAAGCAATTTCGCACAAAAAGTAAAGACCGCATAAGCGCAAAGCGCCCCATCGCGGGGCGCTTTGTGCTGGAAAAGCATGACGGGATGTGTTATGATAGGAACGCCAACAACGGAAACGGAGGAACGGAAATGACG
>CAVIIB010000004.1:36410-44976 GCA_963642815.1 Oscillospiraceae bacterium | reverse complement strand
GCCTTGAGGTGCAGGATCTGGACGAGGGCAAAAGCCAGATCGCCCATGGCGAGACCGTGCGCGAGACGGCGAACATGATCTCCTTTATGGCGGACGTCATCGGCATTCGCGACGATATGTACATCGGCAAGGGACATAGCTACCAAAAGTCCGTGTCCGACGCCGTGCGTCAGGGACACGCCGACGGCATTTTGGAGCAGGTCCCCTCCCTCGTCAACCTCCAATGCGACATCGACCACCCGACCCAGTGCTGCGCCGACCTGCTCCACGTCATCCACGAGCTCGGCGGCGTGGAGAAGCTGCGCGGCAAGAAGGTCGCCATGACATGGGCGTACAGCCCCAGCTACGGAAAGCCGCTCTCCGTGCCACAGGGCGTGCTCGGTCTTTTCACCCGCTTCGGCATGGACGTGACGCTGGCGCACCCGGAGGGCTACGACGTGTTCCCGGAGGTCGAGGCGCTTGCCGCCAAGCAGGCGGCGGCCTCCGGCGGCAGCTTCCGCAAGGTATCCACGATGGCGGAGGCGTTTGAGGGCGCGGACATCGTATACCCCAAGAGCTGGGCTCCCTTCGCCGCCATGGAAAAGCGCACCGAGCTTTATGCGCAGGGCAACCGCGCCGGTATCGACGCGCTCGAAAAGGAGCTGCTTGCGCAGAATGCGGAGCATATGGACTGGGAATGCACCGAGGCGTTGATGGCAAAGACCAACGGCGGCAAGGCCATGTACCTCCACTGCCTACCGGCGGACATCACGGATGTCTCCTGCACCCATGGCGAGGTCGCCGCGAGCGTGTTCGACCGCTACCGCACCAGCCTTTACAAGCAGGCCAGCTTCAAGCCCTACATCATCGCGGCCATGATATTCCTCTCCAAGCAGCGCGACCCCGCCGCCATGCTTTCGAAGCTCGAGGCGCGGGCACAGCCCCGCTGGGAAAGGAGCTGAATGCCGTGAAAAAGCTTGAGGGCGCAGCGCCCGCCATCGGTCCCTACTCCGCCGGTGTGAGCGCGGGCGGCTTTGTGTTCGTCTCCGGCCAGCTCCCGACGGACGCGAACGGTCGCATCCCCGGCGGCATTGCCGCCCAGACAGAGCAGTGCATTCGCAACGTACAGGCCGTATTGGAATCCGGCGGAAGCGATCTCCAGCACGTCGTCAAGACCACGGTCTACCTCCGATCGATGAACGACTTCTCCGCCGTCAACGAGGTATACGCCCGCTTCTTCAACGGTGAGGTCGCTCCGGCTCGCGCCTGCATCCAAGTCTCGGCGCTGCCGAAAAACGCCCCGCTCGAAATCGAGGCCATCGGCCTCGTCGCGGATAAATAAGCCCCGCACGATTATAAAAAACGCGCCGCCCCGATCCTCCCAAAGGAGCTCGGGGCGGCGTTGTTGTAGCGCCACCCATGGCTCCCCTGAAAGGGGAGACTGGGCTTAGAGGTTGTCGCTGCGGTTGCGTTTAAGTGAGACTGGGGCTGGAAATGGTATGCTTTTGGCAAACGAAAAGGCCGCCGGAGAACCGGCGGCCTTACGCTTGGGCTTTTTTACAGATTCTTTTCGAGCGCAGCGATGCAAGACGTGCAGACGTTCTTGCCCTTGTAGCTGATGATATCCTTCACGTTGTCACAGAAGATGCAGGAAGTATGGAACTTCTTCAGCATGATCGTGTCCTCGGAGACGAAAATCTCCAGAGGGTCGCGCTCCGCAATATCCAGCGTGCGGCGCAGCTCGATGGGGATGACGATGCGGCCCAGCTCGTCAACCTTGCGCACAATTCCTGTAGATTTCATAGCGATCCCTTTCTCTTTTGAATTTTGTTGTTCATCGCTATGATAATAACGCCTGCGATAAAATTTGTCAATACATTTTCTTGAATAATCAGCCGATTTTGATTAAATTTTTATTAAAACTTGCATTTTCGTTATTTCGCACCAAAAACGCTCAAATTTTTGCATAGTATGTCAATGCGGGCATGAGTACACACGCTTGCGGAAAGAGTGGGCATGAATATGCTATAAAATCATATAAAAATCCCATAGAAACAGGAATACATAAAATACAAGAGGTGTTCAAAAGAGGGTTTTCATTCATATATTTAATTTTTTTAAGTATAAAATGCCCGTTTTTGCCATGAAAATATGTTTGCCGGACAAAGACGAACGGGCGGTTTTTGTATCATCTGTGGTAGACAAAAAGACCCGCACGGCGCTTTACCGTGCGGGAAATTATGTATATCACGTCAAAGAATGACGGGCTTGCCGTTGTAAAGGCGCAGGAAGCGGCGCAGCAGCTCCTCGTCCGAGCAGCGGACGGCCAGCGGGAGGCGGATGGCAAGCTGGGCTTCGTTGAGGGTGTCAAGCTCCAGCTCGTCGCGCAGCTCCACGGTCAGCAGCTTCGCGCCCGTGGCCTCCGCCACGGCGGCATTTTCCACGATGTCCTCGTCGATGTCGAGCTCCTCCATTTTCATGCGCGGCGTAAGCTCGACCGTGCGATAGGGCGAGGCGGCGAGCGCTGTCGGCTGCGCCGGAACAAAGTCGCATGGCTCGCAACACGCCGTGGCGGCGCGGATGGCGGCGATAAAGCTCGAATCGGTGCCGCAGCAGCCGCCGAGCAGCCGTGCGCCAGAGGCGAGGAAGCGCGGGATGTAGGAGGCGAGCTTTGCCGCAGTGAGGCTATAATGCGGCTGTGAGCCGCGCAGCGTGGGTGTACCGGCGTTCGGCTTTGCCAGCAGGGGGATGGCGGCATAGCGCCGCAGTCTTGCGAGAAGCCGCGAAATGAGCCCCAGCTCGCCACAGCAGTTGACACCGAACGCGCCCACGCCCATGTCCTGTAGGCAGAGAAGCACGGAGCTCATATCCTCCCCGTTCAGCGTCCGCGACGCGCCGGTCACGGGAAAGGAGCAGAGAATGGGCTTTTCCGAGACGCTGCGCACGGCGGTGACGGCGGCGCGACATTCGGCAAGCGAGATCTGCGTCTCGATGGCGAAGAAGTCCACGTCTGCCTCGTCGAGGGCGGCAGCCTGCTCCGCAAAAATGTCCACCAGCGTGTCGAAGCGCGTCGTACCGGCAGGGGCAAGACGAAGCCCTGCGGGAGAGATACAGCCGCCGACGGGACGACCATCCGCCGCCTCCCGCGCCAGCGCGACCAGACGGAGGTTCATATCCCGCACGTCGGCATGAGCACCGCAGCGCCGCAGCGCGGGCGCAGACGCGCCGAACGTGGGCGCATAGAGCATATCACTTCCGGCGGCAATATCGTCGCGCCGGATGGCGAGAAACGCCGCCGGATGGCGGAGTATCCAGTCCGGCGTACAGGCATCCCGCGGCATACCCAGCGCCTGTAGGCGCGTGGCCGTGGCGCTGTCAAGGATATGAAGCTGTCCCGTGAAGAGCTCGCGCATGGCGGACATATCCCCTTTCACATGGAATCGTCACATGGATTCGGGAGCGCTGACACCAAGGATGGAGAGGGCGTTTTCAAGCACCGTGCCGGTGGCGGCGCAGAGCGCCAGCCGTGCGGAGGCAACGTCGCCGGCCTCACCACGGATGCGGCAGGCGTTGTAGAACTTGTGGAAGCGGGAGGCCGTCTCCGAGCAGTAGCGGTTGATACGCGAGGGGTCCATATCCTCGGCGGCGCGTTGGATCTCCGAGGGGAAGGTGGCAAGCTGTTTGATGAGCTCATGCTCCTGCTCGCTTTGAAGCAGCGAGGCGTCCACCTCGCCGCCGACGGAAAGGCTGTCGGCTTGGAGCGCCTTCAGCAGCGAGCAGATACGCGCATGGGCGTACTGGACGTAATAGACCGGATTCTCGCTGTCCTGTCGGACGGCGAGGTCAAGGTCAAATTCAAGGTGGGTGTCGGGCTTGGCGTTGAAGAAGTAGCGGCAGGCATCCACGCCGATCTCGTCAAGCAGGTCGGCCAGCGTCAGCGCCTTGCCCGTGCGCTTGGAGACCTTGACCGTCTCGCCACCGCGCACAAGGCGCACCATCTGCATGATGAGGAAGTCAAGCTGTCGTCCGGCAAGCCCCAGCTCAGGGCAGGTCATGGTCGCGGCAAAGCGGATGGCGTGACCGTGGTGGTCGGCGCCCCAGACGTTGATAACGCGGTCGAAGCCGCGCTCCACGAATTTGTTGCGGTGGTAGGCGATGTCCACGGCGTAGTATGTCCATGTGCCGTCGGCGCGGCGCATACACTCGTCCTTGTCCGCGCCGAAGTCGGTGTTGCGAAGCCAGAGCTGACCGTCCTTTTCGTAGGTGTGTCCGGCCTTGGTGAGAAGCTCAATGGTCTCGGCGACGTAGCCGGAGCTATGGAGGCTCGTCTCGCGGAACCACTGGTCATAGTGGATGCCGTAGCGCTCCAGATCCTCGCGCATACGGGCGATATTGCGCTCAATGCCGTAGGCGGCAAACGCCCTGCGGCGCTCCTCGGCGGGCATGGAGAGGTATTTCTCGCCGTCCTTTTCGTATATCTCGCGGGCAAGCTCGCGGATGTCGTCGCCGTGATAACCGGCGTCGGGGAATTCCACCGCGTCCTCGCCCCGCAAAAGCTGGATATAGCGAGCCTCGACGGAGAGGGCGAACATTTCAACCTGATGTCCCGCGTCGTTGACGTAGAACTCGCGCCACACGTCCCAACCGGCGCGGTCGAGCACGGCGGCCATGCTGTCGCCCAGCACACCGCCACGGGCGTTGCCGATGGTCATGGGGCCGGTGGGGTTGGCGGAGACGAACTCCACCATCACGCGCTTGCCCAGCCGCTTCTCGGCACGACCATAGTCCGCACCCTCGCGCATGACGGCGGCAAGCACGTCGCCGTACCAGCGGTCGGCAAAGCGGAAGTTGAGGAAGCCGGGGCCCGCACACTCGACGGTATCAAACCAGCTCCCATCCAGCGCGGCCTTGGCCACGACGGCCTCCGCGATGGCGCGGGGTGCGCTGTGCAGCGCCTTGGCACCGGCCATGGCGTGGTTGGAGGCAAGGTCGCCGTTCTGGGCGTTCTTGCTGCGGTCAATGCTGCCGCTGACCTCCGCCAGCGCGGGCTCGGCCTTGGAGAGGATGTCGCGTATCTGGCTTTTAGCCAGCTCGTAAAGATCAGACATTGTTTTGATTCTCTTTCACATGGATTTTGAATTGGTTGCGGCCAACGAGGTTATGCTCAAAGTCGATGTTATAGTCGATCTCAAGCTCGCCGCCGTGCTCGCCCATATCGCTTTTGAGCATACGGGTATCCACGCCCAGTGTGGCGCTGCCATAGGGCGTGTTGTAGAGGAAAACGTGCTTCTTGCCCATCTCAAAGAGCATTTGGGAGTTGAGCGTTCCCTCGCGGCTCATGACCACGCCCAGCGGGCTGACGGTAAAGGTGGTTTTTGTCCCCTCCAAGCCCGTCAGGTCGGATTCGTGGTAGCTGAAGCGGCAGCGACCGTCCTCGAAGCCGTATTTTCCGGCGGTCACAAGCTCCACACGGTCTGTATCGCCGTGGGGGTCCTTCTGTGTGCCGGTGATGGAGATAATTACGTCTTTCATATTCATAACAAGTATCATATAATAAATTATCCGTTAAAACAAGGGCGATTTGGCTAGCAATGTGTTACAAATATGATATAATAGAAACAAGACGGGCAGCAATATGCCCAGTCGGAGTATTTTTTTCGCAAGGAGGCGGGCTATATGACCATTGAACTGACCGATAAGGAGTATCGTCGCCTGCTGGACATGGTGTATATCGGAAACTGGGTCCTCAACTCCGCACGCGGGGACGACCGCTTTGAGGACTATGACCTTTTACAAGAGAAGCTGTTCGCGCTCTGCGGCCAGTGCGGGATGAAAGGTCTGGCCGAGCGCTGGTACGGTCACGTCATGCCCTCGCGGGCGTATGAGGAGGGCGGCATCCATGAGGCCATCGCCGACTATGAGGACGCGGTGTTCTTTGAGATACTGGCCGAGGAGCTGGCGCGGCGCGATATGGAGCAGGAGGGCGTAGACCAGGACGATGAGAACGAGCTGATCGCCCGTATCGACGGCTATTTCTCCGAATTTGAGCAGCACGGGATTGACAACATCGAGGTCGAAACGGAGTAAGGACTATGCTGGACGCGATACAAAGCGCGGACTGGTTCATTTTGCACGGTCTGCGCGAGGCGCTTTCCTGTCCCGCGCTCGATTTTCTCATGCCGAGGCTCACGCTGCTCGGCAACGGCGGGCTGATATGGCTGCTTGCGGCGGCGGCGCTGCTGCTGTCGCGGCGCGGACGGAAGCAAGGCGTGGTGCTGCTCGCGGCGCTGGCGGTGGGTGCGCTCATCGGGAATCTCTGCCTCAAGCCGCTTGTGGCGCGTCCGCGCCCCTGCTGGCTGGAGGAGGCGGCGCTCCTTATCGCCGATCCCAAGGACTATTCCTTCCCCTCCGGGCATACGCTCTCGTCCGTCATCGGCGCTGTTGTGCTCACGGCGGCTGACCGCCGCCTCAGCTATGCCGCCATTCCGCTGGCGGTCATCATCGCCCTTTCGCGGCTGTATTTGTTCGTACACTTCCCGTCCGACGTGCTGGCGGGCGCGTTGCTCGGCCTCGCCATCGGTCTCACGGCGGCGGCGCTGCTCCGCCGCTGGACGCGCAGCCCATGCGCCGTACAATAAGGCTCTACATCAACAATTGGGGGGCAGCCACCCTTGCGGGTGGCTGCCCCCAACATTCATAGGCTCTATGCCCTTGTCAGCGCTGGTTGAAAAACTCGTTGAAAAATTCCTGAACATCGCCGGCGTTTGCGTTGCCGTGGTATTCGTAGTATTGGCCGGGTTCGCCGGAGGCGGCGTATTCGCTGCTCCCGCTCTCGCTGGTCTCCGTGCCGGTCTCGTTAGGCAGCGCCTCGTCAAAGGTGATGGAGAGCGTCAGGTATTCCTGTGCGCGGAAGACGGTGAGCTGGGCGGTGTCGCCCGCATGGTACTTACGGATGGCGGAGATAAGCTCGCTCTGGCTCGTGATCTCCGTCTCACCGACGGCGGTGATGATGTCGCCCGTCTGAAGCCCCGCCTTGTCGGCGCAGCTTCCGTCCGTTACGCTCTGTATCATCGCGCCCTCGACCATGTTGTAGTACTGGGCGGCACTGGCGGAAACGGTGCTGACGGTGACACCCATATAGGCCTTGCCGGAGACATAGCCGTTCGTGATGAGCTCATTGGCGATGTAGTACGCATCCGAGATGGGGATGCCGAAGCCAAGACCCTCCACGCCGGTGGAGCTGTATTTGGCGGTGACGATGCCGATGACCTGTCCGTAGACGTTATAGATGGGGCCGCCGGAGTTGCCGGAGTTGACGGCGGCGTCGATCTGGAACATATTGACGGATGTGTTTGTGTCGGTGCGGATGGTCCGGTCAAGCGCGGAGACAATGCCCGTCGTCATGGTGTAGTCAAGCTGACCGAGCGGGTTGCCGACGGTATAGATGGTCTGACCGACCTTCATCTCGTTGGAGTCGCCCAGTGTGACCGGGCTCAGTCCCGCCGCGTCGATCTTCAAAACGGCGAGGTCATTTTCCTGCTCCGTACCGACGACCTCGGCGGCGTATTCCGTGCCGTCATGGGTCAGGACGGAGATGTCATAGCCACCCTCATAGGCATCCTCGATGACGTGGTAGTTCGTGAGGATGTAGCCGTCATCGGTGAGGATAAAGCCGGTGCCGGAAACCACGCCGCTGACCTGCTGACCAAAGATGTTGTAGGCGGTGATCTCCGTCGTGACACCGACGACCTGCTCACAGGCCATCTCGTAGATCTCCTCGGCGCTCATGACCTCCGAGTCGAGCGTGGAGCTTGTGACGAGGACGGGCTTGACGGTGGATTGCTGAACCTCCTCCTCCGTCTCCTCGACCACGGTGGGCAGGATGGCGGCGCTGTCCGAGCCTGTCACCAGCAGCGTAGCGCCGACACCGAGCGCACCGGCCAGCAGCGCACATATCAGGCATATCGCAATGATCGCGCCCGTGGACATACGGCGGCGGGGCTTTTTCCCCGACGCTTCGGGAACGGCGGAGCAGCTATGGCCGGGACTGTATACATAGGTCGTAGCCTCCTCGGAGGCGGCGGTGTAGGAAGCGTCGCTGATGTCCTCGTGCTTCTCCTCAGGACGGAAATAGCCGCCCGTATTCTGTTCGGCTTCGGGAACGCTGTTTTCGTTCATATCGTTTATATCGTTCATACAGATACCTCCCATTCTGTTCAGAAGGCAGCGCCACGCGGTGTTATTTGCTCCTGCCGCACCATGCGGCGCTGTCTTGCTCTGCGCCCTCCGGCGCTTTCATGCATATAGTATCGCACACTTATGACCATTGCATGAACAAATGGAGGAGTTTTTTTTAATTCTGTCCGCAGACGGCGCACACGCGGCGCGTTTAGGCGCGAGCGACCTCGGCATTAAAGGCGTTGATGAGCTCGTCGATGGCGGCGGCCTGCGTGTGGACGTCGGCAAAGGCCGTGCCGTACCACTGGTCGTTGAGCACCTCGGCGGTCTTGCCCTGCTGCTCGACCCATGTGTAGTATTTGAGGTTGTGTACCGGCTTGCGCTCCGGGTAGCGAAGCTCAAGCATATT
>CAVIIB010000004.1:10247-36400 GCA_963642815.1 Oscillospiraceae bacterium | reverse complement strand
GGTCAGCACCGTCGCCACAATGTCGTTCTCCGTGGACTCGTAATACTTGGCCATCTTAATGCAGCAGAGCAGGTTGGCAATGCCGCTGATACCGAGCAGGGAGAGCTGCTCCAGCCAGTCGCGGTCAACGCCGAGGTCGGCGGCGAGGAAGTCGCGTCCCTCCGGCTCGTTGAACAGGCGGGTGAGGTCTTGGCTGTCGTTGTCGTCGATGGCGATGACCATGTCGGTGTTCTTGACGTTGTGTATCCAAGGGACGTGCTTGTCGCCTATGCCCTCGATACGGTGGCCGCCGAAGCCGTTATCCAGCAGTGTGGGACATTGCAGCGCCTCACCGGCGGCGAGCTTCAGACCGGGATAACGCTCCTTGAGCTTATCGCCCGCGCCGATAGAGCCGGCGGAGCCGGTGGTGAAGCAGGCACCGGCAAAGCGGTCGCCGGGGCGGCGGATGAGCTCAAATACCTCGCTGAGCGCGTCGCCCGTGACCTCATAGTGCCAGAGATGGTTGCCCATCTGCTCGAACTGGTTGAAGATCATGTTGCGCGGGTCTTCGCCAAGCTCATGCGTCTTGTCGAATATCTCCTTGACGTTCGACTCGCAGCCGGGGGTCGCGATGACCTCCGCACCGATGGAGTGCAGCCAATCAAAGCGCTCGCGGCTCATCTCCGCCGGAAGAATGCCGATGGGGTGGACGCCGAGCAGCACGGAGTTGAACGCGCCGCCACGGCAGTAGTTGCCGGTGGACGGCCAGACGGCACGCTGCTTGTCGGCGTCAAAATGACCCGTCACAAGCTCCGGGACGAGGCAGCCGAACGACGCGCCGACCTTGTGGCAGCCGGTGGGAAACCACTTGCCGACCAGCGCGAAAATGCGGCAGGGTACGCCGGTGAGCGCGGAGGGAAACTCGATATAGTTGGGCGCACCAAAGAGACCGCCGCTCTCCTTTGGCTCGTTGTGCCAGCTCACGCGGAAGAGGTTCACGGGGTCAACATCCCAAAGCCCGGTCTTGGCGAGCTTGTCCAGAATGCTCTGCGGGATCTTGGACGGATCCTTCATCTGGGCATAGGTGGGGATAACGACACCGCGTTCCTTGGCGCGGCGGATGTTGTGGGCAAGACCCTCTTTATGGATGGAAAGGTCGATCACGGGACAGTCCTCCTTATAGAATACATATTGATAACAAGCGCATTATACAACGCCGTGACCGTATCTGACAAGCGCAATCGTTGAAAAGAGGGCTGGCGGGTGGTATAATTTATCTATCTGACGATAGGAGATGGTCTGTATGAAGCCCTTTGCCCTGCATGGCGACCTTGTGTGGTCGGAAACGCCGCAGCGCCTCTGTCTGCGTCCCGACGCTTACGCCGTCTGCGATGAGGACGGGAAATGCGCCGGTGTGTTTGACCGCCTGCCGTCCCGCTATGACGGGCTGCGGGTGCGAGACTATGCCGGACGGCTCATCCTGCCGGGGTATAACGACCTGCACCTCCATGCAAGCCAGTACCGCAATGTCGGGCTGGGGATGGATCTGGAGCTGCTGGAATGGCTGGACACGCTGACCTTCCCGGAGGAGGCTCGCTTTGCCTCGGAGGAATACGCCGACGCGGTGTACGCCCACTTTGCGGAGGAGCTGCGCCGGGGCTTCACGACCCACGCGGTCATATTCGCCACCGTCCATGCTCCGGCGACGCTGCGCCTCATGGAGCGGCTTGAAAAAACGGGGCTGCATACGCTGGTCGGCAAGGTGAATATGGATCGCAACTGCCCGGACACACTGCGCGAGGACAGTGCGGCGGTCTCGCTCGCCGCCACGGAGCAGTGGCTCGCGGCGGTGGCGGAGCGGCACTTTAAGCACACGGCGGCCATCCTCACGCCGCGCTTCGTCCCAAGCTGCACGGGCGAGCTGATGGCGGGCTTGGGTGAGCTTGCGCGGCGTTGCGGCTTGGGTGTGCAGAGCCATCTGGACGAAAATCCGGATGAGGTGCGCTGGGTGCGGGAGCTGCACCCCGAATACCCGAACTACGCCTCGGTGTACGACGGCACGGGGCTTCTGGGTGAGCGGACGCTCATGGCGCACTGTATCTACATGACCGAGGCGGAGCGGGCGCTCATGAAGCGGCGCGGGGCGTGGGTCGTCCACTGTCCCGCCTCGAATATCAACGTCCGCAGCGGCATCGCGCCCATCCGCCGTTATATGGAGGACGGGCTGCACATCGGGCTTGGCAGCGATATTTCCGGCGGTCACACCATGGACATGGCGGCCATTGTGCGCCGCACGCTGGAGAGCGCGAAGCTGCTGTGGCGCTTGGAGGGCGTAGCCCCGCATTTGACGGCGGCGGAGGCGTTCTTTCTGGCCAGTCGCGGCGGCGGCGCGTATTTTGGGCGCGTCGGCGCGTTTGAGCAGGGCTTTGACTTTGACGCGGTGGTCGTGGATGACCGGCGCGAGCGGGACGGGGACGACGATATGCCGCGCCGCTTTGAGCGGATGATATACCGCGCCCGCACCCGCGATGTCCGCGCCAAATACGTCGCCGGACGACGGGTGTATTGACCTTTACCCCAGCAGGCGCTTGATGTGCCTTTCCGCGAGTGCGTCCACACCGGCGAAATCGACGTGGGGATGGTATACCGCCTCCAAGCGGTCGTGCAGCGCCTTGGCCTCGGCGAGCGCCGCGTAAGCCTCCGCGTACTTGGCGCGGTAGGCGGCTTGTAGCTGCGCAAGCTCCGGCAGCAGCCCCTTGAGTGCGGCGTTGTCGAGATGAGCGCCAAGGTTTACATAATTTGAATCCGCACCGGGGTGCTGCGGCTCCAGTATGTGCGGCGCGGTGCCGTCGGCGTAGGCCACGCCGAGGCCAGTTATGTAAACTCCGTCAAGACTGTCCGGGTCGCCGGAGCAGAGAACGTACTCCACCTCATGCCCTGCGCTCTCGGCGGCTGCGCCGATACGCCGCATGAAGCTGGATTTGCCGCAGCCGGGACCGCCCTTGAGTATCCAGAGAAAATCGCCCTCGCGGACAAAGCCGTCATAGAGGGAGACGAAGCCTCGACCTGTGTTTGCGCCGAGGAAATAGCTTTTCGCCATACCATATCACCTCCGAGCATTCTATGCGCCGCCGCGCCCGTTGGTGCAGGAAAGGGAGCTTTTTATGGAAAAACTGCAACTGACGCTGACGGTGACGGACGCGCTCGCGGGGCGGACTGTCGGAAGCCTCCTGCGGCGGGAGCTGCAATTGCCGCAGGGCTTTGTGTCGCACTTGAAATTTGTGCCGGAGGGCATTACACGCAACGGCAAGCCCGTGCGCGTCAACGTGCGGGTCGAGGTCGGGGATCTGCTGGCCGCCCGTATTGACGATGTGGGGGCGGGCAATCCCTTTCCGCCGTCGGACTGTGGTGTGCGGGTAATCTGGGAGGACGAGTATATGGCTGTCGTGTCGAAGCCAGCCGGGGTGACGGTGCATGGCGCGGGTACGAGCGTGGCATCCTTTGCCGCGCTGCATTGGGGTGCGGAGCAGCCGTTCCATCCCGTCAACCGCCTTGACCGCGGCACAACGGGGCTCATGTGCCTCGCCCTCTGCGGGCTGGCGCACGAGCGGCTGCGCCGTGCGCTGCATACGGAGCGCTTCGTGCGCGAATACCTCGCCATCGCGCAGGGCGCGTGTCCGCCGCGTGGGACGGTGGACAGGGCGGTGGCCGGTCGTGCGGCGCGGACGGATTACGAGAGCCTTTGGACGGACGGCGCATACACGCTGCTGCGCCTACGGCTGTACACGGGGCGCACCCACCAGATACGCGAGCATACAGCCGCCATCGGACACCCGCTGGCCGGGGACACGGCCTATGGCGGCGACAGGGCGCTTTCGCGTCCGGCGCTGCACAGCGCCCGCTGTGTCCTTGACCATCCCTTTGGGCGGGGACAGCTTGCTTTTTCCGAGCCGCTGCCGGAGGATATGCGCGTTTTTTTGCGTGAGCACGGCTGTTCGCCGCTGCTTTTTGAAATTTAGGACGAAAAGCCCTTGTCATGCGGGCGGAAATGTGCTTAAATATATTGAAGCAATCAGAAAAAATTTCCCCTAGGAGGCCACTATGCGCAGAGCAGACGGAACGCTCGTCCGGGACGAGGTACCGATGTATTACCTCATCCCGCATTTCCTGACCGAGCGAAGCGATTCAATGAACATGATAACGCTGGACATCCCCATCGAGCCGCAGCGTACCTATATGAACGCGAAGCGCCGCGAGGGAAAGCGTATCAGCCACATGGCCATCCTGATGACGGCCTATGCCCATCTGGTCGCGGAGTACCCCTCCCTCAACCGCTTCATCGTCAACCGCCGCATCTACCAGCACAACGACTTCACCGTCTCGCTGGTGGTGCTGCGTCCCGGCGGCGGGAATGACGACACCTTCTCCAAGCTCTACTTCACGCCGCAGGATACGGTTTTTGACGTGCAGGAGAAGCTCGACAAGTATATCGAGGTCAACAGCTCCGGCGAGGAGAGCAACCTGCTCGATAAGTGGATGGGCATACTCTGTAGCCTCAGTTGGCTTATGCGGCTTGGTATCAACATCCTCCGCTGGGCGGATCGCCACGGGCTGCTGCCGAAGCAGATCATCGCGGCCAGCCCCTTCCATGCGAGCGTCCTTATCTCCAACCTCGCGTCCATCCGCACAAACCACATCTACCACCATGTCTATAACTTCGGCACGACCAGCGTCGCCGTCACGATGGGCAATCTGCGCGACATACCGAAGCGCGGCAAAAACGGCGAGATCGAGCTTGTGCGTTGTATGCCGCTGGGCGTTGTGATGGACGAGCGCATCGCCTCCGGCCACTATCTCGCCCTCGCGTTCAGCCGCCTCAAGGAGCTGCTGGCGCATCCGGAGCTTCTGGAACAGCCCTGCACGGCGGAAAAGGTCATATAAAAGCCTGTCAAAGCACCGCATCGGCTTGACGCAAGCGCGGAGCCCAACACAGCGTTTGACACCCTGCAACAGGGGCTGTAGCGAACACACAAATCGCTACAGCCCCTGTTGAAGAAGAAAGGGAAAACGCGCCGGAAAACGAAACGCTGGAGAAATAATATGACGGAAGCCTTGCCCCATGTCCTCGCCGTTGAAACGGGCGAGGGCTTTTTGCCGCCCTTTTGCGGAAGCGAGCGGTGCGGAGGCGCTGCGCTTATGCGGCGGCGTTATGCTCTTTCCTCGGCTTCCAATTCAAGACGGCGACGGCTGCGAGGACAAGAGCTATGCCAAGGAAGCCGGTCAGACCTATCCCCTCGTGAAAGGCCAGCGCACCGACGACCGTGGCGACGACCGGCTCTAATGTGCCCATCATGGAGGCGCGGCTGGCCTCCATGCTTCGCAGCGCCCAATTGTAGAGCAGCGCCGGAGTGAAGCCGGAAATGACCACCATCCAGAAGCAGAGACTCCAGCCCGCACCGTCCGCGACCGCCGGTGCAGCGCCGTGTACGCCCCATATCGGTACGCAGAGGACGGTGCATATAAGCCAGCCGTAGAAATTGAGCTGCCACACCGAGCAGCCGCGCAGACTTAAAAGCTTGGAGAAGATGTTATACAGCGCATAGCCAAAGCCGCTCAAGATCCCGAACACCGCACCCAGCGCGGAAAACGCCGCCCCGCCGGAGAGCAGTCCAGAGACAAGGGTCACGCCGCCGAGCGCCATACACAGCGAGAGCAGCTTCTGCACGCTGAAGCGCTCGTGGAACACAAACAGGCTCATGACCATCACGAACACCGGCGCGGTGAACATCAGCGTGCAGGCGACGGACATACTCGCAAGCTCGATGGCGCGGTAGTAACAGTAGGTAAAAAACAGCGTCGTCACGCCAAACGCGAGCAGCAGCGGCAGGTCGCGCAGTCGGATGGCAAAGCCGGACGGCCCGCTTATCGCCAGTGCCACAGCAAAGAAGATGGTGCAGCCGCAGGCGCGTACCAGCAGAATATCGCCCGAACCGAGCCCCCGATCTCCCAGTTGTCGCGTGAATAGCCCGATCATGCCCCAGCCACAGGCCGCCAGCAGCACGGCAAGCTCATTTTTATGCTTCATCCGTATCGTTTCCTCTCGTTTTTCTCGAAAAAATATAATATCCCGCCTTGCGCACTTTGTCAACTTCCGCTATAATAGAGGGGTATATATGCGGGTATGGTGAAATTGGCAGACACGCAGGATTTAGGTTCCTGTGCAGCAATGCGTGTGGGTTCAAGTCCCACTACCCGTACCACCCCATGAAGTCCTTGGACTTCATGGGGACCCCTTTGATTCGATCTGCTCGGTCGGAGTGAATCCGACCGGCATAATTCAAAAAGCCTTGCTCCGGCAAGGCTGCTTGAATTTACGGCTAACGCCGAGCCCATGGAAACTGCGGTTTCCATGGGGACCCCTTTGATTTGATCTGCTCGGTCGGCAAAGCCTCCCTGCGGGAACTCGGCGGACTTCCGCCGGTTTGCGGACGACGTATCGTTCGCGACGGTGTGAACGCCGTCGCTCATTCAGGCCGTCAAAAAAGGCCGCAGCGGAAGCTGCGGCCTTGTCCTATGCTGTTATCAGCGCTCATCGCCCTCCGGGGCAGGGTCTTGCTGGAGGGGCTGCTGCTGGAGCTGGCGCTGCACCTGCTGTTGCAGGGTGGCGTTATAGCTCGTGGCGGCGTTGCGGAAGCGGGCGCGACTGCTGCGCACCTCCTCCAAGGCGGCGGCAACCGAAGCCTCCGCGCCCTTGAGGGACTCGTCCACATATTCGTTGGCGACGCGGCGAAGCTCACGCGCCTTTGCCTCGGTATCGGCGAGGATGGAGTCGGCCTTGGCCTTGGCAAGGCGGACGACCTCCTGCTCCTCGACGAGCTGGCGGCTGCGCTCCTCCGCCATCTTGCGCACGGATTCGGCCTCACGCTTGGCGTTGCCGATAAACTCATCACGGGCGGACACAAGGCGCTTTGCCTCGGCCATCTCCGCCGGAAGACGCGCCTTGATCTCCTCGATGAGGTCAAGCGCCTTGTCCCTATCGACCAAGCACTTATCGTTTCCGAGAGGGACACCCCAAGCCTCGGAGATCATGTTATAAAGCATTTCGATCAGTTCAAGGATCCCTTCGTTCTCGTTCATTGCGACTTCTGCCTCCTCAAGCTGTTTGTTTTTTCGAGTACGTCCCCGATGATCTCCATCGGGACAAAATCGGACAGATCCGCGCCATAGCGTGCCATCTCCTTCACGACGCTGGAGCTCAAATAGGTGTATTTTTCGCTCGCCGTCAGGAACATGGTCTCAAGCTGCGGATTCATTTTTTTGTTGATGAGCGCGATCTGGAATTCATAGTCAAAGTCGGACAGCGCCCGCAAGCCCTTGACGATCACGGCGCCGTCAAATTGCTTTGCATACTCCGCGAGAAGCATATCCGTCGTGGCGACCTCCACATTGGAGAAGCGAGCCGTCACCTTACGCGCAAGCTCCATGCGCTCCTCGATGGTGAACATGGGGCTTTTTTCGGAGTTCTTCATCACACACACGACCACTCGGTCAAACACAGCCGCCGCACGGCGCACGATGTTCAGATGACCAAGCGTGATGGGGTCAAAACTGCCGGGATAGAGAGCGGTTTTCATGTCGTTCCTCTGCTGTATGCCGTGAGTGAGACCTTGCCGTAATGGTACTGGCGACCACGCACATACGGCGCTTTTGCCTCCGGCAGCGCAGTCCCGCGCATACTCTCGACAAGTATTATACCACCTTCCTTTAATATGTCAAACTGAAAAACGGCGTCCAGCACGTCGTCATACAGTCCGGCATGGTACGGCGGGTCGATAAACACGAGGTCGAATTTGCCGCAGCGGGACAGATAGCTGCAAGCGTCCGCACGAACGACCTCCGCCACAAAGCCGCACAGTGCCAGATTCTTCCGCACCAGCGCCAGCGACTGCGGCGCGTTGTCCACGAACACGCACTCCCGCGCCCCGCGGCTCAGCGCCTCGATACCGAGCTGACCGGTTCCGGCAAAGAGGTCGAGCACGCGCCGCCCCGGCACGTCGAATTGTACGATGGAGAACACGGCCTCCTTGACCATATCCGTCGTCGGACGGACGGACATATCCTTAGGCTCGCACAGCTTGCGCCCGCGGGCCGTTCCGGTGATAACTCTCATTTGGCTTCCTCCTCATGGAAATGCCGCCACACCGCCTCGGCGGTGCTCCGCGGCACAACGGCGGCGAGCTTGTCCACCTCCGCCGTGCGTATGGCTTTCATGGTCTTAAATTCTCGGAGCAACGCCGCACGGCGCTTTGCGCCCACGCCGGGTATCGCGTCAAGCTCCGAGCCGAAGCGACTGTCGCGCAGCAGGCGGTGGTATTCGATGGCAAAGCGGTGGGTCTGCTCCTGTATGTTGCCGATGAGCGCGAAGACGGCGGGATTGGCCTGTATGCCGATCTCCTGTCCCCGCTCCGTGACCAGCGCCCGCGTCCGATGGCGGTCGTCCTTGACCATGCCGAACACCGGGACGGACACGTCGGCCTCGTCCATGGCCGCCCGTGCCGCCGCCACCTGTCCCTCGCCGCCGTCTATCAGCAGCAGGTCGGGCAGCGCCGCGAATTTCTCGTCCCCATCCTGCCAGCGGCGGAAGCGGCGCAGCACCGCCTCATACATACTGGCAAAGTCGTCCTGCGTCGTGACCGACTTCATTCGGAAGCGGCGGTAGTCGCGCTTTAGCGGCCTCCCGCCCTCGAATACGGTCATGGAGGCCACGATGTCCGTATTGCCGGTGTTCGAGATGTCGAACGCCTCAATGCGCTGCGGCGGCGTGTCCAAGCCCAGCATTTTTTGCAGCCATTCGAGCGTCTTGCTGCGGCGCTCGGCCTGTGTTGCGGCACGCTCGCTCTCCTCGTGTGCGTTGCGCTGCGCCGCCTCCAAAAAGGCGCGACGCTCGCCGCGCTGCGGCACGGACAGCGTGACCCGCCGCCCCGCCGTCTCGCTCAAAAGGCGTTCAAGCTCCGCCAGTCCCTCCGGCTCAAACGGCAGCAGCACATCTCTCGGCCAGAGGCCGCGCCGCGCATAATACTGGCTCAGTATCGCCGCCAGCGCCGCCGCGTCGTCCTCCACCGGCTCCGGCATAAGCTCCAAGTCCTTGTCCGCAAGGTCGCCGTCCGTGTAGTGCAGCACGACAAAAGCCGTCCTCGCGCCACGGCAGAAGCCGATCGCGTCCGTATCCGTCCGCGCCGATTTGAGGACGTGCTGGCGGTTATGAAGCTCGCGCAGGGCGCGGATGCGGTCACGCAGCGCCGCCGCCTCCTCAAAGCGCAGCTCCTCCGCCGCCTGCTCCATCTCCTGCTCCAATTCCCCGATGAGCTTTTTCGCGTCCCCGTCCAGCATACGGCACATCAGAGCGATATTCTCCCGATAGGCCGCCTCGTCCGGCTCGCCCCGACACCAACCGGCGCAGCTTTTGGTGTGGTAGTTCAGGCAGGGGCGGTCGCGTCCGATGTCGCGTGGGAAACGGCGCGAGCAGTCCGGCATTTTCAGCGCCTTGGTCATCGTCTCCAAAATGCTGCGGCTGACATAGCGACCACCGTAGGGACCGAAGTAACGTGCGCCGTCGTCCTTGGCGCGGTTCACAAGCGTAAAGCGCGGGTACGCCTCCCGCTCGTCCACACGCAGGAACGGGTAGCTCTTGTCGTCGCGCAGCAGGATGTTGTAATGCGGCTGATGTCGCTTGATCAGGCTGTTTTCCAGCACCAGCGCCTCAAACTCCGAGGCGGCCACGATCACATCAAAATCGTCCACATGGCTCACCATCGCCGCCACCTTGGGCAGATGCTCGCCGGTGAAATAGCTTGACACACGGTTTTTCAGCGCCTTGGCCTTGCCGACATAGATGACCTCACCGGCGGCGTTTTTCATGATATAGACCCCCGGCAGCAGCGGCAGCTTATTGGATTTTTGGCGAAGCTCGGTGATTTTGTCCATGGCTCAAATACAAAGGCGTGTACAAAAAAAGGGCGTGTAGGAACACGCCCCTTCCGTTTTTGCCGTTACTAGTTTATTCCGTGAAGCCGGTGTCGATGAGCTCGGCCAGCGTATCGACGGCCTCCTCCTCGTCCGAGCCGTCGGCGATGATGTTGACGCTCGTCCCCTTGACGATTCCAAGCGAAAGCACACCCAAAAGGCTCTTGGCATTGACACGACGCTCGTCCTTTTCGATCCAGATGCTGCTCTTGAACTCGTTGGCTTTCTGGATGAAGAATGTCGCAGGTCTGGCGTGCAGTCCGACTTGGTTGTTGATCGTGACTTCTCGAATAACCATTTTTCCCGCTCCCTCATAGCTGTTTTTATAGTGTCTCTATTGTATCAAACTTCTTCACAATTAGCAATATTTTTTAACATTTTGTGAAGTTGCACAGTTGCCGGCGGCACTATGCGGCGCTTTTACTTCAACTCCACCACAGTCACGCCCGTTTCGCCCTCACCATAGCGACCAAGGCGGTAGCTTTTCACCAGCCGATTCTTTTTTAGACACTGCTGCACCGCCGCACGGAGCGCCCCTGTCCCCTTGCCGTGGATGATGGTCACGGTCTTGAGCCGTCCGGCGACGGCGCTGTCGATGTAGCGCTCCACGGCGAGCTCCGCCTCGTCCGACATAAGGCCGCGTATGTCAAGCTCCGCCGGTACGGGCGCACTGTGCAGCGCCGCCGAGGCTGCCGCCGCAACGGATCTCACGGCGGGCTTCGCATTTTCGATCAGCGTCACATCGTCCGGCGAGGCCGTGACCTTCATAATGCCGGCCTGCAAATACAGTGTTCCGTCGCTCCGTATGTCGATGACCTCGGCGCGTATGCCGTTAGAGCCGAGCTCCACCGTGTCGCCCTTGCGGATGGCGCGGCTCTGCTTCGGCTTCGGCGCGGGTGTTTCCGCCCGTGTGCGCAGCTTCGCCTCGCTCTCGTTTAGGCGGCGGCGCAGCTCGGTACGCGCCTCGTTGACGCGCCGGACATCCGTCTGCTCGTTGACGGCGGCCTTTTCGCGGTCGATCTCCCGAAACGCCTCATCCGCCGCGTCACGCGCCTCCTGAATGATACGCTCCGCCTCGCGCCGCGCTTTAAGCTCGGCCTTTTCGAGCCGCACCTCCAGCTCCCGCCGCATACGCTCCGCCTGTCGTGCGTCCTCCTCCGCCTGTGCCTTGGCCTCCCGCCGCGCCTGCGTCTCGCGCTCCATCGCCATGCGCTGGCTTTCCAGACGCTCGATGGTCTTTTCAAAATCCGTCGTCTCGGCGCTGAGGCGCTTTTTCGCGTCCTCGATGATCTCATCCGGCACACCGAGGCGGCTCGATATCGCAAAGGCGTTGGACTTGCCCGGTATGCCGACCAGCAGCTTATAGGTCGGGCGCAGCGTCTCCAAATCGAACTCGCAGGAGGCGTTCATCACCCCGGCGGTGTTCGTGGCGTAGACCTTCAGCTCGGCATAGTGCGTCGTGGCCGCCGTGAGCGCCCCGTGGCTGCGCGTGTATTCGATGATCGCCATCGCGAGCGCCGCGCCCTCGGCGGGGTCTGTGCCAGCGCCAAGCTCATCAAAGAGCACAAGCGTCCCCGGCTCGCAGAGCTCGAGCATACGGACGATATTGACCATGTGGCTCGAAAAGGTGGACAGCGACTGCTCGATGGACTGCTCATCGCCGATGTCGGCCAAAATGGTTTTCAGGATGGGTATGCGGCTTCCGTCCGCCGCCGGAATTTGGAGGCCGCAGCCCGTCATGGCGCAGAGCAGCCCCAGCGTTTTGAGCGTGACGGTCTTGCCGCCGGTGTTCGGTCCCGTGATGACAAGGGTATCATATTCGCCGCCGAGCGCCACGCTGATGGGGACGGCGCTCTCCTTGGGCAGCAGCGGGTGCCGCGCCCGCTTCAGCAGCAGCTCATTTTCCGTGAGCTCCGGCTCTCCGGCGTTCATCTGGTAGGCAAGCTCCGCCCGCGCAAAGATGAGGTCAAGCTGGGTCAGCACGTTCACGTTCAGTGTAATGGTCTCGCGGCTCGCCGCACAGTCGGCGGACAGCTCCATGAGTATACGCTCGATCTCCGCCTTTTCCTTGGACGCAAGCTCGCGCAGCTCGTTGTTCGCCTTGACCGCGCCCATCGGCTCGATAAACAGGGTCGCGCCGGAGGCGGAGACATCGTGGACAAGCCCCGGTATATCCGCCTTGCGCTCGGCGCGTACCGGCACGACATAGCGCCCCGCCCGCTGGGTGATGATGGCCTCCTGCAAAACCTTGGAATTGGACGGCGAGGATATGATGCGCTGCAGGGTCTCGCGCACACGCGCCGACGCCGCCCGCATTTTCCGCCGTATATCGGCAAGCTCGGCGCTGGCCGCGTCCGCGATCTCCTCCTCACCCGTGATACAGGTGGTGATCTTCTCCTCCAAAAAGCGATTGGGCGACAGGGACATAAAAAGCTGGTGCAGCCGCCCCGACTCGCCGCGACCGGCGGAATAGGACGCACAGGCGCGAGCGGAGAACAGCACGCCCGCGATGTCCAGCAGCTCGCGGGTGTTGAGCATACCGCCCATATCGGCGCGAGCCAGCGAGGAGCGCACGTCCTTTAAGCCGGAGAAGGACGGGCTTCCCTTGAGCTCCATCATCTTCTTCGCGTCCGCCGTCTCCGCCAGCAGCAGCCGCACCTGTCCCGCCTCCGACGACGGGCGCAGCGCTCGCGCCAGCTCCTTAGCGCCGTCCGACACGCATTTGGCCGCCAGCATATCCAGTATCGCCGGCAGCTCGATGGTCTGCAATGATTTTTCGTAAAGCTCCATTTATTTCACACTTTTCCAGTAATCCAGCGACGGGAGCAGGCGGTCAAGCTGGCGGGCGCAGAACAGTTCCGCCACGCGCCATAGCCTTTCCTCCGACTCCGGCAGTATCGCAAAATTGTATATTTTCTTCGGCTCGGCACGGATGATGTAGCGCATGGCCACAAGGCTGTCCCCGTCAAGTGGCAGCGACACGCCGGGGACACTATGCCCACAGCCCCGGCAATGCAGCAGCCCGCTCTGCGGTGAGAACATCGGCTCCTCCGGCTCCGTCCGTCCGCACACAGCGCAGCGCGTGAGCGCAGGCTCAAAGCCCTCCGCCGCCATCAGCCGCAGCTCGAAGGCGGCCTTGATATGCTCCGGCTCATACAGACGGCGGCTCAACGCATACAGGGCGTTCAGCCCCAGCGACAGCGCCGCCGTGTCCGGCACATCCTCGGCGCACAGCGTGGACAGCAGCTCGGCGAAATACACGCCCAGCGACAGCGCCGCAATATCCTCACGCAGCGCCGTGAACTGCTCTAGGGAGGAGGCCGCGTCAATGCGCCAGCGCCCGCCGGTGTACCGCGCCTCGGACACGGAGAACTCCGAAAAGCAGAGAAGCTGCGTCGCCGCCGCGATACGGCTTTTGCGCCCAAGCGCCCCCTGCGCCTTGATACTCACAAGCCCGTGGCGGTCTGTGAGCAGCGTCAGCATCCGATCCGATTCCTTATACCGCACCTCGCGCAAAACCAAGCCCTTGAATGTTTCCGCCATTTATGTACCCCGCCTCAGCGCTCCGCGCTCCGCCGGAACAGAAGCCAGCAGAGCGGGTCGCCCGTCTCCTCAAAAAGCTGCCATAGTATATCGCTTTTCATCGTCTCACCCCGCTGCGCTTAGTTTGCCGCGCCGCGAGGCGATTATCACTCGTCCGTCAAGCCAAAATTTTTCAGCAGCGCCTCGGAGTCACGCCAATTCTCCTTGACCTTGACCCATGTCTGCAAAAAGACCTTTGTACCCATGAATGCCTCAATATCGTGCCGCGCAAGCTCGCCAACACGCTTGAGCATCGCGCCCTTTTTGCCGATGATGATACCCTTGTGGCTCTGTTTTTCGCAGTAGATCGTCACGTCCATGTCGATGATACCGTCGTCCCGCTCGGAAAAGCGGGTCACGGCGACAGCCGTGCCGTGCGGCACCTCCTTGTCCAGCGAGAGCAGCAGCTTTTCCCGCACGATCTCCGCGCAGATCTGCTTTTCCGGCTGGTCGGTTATCATGTCCTCCGGGAAAAGCTCCGGCCCCTCCACCGCGTATTTGCCCAAAACGCGCAAAAGCTCCTCCACGCCGTCGCCCGTCTGTGCCGAGATGGGGACGATCTCGTCAAAGGCATACGCCTCGCTATACGCCGCGATGACGGCAAGCAGCGCCCGCTTGTCCTCCACCGTGTCGATCTTGTTGACGACAAGCACGACCGGCACGTCGGAGCGCCGAAGCTGCTCAATGAGCGCCGTCTCCTGCGCCCCCACGGAGGGGATGGGCTCGACCAGCAGCATGACCGCGTCCACGTCCGCGATACTGGTCGTGACGACCTTGTCCATATAGCTGCCGAGCTTCGTGCGCGGACGGTGGAAGCCGGGTGTGTCGATGAAGACAAATTGGGTGTCGTCGCGGCTCGTCACGGCGAGGATGCGGCTGCGCGTGGTCTGCGGCTTGGGGGACACAATGGTTATCTTCTCCCCGACAAGGCGGTTCGTGAGGGTGGATTTGCCGACGTTCGGACGTCCGGCAATGGTTATCATGGCTGTTTTTTGAATCATGTTTCAAGCTTCTCCATTATGATCTTCTCGCGTGTGCGCATTTCCTTTTTCATTGCTCCCTCGTCCACATGGTCATAGCCGAGCAGGTGCAGCACCGAGTGGACGGTCAGGTAGCTTATCTCATGCGCCGCGCCGTGACCGTATTCCTCGCCCTGCGCCCGTGCCCGCTCCACATTCAGCACCATATCTCCCAGCAGCACACGACCCGTCGCGGGGTCGCGCTCGCCCATGGGAAAGGACAGCACATCCGTCGGCGCGTCCACGCCGCGCTGCTCCCGATTGATAGCATGGATGCCCTCGTCGTCCGTCAGCAGGACGGAAAGCTCGTTTTTCCCCTCCACCTGCTCCGCCTCTAGCGCGGTCTTGGCCGCACGGCGTATGCGCAGCCGCAGCGCCAGCGGACATTTCACGCCGTTTTCACAGCGTAGGGACAGCTTTACGCTCGTCATTTTTCTCCCTTTCTCGCCCGCTCGTTTTGACCTTTTTTCGATTGGAAGGGCTTTTCGTATTTTTCATAGGCCGCGATAATACGCTGCACCAGCACATGGCGCACCACATCCGCGCCCGTCAAGCGGCATATCGCGATATCCTGCACCCCGTCCAGCACGCGCATGGCCTCCTTGAGGCCGGAGGGCTTGTCTCCCGGCAGGTCGATCTGGGTGATATCGCCGGTGATGACGACCTTGGAGCCGAAGCCGAGGCGGGTCAGGAACATCTTCATCTGCTCGCGGCTCGTGTTTTGCGCCTCATCCAAGATGATGAAGCTGTCGTCCAGCGTGCGGCCGCGCATATAGGCCAGCGGCGCGACCTCGATATCGCCGCGTTCGAGATATTTGTTGTACGTCTCCGCGCCCAGCATATCAAACAGCGCGTCGTACAGCGGGCGCAGATAGGGGTCGACCTTCGATTGCAGATCACCGGGCAGGAAGCCGAGGCGTTCTCCCGCCTCCACCGCCGGGCGGGTCAACACGATGCGGTTGACGGATTTTTCGCGGAACGCCGCCACCGCGCAGGCCACCGCGAGATAGGTCTTGCCCGTTCCGGCAGGTCCTACGCCAAGGGTCACGGTATTCTTCCCGATCGCCTCGATATAGGCCGTCTGGCCGATGGTCTTGGGCTTGACGGGGCGACCCTTGGCCGTCACGCAGACCACCCCTCGCGCCAGCTCGCCGATCTTATTTTCCTGCCCCTCGCGGACGAGCTTCAGGATATAGCGGACGTTCTGCGCGTCTATTGGCTCGCCGCGAGCCGCAAGAGACAAAAGCCCCTCGATGGCCTTTTCCGCGTACATGACCGCCTCGGCCTCACCCTGTATTTTGAGCTGGTCGTCGCGGTCGGTCACGGACACGCCAAGCTCCGTCTCGATAATGCGCAAATTCTGGTCGAAGGAGCCGAAAACGCTGATGATGTTCTCCATGCGGTCGACCTGTATCGTGCGTTCTGTCATTCGTTGCTTTCCTCTGCTTCCAAGGATTTGGAGACGATCTGCTCCGCCGTCATGGGCTGTGTCACGCCAATGGACTCGCTGCACTCGGCGTATAGCGTCACGACCATAAGACCGTCCGCCTCGCTCTGCGTAAAGCGTGCTTCCAGAAGCTCGCCCTCATCGCCCAAGGCGCTGCGAAGCCGCTCGGTCAGCCGCTCACGCAGCAGCGCCGCCACCTCCGCCGCCGGTGCTGCACTCGTCTCGCACTCGTACACCCGCTCGCACACAAGGCGCAGCGGCAAGCGCAGCAGTCCCGGCACGGACAGCTCCGTCTCCTCTGTCATTTTAGCACAAGCCACCGGGCAAATACTATAACCTTTATAAAAATTTATGCGGAATTTTCCGAAAACCAGCGCCCTGCGCGTCGAAAGGCAGCGTCCGCGCTCCGCTTGGAGCGGCTCTGACGGCGCGACGGCGCTCAGCTCGTACCACGTCCGCGCCCACACCGTCCCGATGGCTCGCGCCGCCCCATGCGAGGCATAGCGCCCCTGTGCCTCACCGGAGATGAGCAGTTCACCGGGCAGTACCGTCTGCCCCGGCTCGACCGCCGCCGTACCGCGCAGCGCCTCGATCCGCGTGATATAGCCGCCGCGCCGCGCCACGATGTCGGCGTACTCGTCCTCCGCCTCCAATGCCGGCGCTTCCCGTGCCGCCCGCAGGATGACCTCGGCGCTGCCGCCGCGTATGTTCACCGTCGCCCAGCGCAGCTCCGGCAAGCGGCGCAACAGCGCGTTGCGCGTCAGATCCTGCGAAAACCCCGGCCAGAAGCGCCCGACCTCGACCCCACATTCCCGCAGCGTCTCGCGCAGTACGCTCTCCGAAAGCCCCGCCGTGTCGCGTATCTCCACGCGCCATATAAACAGACGGCTCGCCATGAGCGCCAGCACACAGAGCGCAAGCCCCGCAAGCAGCGCCCGCCGACGGCGCACGCGCTCCCAAATAAGCGGCAATCCGCCCGCACACAGCACACGACCGTCAAGCCCCAGCCGCCGTGCCAGCGCACACAGCGCCGCCGCGTTTCGATACGCCACGCGAAGCGTGAGGCGGAAATTCTCCGGCGCGGTCACGTCCCAGAAGCCTATGCCGACCTCCGCCGCCGCACCCAGCGCCCGCTCCGGCCTGTCTCCCGCAAGCTCCACAACCGCCCAGCCCGTCACAAAACGCGCCCGCCTCATTCGAGCTCCACCCCCCATATCCGCCCGGACACGACAAGCTCCGCCCTGTCCATCGTCTCCATGTGCAGCCCCTCGCCGCGTATAATGACACGCCCGCCGCGCACCGCCGCCGCTATTTTATCTCCGGCATATTCCTCCAACGCCCGCAAGCCCTCCACGACCACGCGGGACGACCCGGATATTGTAATACGCTGCGCAAGACCGAAGCCCTCCTGCGGCACGGCGAGCCGCCGCGCCGCCCTTGCATCGGCTCTTTCCCTTTTCGGCATGATACATCACCCCGAAAAAATCTATGCGCCTACCGCGCAAAATACGCCCACGCCGCGCATAGGCTGCTTCTATGAAACGAACGCTCGCTCTGCTCGCGGTCTGCACTCTGTTCGCACTCGCCGCCGCCTTTTCCAAAGCCGTCGCCGCCGGGATGACACAGGCGCTGCACCTCTGCGCCGTCACGCTCATACCAGCTCTGTTCCCGCTGCTCGTGCTGTCGCGGCTGCTGGACGCGCTCGGTCTGCCGGAGGCGCTCGGACAACGCGCCGCGCCCTGTATGCGGCGGCTGTTCGGCGTATCCGGCGCGGGCGCGACGGCGTTTATCCTCGGTCTTTGCGGCGGCTATCCCCTCGGCGCGACCGTTGTCGCCCAGCTCCGCCGTCAAGGGCGCGTCAGCCGTGACGAGGCCGAGCGGCTGCTCGCCTTTTGCAACAACTCCGGCCCCGCCTTCATCCTCGGCGCGGCGGGCGGGGCGCTCCACAGTGCCGCCGCGGGTGTACTTTTGTACGCGGCACATATACTCGCCGCCGTCTGCACGGGGCTTTGCTTCCGGCGCAAGGGCGGCGAGGCGGCGGACGATCAAGCCACGCCCGCTCCCATAAGCGCCGCCGCCTCTCCCGCCGCCGCGCTCACCGAGGCGGTCAGCGGTGCGGTGGAGGGCTGTCTGCGGCTTTGCGGCTTTGTCTGCTTTTTCGGGGCGCTGACATCGCTGCTCGATTCATTCCGCTTTCTGCCGGGACTGGGACAGGCATTTGCCCTCGGCTTTTTTGAGCTTGGCAGCGGCATAGGAGCGCTCTCCGGCTGGCGGGCAGGACCGCTCACCATGGCGCTGGCCGGCTTTATGCTCGGCTGGGGCGGTCTCAGCGTCCACGGTCAGACGCTCGGCGCGGTGGCGGGTACGGATATAAAATGCGCCCGACACCTCATAGGTCGGGCGCTCTGCGGCCTGTTCGCCGCGCTATTCTCGTTTCTGTTCTCTTATCTTATCTGATCATCTCGTCTGAACGGTCTTGCCCCATTCAACCACGTCCACACCGCCGCCTTGGAGGTCAAAGTCCGCGCCAAAGATGTTTTTCAAGGTGGCCGCGCCGGTGATCATCGCGTCATACACGTCCCGCGTGATGCAGTCGTTGACAAGCTGCTCACTCTCGCCGTCCTCACCTGTGCCGGCGTTCACGCGGTCGAAGCGCTCCACGGTGTCATAGAGGTCGAACAGGCGGTATTTGAAGGTGGCAGTCCCCTCCTCGATGTCGTCATAGTCGTCCGTGTCGAGCATGAACAGCGGGCGGTAGCCGACGCTTGCGAGCCACACCTCGCCATTGTCCACGTCGCGCCGCAGCGTGACGTACAGGAGGCCGGACAGGTTCGTGTTGCTGTCGTTGAGGCAGTTCAGCATATTGCCGAGGCAGTAGGCCACCACACAGTTTTTCGTCGTCCCATCCTCCAGCGTCACCTGCCGAAGCTCAATGGGCTGCGGCACCTTGAGGCCGCTGCCGACCACGATGTCCGCGCCGCTTTCACAGAGATAATCCACGACCTCACGCTGGTCGTCGCGCACATCGGAGTAGTAGCTGTCGTTCGCCGACCACGCGATATTGCAGACGATCATATTCGCGCCCATGTCCTTGGCACGGGCAAGGTCGGAGGCAAGGCGGTCATAATCGACCGTCACCTTGTCGGTCATATAGTCCGTCGTGAGGATATTGACGGAATACGGCTCGTTGGCCGCCGACATACCGTTCGTCGCCCATGTATAGCTCAAAAACGCGAAGGTCGCGCCGTTTATGACCTTGGTGCAGATACCGTTGGCGAGGTTAAAGCTGTCCTCGTCGGCATAGCTGCCAAGGTTGATCATGCCCTGCTCCCCGATGGCGGCGATGGTGGAGTCAAGCGCCTCCTTGCCGAAGTCGAGGCAGTGATCCGTGGCCGTGTTTATCATGTTGAAGCCCGTCTGCGCCAGCGCCTCGGCAAAGCTCGGCGCAAGCTGGTAGGATTCATACTCCGAAGCCTCCATCAGCGAGCCGACCAGCGTACACACGGACAGGTCGGCGCTCTCCAGATCGCCGCTCAAATTGGCAAGCTGCGGCGTGTAGTCGTAGACAGTGGTGGACGCGCTCTCCGACTCGCTCTCCGTTGTCTCCGTGCTCTCCGCTGTGTCCGTTGTCTGCGCCGCCTCGGTCGTCACACCGAGCTGACCGACCATATCACCGCCAAAGGCAAGCACGATGTCCGTCGTGTTGCGCACCGGCTCCGGCGTAGGCTCCGGCGTGGTCGCCGGGGTCGGCGTGACCATCTCGGCGTATATCTGCGCCTTTTGCGCCGCCAGCACCTCGTCGTTGAGCTGCTTATTGGCCAGCACGTTCATATACATGAGCACGGCAAGCGCCACGACCATGAAGACCAGCAGAATGTATAGGACTATCGTCAGAAATCCGTTCTTCTCTCTCATGGTCAAAGCTCCCCGATGGCTCGCGCCAGATAGTCAAAAGCGTCCGTCTCATACGCGCCCAGCGTTCCGGCACAGGCCGCACGGCGCAGCGCCGCGTCATAGGACAGCCGTGCTGTCACAGGCAGCGTCCGGCAGGCCTCCGCCAGCTCCATATCGTCCTCGGCGAAGTTCTCCACCACGCCCATCACGGGTACGCGCAGCATATCGCAGAGATTCACGGCACGACGCGCCGCGCCGGAGGACAGCTCACCCGGCTCCATGACCGCGAGCGCATAGTCAAGCGGCATGGTCGTATAGTATTCGAGGGGAATATCGCCCGCGCCGGACGGCATATCAATGAGCAGCACGTCCAGCTCCGTCGGCCAGCTCGTGTCCTTGAGCAGCCAGACGGCGAGCTTTGCCATGTCCTTTCCCGGCCATATCACCGGCTCAAGCGGGTCAGCCGAGATAATGCCGATGGACACGACGGGAATACCGTCCGCCGACTCGACCGGCGCAAGCTCCGGCATATCGCCCAGCACCGGCTCACGCATACCGAGCAGCGCCGGAATGGACGGACAGGCGATGTCCGCGTCCAGCACGGCGGTCTTCAATCCCTGCTTCAGCAGCGCCTTGGCGAGCAGCACCGTCACCACGCTCTTGCCCACGCCGCCCTTGCCGGAGGTCACAACGATGACCTTCTTCGCCGGCTTCTTGACATGGCTCGCACACTCGGCCTGACAGGTCGAGCAGTCATGCTCGCATTTTTGCAGCTCGGAGAGGTATTTCTGCTGCTCCTCCGGGCTCATCTGTTTTATCCGTTCCAGCTCATCCATAGGAAGCTCTCCCCAGAATCTTCATCAGAATTGAATCGAATCATATCGAATCCGTACTTTTTCAGCTATCCATGTTAACATAAATCCTCGAAAAAAGAAAGAGAAAATTTTTGAATCGACGCGACATACGCGGGTATTATGTGTTAAAATAGATTTTATTATGGGTGAGCTTAGAAAAAACGACATATACGAGGCGGATATAGACGCCTTCTCCGCCGATGGCGGCGGCGTGTGCCGCGTGGACGGACGCGCCGTTTTCGTGCCGCGCACACTGCCCGGTGAGCGCTGGCGCGTGCGCATTGTAAAGGCGAATAAGACCGCCGTATGGGGGCGCGGCGAGGCGCTGCTATCCCCCGCCTCCGAGGTGCGAGTTGAGCCGGAGTGTCCCGTATTCGGGCGCTGCGGCGGCTGTGCCACGCAGCATATGCGCTATGAGGCGGAGCTTCGCTACAAGCTCGGTCGCGTCAATGACGCGCTGCGGCGTATCGGCGGTCTCTCGCTTGAAGCGGAGGGCATACTCGGCGCGGACGCGACCGACGGCTACCGCAACAAGGGCATTTATAACCTCGCGCCGGGTCCCGTGTGCGGCTTCTACCGTGGCCGCAGCCACGAGGTCGTGTGTACGCCGCGCTGCCTTTTGCAGCCGGAGGTCTTTGACCGTGCGGCGGCGGCGCTGCTCGATTGGATGTGCTCGCGGGGCGTGGCGGCCTATGACGAGGCGACGGGCGAGGGGCTTGTGCGCCACCTCTACCTGCGCCGCTGCTCGGAGGGCTTCCTCGCCTGTATCGTCGCGGCGGGCAAGCTGCCGGATGGCGTGGTGAACGCACTGCGGGCGGCGTGCCCGGAGCTTACGGGCATACTGCTCTGCGTCAACCGCGGGCGCGGCAACACAGTCCTGACGGACGAAATGCATACGCTCTGGGGCAGCCCCTATGTACACGAAACGCTCGGCGGGGCGCGTCTGCGTCTCTCGCCGCTGACCTTCTTTCAGGTCAACACCGCGCAGGCGGAGCGGCTTTACGCCCTCGTGCGCGAGTATGCCGCTCCCACGGGCAAGACCGTCCTCGACCTCTACTGTGGCGCGGGCAGCATTGGTCTCGCCGCCGCACGGGACGCGGCGCGGCTCATCGGCAACGATGTCGTCCCCTCCGCCGTCGAAAACGCCCGCTTCAACGCGGCGCAAAACGGCGTGACGAGCGCCGAATATATCTGTGGCGACGCGGGCACTGTCGCCGCGAGGCTTGCCGATCGCGGCGTAAAGCCGGAGGTCGTCATCATCGACCCGCCGCGCCGTGGCGTGAGCGCCGAGCTCATCGACGCGGTGTGTGCCATGTCGCCGGAGCGCCTTGTCTACGTCTCCTGCGACCCCGCCACCCTCGCCCGCGACCTCCGCACCCTCACTGCCCGCCACTACGCCCCCACCCGCTGCCACGCCGTCGATATGTTCCCCCGGACAAGCCATGTAGAGACGGTGGTGCTGCTTTCCCACAACAAACAGATGGACATATCAACGTAAAGGTTAAGTTTTAGCGAGGGTGAGGGCAAAATTCCGCTTGATACTACTGAGGTGCAACACAAGTAATGCTTCCATGACAAGGCCACAGAGGTAATAGCGTTCTATAACAAGCATGGAATTGGCCACCACATCAAGGATGGAACGGTAACTGAATAAGAAGTACATAAAAAAGGGTCTGCTGTGTGTCAGCAGGCTGTATATCTCTTGAAGGAAAGGATTAAGTGTATGGAATGGACTAAGGAAAAAGTCGTTCAGAAGATGGAGGAGCTTAGGGATAAAGGTTTTATTCGCGTTCCTGCGGATATGTTTAGAAGGGACGATGGAATTGTCGGCCAGCTTTTAGAACGTGAATTTGGCGTCGTTGAGAATAATCTACATCTTGCTGATTTAGGTACATATGAGCTTAAAGGAATGCGGAAGAAGAAAAACAAGACAAGTACATTAACTTTGTTCCATCAAACATCAACGGCAGGGTTAACACCCAATCAAATATTTGATAGATTTAGTTATGAGAAACCTTCTCAGAGGGACGGAGCACTTAAGCGAAAACTCTTTACCACCATATATGGAAACAAGGTCAACCGCCTCGGTTTTATTCTGCGTGGGAATGGTGATGCGAGTGTCGATCTGTTTTTTCAAGATGAGTATTTGGCAACATGGGATTTAACAAGTGGTCACGGAAAAATAAAACAGGTTTTACTTGCCTTGGCCGAGACGAGAGGGGCTGCCAATTCAAAGGATGAAGAGTTTCATTTTGTAGAAGCGTTTATTTTGAGCTCACCAAAAAACATTTATGATGCCATCGAATCTGGTGCTGTTGTAATGGACCTGTGTATTGATCAGCCAGCTTCAGATTTCAGAAAGAAGGCTCCTCATGATCGAGGGCCTCACATAAGAATCCCTATAAGAAAGCTCAATAGTTTGTTCGACAGCGTCGAAAAGATCATGTAGGGGGTAATAAAACAGGAGAGAACGATCTGGATTTGCTTAGAATCAGATTGCAAAAAATCCTTGTTTAATTAGAGCACGGAAAAGAAGTAAAAAGCGCTAAGCTTGATATTAGACTAAATTAGTGCTATAATGGTCCTAAAATTAGGACAAAAGGAGGCCAACATGGTGAAAGAGCCTATTTATCTCGATACATATGCTTTACAGCAAGATATGCGTATCCGCTTACCAAAATCGATTCTGAATAACCTTCCGGTCGAAAAAGGCACAACAAAGTTCTCAATTTATCTAGATCAGGAGAAGGGTGAGCTGATTTTGCGTATTGCAAAGGCTCCGAAGGAGGAATCGGAATGAAACACTTGATTGCCTGTGGCGATACACTTGAGTTAATAAAACAGGTAGAACCTGCTTCGATTGATCTGTTGGTAACGTCACCACCGTATTGGGCCAAAAGAGTTTATAATGGCGAGGGAGAAATAGGTTCAGAAGAAACTCCTGAAGCTTATGTGTCAAGGCTTGCAGACTTTTTTGATGAACTTCGTCCGTACCTGAAACCGACCGCTAATATTTTCATAAATGTTGGAGACACGTATTTTGGGTCAGGGGCCGGTGCTTGGAGCAAGTATTTAGACGACGAGGGAAATATTACGCAAGCTCAAAAGGACCGTAAAGAGAAGTATTTTACAACTAAACCGCTTCAACCGAAGATTAAGCAAAACGGGAAGCTATACCAAAACAAGCAGCTGCTGCTCATCCCATCTCGCTTTGCTATTGAGATGCAGGAGCGAGGCTGGTTATTGCGCGACGACATTATTTGGCAGAAACCTAATAGAATTCCTGCCAGTGTCACTGACCGTCTTAACAACACATATGAGCACGTATTCCATTTTGTACTAAACAAGAAGTATTTCTTCGACTTGGATGCAATCAAGATTCTCGGCGCAAATGGTCGCATGAAAAATCCGGGCGATGTCTGGGCTATCAACACACAACCTCTGAATGGTAGCCACACGGCAACATTCCCAGAGCAGCTTGTTGAACAGATGGTGCTGTGTGGCAGCCCTAAGGACGGCGTTGTGTTCGATCCGTTTTTAGGAACAGGCACAACTTGGATAGTAAGCGACCGGCTCGGAAGAAGCTGCATCGGGTTTGAAATCAATCAAGAGTTCTTTGATTTTGCACGGAACAGGTTTGAGGAAAGCAGAAAATTGGAACAATGTCAACTACCGGTTTCATAAGCATTGATAACGCACGGCTTTGTGATTGTAAAAAAGGCTGCCTTTCTTGCATAGAAGCCAGAGATTGGATGAAGAATCAAATAGGTGTATGGCAGTTTATGTACGAGCCACGGGACATAAGGGACAAGTCGGTTCATCCCGCTGTATTTCCTATTGCGATGGCCAAAAGAGTCATTGAACAGTTTACCCACAGAGGTGAACTTGTATTAGATCCTTTTGTCGGATCTGGAACTACTCTTCTTGCTGCACAAGATCTGGATCGAAATGCGTTGGGTTTCGATTTAAAGCAGGAGTATGTTGATCTTTCAAATTCTCGTGTTTCAGAGCCGCCCACCGACTGTCATTGTAAACAAATGGCGTTTTGTGATGATGCCCGAAATATCGTGAACCGTGTTGCGCCGGGGACGGTTAAGCTGGTTTTTACATCGCCACCATACGCCAATATACTGAACAGGGAGCGCAAAAACAAAAGTCGCCGTGGTGATCTGCGTGAAAACGAACAATTCGGAAAGGTTGAGCAGTATAGCCAAGATCCTCGTGACTTGGGAACACTTGAGGCTGATTCATTCGAGAAACAAATATCCGATATTTTTCGTGATATGATGCCTGTCTTTCAAGAGAAAGCCCATATCCTCATAAATATCACGGACGCTTGGATTGATGGCAAACGAGTGCCCTTGCACATAAACATCATCAATGCCATGCGTGCAGCCGGTTATGAATTTAGAAACACAATCATATGGGATCGCCGTAACTTGGTGAATAAGATCGGAATATTTGGATGGCCAAGCAGCTATATCACTATGGGCACAACGTTTGAATACATTCTTGACTTTACGCTCCCCGCGCCTACAAGGAAAGCTCGATAAGTGCTTTGATGAAGGCAGTAGCAAGGGAGGACAAACATCATGAGCAAGAAGCTTGTAGGAATGACCCAACATGACTGAAAAACAAAAAATGCAGCGGCAGCAGCTTTATGATGCCGTCGGCAATCCCTGTCGGGTCATCCGCCCCATCACCGACGCGGACAAAACGACCTGCTGGGACAGGTAATCGCCTTCAAAAGGAGCTTCAAAATGGACGCGATCACGACCCAAAGCCTTGACTACAAAGGCGGTCAGCGATCACCGCCCATTCCCTGCCTCCCCTGAAAGGGGAGGTGGCGCGAAGCGCCGGAGGGGTTACCCCCGCAGGGACTCCAAAAATAACCCCTCAGTCAGCGGCTGCGCCGCTGCCAGCTCCCCTTGCAGGGGAGCCTTGGGGACAGCATCGTAACAGCTCCTTTCCGCACACAAAAGCGTCCCCGACCAGACGGTCGGGGACGTTGGTTTATAGGGGGGTTATCAGGCGTTTTCCTGCGCCTCTTTTTCGTACATAGCCTTTTGCAGCTCAAGGTTGGCGAAGCGCTCCTTGGCGGTCTGCTCGGCACGGGCGAAAAGCTCGTCGGCGCGTTCGGGGAACGAGCGGGTCAGCGAGGAGTACCGCGCCTCGTTCATGATGAAGTCGCGGTAGGAACCGGTCGGCGCCTTGCAGTCGAGCGTGAACGGATTCTTGCCCTCGTCGAGCAGCGCGGGATTGTAGCGGAACAGGTTCCAGTAGCCGCAGTCCACCGCCTTGCGCATCTCGGCTTGGCAGTTGGTCATGCCGCCGCGGATGGAATGCATCTCGCAC
>CAVIIB010000004.1:5342-10199 GCA_963642815.1 Oscillospiraceae bacterium | reverse complement strand
GAACAGGTTCCAGTAGCCGCAGTCCACCGCCTTGCGCATCTCGGCTTGGCAGTTCGTCATGCCGCCACGGATGGAGTGCATCTCGCAGGGCGCGTAGCCGATGATGAGCGAGGGACCGGGATAGGCCTCCGCCTCGGCAATGGCCTTGAGCGCCTGCGCCGGGTTCGCACCCATGGCAATCTGCGCGACATAGATGTAGCCGTAGGTCATGGCGATTCCCGCAAGGCTCTTCTTCGCCAGCGCCTTACCGGCGGCGGCAAACTGCGCCACCTGACCGATCTGGCTGGCCTTGGAGGCCTGACCGCCGGTGTTGGAGTAGACCTCGGTGTCAAAGACCATGACGTTGACATCCTCGCCCTGCGCAAGCACATGGTCAAGACCGCCGAAGCCGATGTCGTATGCCCAGCCGTCGCCGCCGAATATCCAGACGGACTTCTTGGCAAGGAACTCCTTCTTCTTCAAAATCTCGGCGCGTACCTCGCCGGTGCAGCCGCAGCCCTCCAGCGCCGCCACGAGCTTCTCCGTGGCCGCAGCGTTGCGCTTGCCGTCGTTGTAGGTCTCAAGGTATTCCTTGGCCGCCGCGACGACCTCCGGCTTGTCGCCGTTCGCCGCGATATGCTCAACCTTCTCCTTGAGGCTCTCGCGGATGGCCTTTTGGCCGAGATAGAGGCCGAAGCCATGCTCCGCATTGTCCTCAAACAGGCTGTTTGCCCATGCAGGGCCGTGACCCTCGCGGTTCACGGTATAGGGGCTGGTGGCCGCCGGGCCGCCCCAGATGGACGAGCAGCCGGTGGCGTTGGAGATGTACATACGGTCGCCGCAGACCTGCGTGATGAGGCGGGCATAGCTCGTCTCGGCGCAGCCGGCGCAAGAGCCGGAGAACTCCAGCAGCGGCTGGGCAAACTGGCTGTCCTTGACGGTCAGACCGACAAGCTCCTTCTTGGGTGTGACCTTTTCGACCATGTAATCCCACACGGCCTCCTGCTCGCACTCCTCCTCACGCGGGACCATCTGGATAGCGCCCGTGGGACACTCGCCGATGCACACGCCGCAGCCCATGCAGTCGAGCGGGCTCACCGCCATGGTGAACTGGTACTGTCCCTTGCCGGCACCAGCCTTGAACGGGGCGGACTTGGTCGCGGCGGGCGCAGCCTCGCGCTCCGCGTCCGTGAGGGCGAAGGGGCGGATGGTCGCATGGGGGCAGACAAAGGCGCACTTGTTGCACTGGATGCACTTCTCCGCGTCCCAGCGCGGCACGGTCACGGCAACGCCGCGCTTCTCATAGGCGGACGCGCCGAGCTCAAACGTGCCGTCGGCGTGATCGACAAAGGCGGAGACGGGCAGACTGTCGCCGTCCATCTTGTCCACCGGCGTGAGGATGTCGCGCACCATCTTCACGAGCGCGGGACGCTCGCCCTTGACCTCCGCATCCGGCGTGTCGGCGGCATCCGCCCACGCGGCGGGTACGTCGATCTTCACGAAAGCGTTCGCGCCGAGGTCGATGGCCTTGTGGTTCATCTCCACGATGTCGAGACCCTTTTTGCTGTAGCTCTTGGTGGCGGCCTCCTTCATGTGCTGCACCGCCTCATCGGCGGGCATGACCTTGGCGAGCGTGAAGAACGCGGATTGCAGAATGGTGTTCGTGCGCTTGCCCATGCCAATCTCAAGGGCAAGGTCAATGGCGTCGATGGTGTAGAGCTGGATGTTGTTGCGGGCGATATAGCGGCGGGAAGCGCCGTCGATATGCTGCTCCAGCTCCTCCGGCTTCCACTGGCAGTTGATGAGGTACACGCCGCCGGGGGCGACGTCCTGCACCATCTTGAAGCCCTTGTCCACATAGGACGGGTTGTGGCAGGCAACGAAATCGGCCTTGCCGATGTAGTACGGGCTCTTGATGGGCTTGTCGCCGAAGCGCAGGTGGCTGATGGTCACACCGCCGGTCTTCTTGGAGTCGTACTGGAAATACGCTTGGACGTATTTATCGGTATAGTCGCCGATGATTTTAATGGAGTTTTTGTTCGCGCCGACCGTGCCGTCGCCGCCGAGACCCCAGAACTTGCACTTGATCGTCCCCTCCGGCTCGGTGTCGGGTGCGGGCTTTTCGTCAAGCGACATTCCGGTCACATCGTCCACGATGCCGACGCTGAACTGGCGCTTGGGCGCGTCCTTTTTCAGCTCCTCATACACGGCGAAGACGTTGGACGGAGGCGTGTCCTTAGAGCCGAGACCATAGCGTCCGCCGATGACGGTCACGTCGGAGCGTCCGGCATTCGCCAGCGCGAGCGCCACGTCCATGTAAAGCGGCTCGCCCTGCGCACCGGGCTCCTTCGTGCGGTCAAGCACGGCGAGCCTCTTGCAGCTTGCGGGAATGGCCTCAAGCAGGCGATCCGCCGCGAACGGGCGGTACAGGCGCACCTTGACAAGACCGACCTTCTCACCACGCGCCATGAGGTAGTCGATGACCTCCTCCGCCACGTCGCAGATAGAGCCCATCGCCACGATGACGCGCTCGGCCTCCGGGTCGCCGTAGTAGTTAAAGAGGCGGTAGTCCGTGCCAAGGCGCTCGTTGATCTTCGCCATGCAGTCCTCCACGATACCGGGCACGGCGTCATAGTAGCGGTTGGCGGCCTCACGGTTCTGGAAGAAGATGTCGCCGTTCTCGTGGCTGCCGCGCATGACGGGGTGCTCCGGATTGAGGGCGCGGGAACGAAAAGCCTCCACATCGCCCATATCCAGCAGCTCGGCGAGGTCCTTATAGTCCCAGACCTCGATCTTTTGCAGCTCGTGGGAGGTGCGGAAGCCATCGAAGAAGTTGATGAACGGTACGCGCCCTTTCAGCGCGGCCATGTGCGCCACCGGCGAGAGATCCATGACCTCCTGCGGATTCGTCTCGGCCAGCATAGCAAAGCCGGTCTGACGACAGGCGTAGACGTCGGAATGGTCGCCGAATATCGACAGCGCGTGGGTCGCCACGGCGCGAGCCGAAACATGGAACACTGCCGGAAGCAGCTCGGCGGAGATCTTGTACATATTCGGGATCATCAGAAGCAGACCCTGACTGGCGGTGTAGGTCGTGGTGAGCGCACCGGCATTCAGGCTGCCGTGGACGGCACCGGCTGCGCCGGACTCCGCCTGCATTTCCTGCACACGCACGGTCGTTCCAAAGAGGTTCTTCTGCCCTGCCGCCGACCACTGATCGACAAAGTCCGCCATCGGGCTCGACGGCGTGATGGGGTAAATGGCTGCGACCTCGGTGAAGGCATAGGACACGTGCGCGGCGGCGTTGTTGCCGTCCATTGTCTTTCGGATTCGCTGCATATTCACATCTCCTGTCATAAAATTTTTTCACTGTCCATTGTCACACACATAATTTCCAAGTATAGTGTACCACAGCCGCACTAATATGTAAATATGTTTCAGACCGTTAAAAAAACAACGTCCGGCGCAAATACGGCAAATTTACCCTTGTGCCGGCTTGGATTTTGCGTTATAATACTGGATTGCAAATGATACGAGGAGGTCTGACTTATGATCCGTAAATCCAGCGACAAGGGTCTCATCGACATCACGCCAGAGGTTTTCACCAACATCGTCGGCGATGCCGCGTCCAACTGCTTCGGCGTAAAGGGCATGGCGAGCCGCAAGGAGGGTGGCTGGTATCTTCTGCGCCGTGAATCCATGTCCAAGGGTGTCAAGGTCAGCTTTGACGAGGACGGCGGCGTGGCTGTGGAGCTGCATATCGTGGTCGATCACGGTGTCAACCTCTCGGCGCTGTCCCAAAGCATTATGAACGAGGTCAGCTACAAGGTTCATGCCGCCACCGGCGTACCCGTCGGGCGCGTGGACGTTTACATCGACTCCATGGACATGGACTGAGACTTTTGAGACATTTGAGGTAAGTTACATTGAGAGAGTACATAGACAGCGCATCCTTTCGGGATATGATACTATGCGCGGGCGATGCCCTGGAAGCAAACGAGCAGCGGCTCAACGAGCTGAACGTGTTCCCCGTCCCCGACGGCGATACCGGCACCAATATGCGGCTTACGATGGCCGCCGCCTGTGCGGATATGCGCCGCAACCAAATCAAAAGCATTTCACAGGCAGCCGACCGTGTTGCCTCCGCCCAGCTCCGTGGCGCTCGCGGCAACTCCGGCGTTATCACAAGCCTGCTGTTCCGTGGTCTTGCCAAGGGGCTGAAGGGCTTGGAAACCGCCTCCGCCGCCGAGTTTGCCGTCGCCATGCAGACCGGCGTGGACGCGGCGTATAAGGCCGTGATGAAGCCCGCCGAGGGCACTATTTTGACCGTCAGCCGCCGTGCTTCCGAGGCTGCGGTGTCCTTTGCCAAGGACTCCGCCGATGTGGAGGCCATGCTGCAAGCCGCCATCGAGGCGGGGCATGAGGCGCTCGCCGAAACGGTCGAGCTCAACCCCGTGCTGAAAAAGGCCGGTGTCGTGGACGCGGGCGGCGCGGGTTATGTCGTGATATTGGAGGCCATGCTCGACAATCTGCTTGGTCGTGCCACCGCGAGCATGACCGCCTCCACCGCAGCGACCGCCACCAAGGAAAAGGCGGACTTCGCCTCCTTCAGCGCCGAGGACATCCAATTCGGCTACTGCACCGAGTTCATCATCCGCAAGGAGAATGACCGCAGCGCCGATCTGCTCCGCGCCTATCTCGGCACGCTCGGCGACTGCGTGGTCGTCGTGGAGGACGACGAGATCATCAAGACCCACGCCCACGTCAACGCGCCCGGCCTCGCGCTCACCGAAGCGCTGAAATACGGCTCCGTGCTCATGGTCAAGGTCGACAACCTTCATGAGCAGCATACGAGCATGGCCGAGGGCGTATCCGCCG
>CAVIIB010000004.1:0-5245 GCA_963642815.1 Oscillospiraceae bacterium | reverse complement strand
GGACAAACCATGAACCCCTCCACGGAGGATATTCTCCGCGCCGTGAACAGCACCCCGGCGGAAACGGTGTTCGTCTTCCCCAACAACAAAAACATCATCATGGCCGCCGAACAGTGCATTCCGCTGACCGAGCGGCGCGTCATCGTCATCCCGTCCAAGACCATTCCGCAGGGCGTGAGCGCTCTCATGAGCTATGACCCGGATGCGGATGTGGATTCGCTGCAAGCCGCTTTCACCGAGGCGCTCGCCACCGTCCACACCACACAAGTCACCTACGCGGCGCGTAACTCCGATTTCGACGGTCACGACATCAAGGCCGGAGAATATCTCGCGCTGCTGGACGGTCAGCTCATCGATTCCTCCAAGAGCAAAACAACCATTCTCCGCAAGCTCTGCAAGGCGTTCGAGCCGCTCAAGCCCGAATTCATCAACATCTACTACGGCGCAGACGTTCCGGAGAAGCAGGCCCGCGCCGCCTCCGCCTCTCTCTCCGCCGCTTTCCCCGACGCGGAGGTCAACCTCATCTACGGCGGCCAGCCGGTATACTACTACATCATCAGCGTCGAGTGAGAATGAGGGGAGTCCGGCGCTGCCGGTGTTCACGGCGTTTCCCTTGCTGTGAAGACCTGACTGGCGTTGCTCTCTAACGTGCCAAAAATCCCGTGGCTGCGGCCACGGGATTTGTCTTTATTCCTCTAGCTTTTCCATGTGCTGTGAGGCGGCCTTGAGCATGAGGCGCTTGTGACCTTTCTCGTCGAAGTCGATCTCCACCAAATGGTCGCCGCCCATGGGCTTGAGTGCGGCGATGGTACCGTCCCCAAACGCCCTGTGCCGCACCCGGTCGCCGAGCTTGAACACAGTCTTCGCCTCCGTCTGCTTTTTGGGCGGGCGTATGGCGGGCTCCGCCGTGATCGGGCGACCATAGAAGCTCATCCTGCGCGGCTTTTCCTGCACCGGCACATCGGCGAGGTCAAAATAGCTGTCCGCGCCCAAGCTGCCGAACGGTCTGTCCAGATCCTCCGGCGGTATCTCGTCCACAAAGCGGCTGACGCGGTGGGAGGCAGTCTGACCGTATATCATGCGCTGGCGGGCGCAGGTGATGACAAGCCGCTGGCGGGCGCGGGTGATGGCGACATAGGCGAGCCGCCGCTCCTCCTCCATCTGCCCGGCCTCGCCGATGGCGAGCAGGCTCGGAAACAGCCCCTCCTCCGCGCCGACGAGGAACACGCAGGGAAATTCCAGTCCCTTGGCGCTGTGGATGGTCATGAGCGTGACGGTGTTCTCGTCCGCGTCCACGCCTTGCAGGTCGGTGTACAGCGACACCTCATCCAAAAAGCCGGACAAGGTATCGTCGCCGCTCTGCTTGACATGGCTCACGATGAAGCTCTTCAGCTCCCGCACGTTTTCAAGCCGGTTGAGGTCGTCGTCCGTATGCTTCGTCTCCAGCATCCGGGCATAGCCCGTCTGTTCGAGGATCGCGTCATACAACGCCTCCAAGCCGCCGTCCGCCGTCTGCATGAGCCCGTCCATCATCTCCGTAAACCCGCGCAGCTTTTCCGCCGCACGACCCAGCTCCGGGTACTGCGCGGCATTTTTCATGACCTCATACAGGGCGCAGCCCTTTTCATGCGCCGCCGCTGCCACGCGCTCCATGGTCGTCGCGCCAATGCCACGCGGCGGGACGTTGATGATCCGCATAAGGCGCAGATCGTCCGCCGGATTGAGCAGCACGAAGAAATAGGCCATCATGTCCTTGATCTCGGCGCGTTCAAAGAAGGCGTTGCCCTTGACGATACGCGGGCGTATGCCGTTGCGCAAAAACGCCTGCTCCAGCACACGCGACTGCGCGTTGGTACGGTACAAAACGGCGTGGTCACGCAGATTCTCGCCCAGCTCCAAGTCGGCCAGCACCTCGCGCACGACATACTCCGCCTCGTCGTCCTCGTTTTTCGCGACATAGAGCGTGATACGCTCGCCGTCGCCCTTGTCCGTCCAGAGCTTTTTGCCCTTGCGCTCGGCGTTGTTGGCGATGACCGCGTTGGCGGCGGCCAGAATATGACCGGTGCTGCGGTAGTTCTGCTCCAGACGAATAACACGGGCGTTTTTATACTGATCCTCAAAGGAGAGGATGTTCTCGATGGTCGCGCCGCGAAAGGCATATATGCTCTGGTCATCGTCGCCCACGACGCATATATTCTGCCGCTGTCCCGCGAGCAGCGTGGCGAGAAGATATTGGAGGTTGTTCGTGTCCTGATACTCGTCGATGAGGACGTATTTGAAAAGCCGCTGGTAATACGTCCGCACATCCTCATGCTCACGCAGCAGCCGCACGGTGTTGTAGAGCAGGTCGTCAAAATCCATCGCGCCCGCGTCAAACAGTCGCCGTGCGTATTCGGTGTAAAGCTCCGCCACGCCGCGCATACGGAAGTCGAGGGAGGACTCCGCCTGTGCCGCAAATTCGGACGGACCGAGAAGCTGGTTACGCGCCCGGTCGATCACCTCAAGCACCCAGCGCGGCGCGAACATTTTCTCGTCCTTGTTCTGCTCGCGTATCACGCGCTTCATAATGGCCGTGCGGTCGGCTGTGTCGTAGATGGTAAAGGCGGACGGATAGCCGAGCTTGTCCGCGTCGCGTCGCAAAATGCGCACACAGGCCGAGTGGAACGTCCGCGCCCAGACCTCGCCGGCGGCATCCTCGCCCAGCATACGCGCCAGACGCTCCTTGAGCTCCCCGGCGGCCTTGTTGGTAAAGGTGATGGCGATGATACGCCACGGCTCCACCGGGTCAAGCGCCGCGCAGCTCTCCGCCGCCATTTGCAGCTCCTGCACCCCGGAAAGATACGCCTGCATACAGCCGAGCTTGCCCTCGTCCGCATCCGGCGGAAGCTCGTCGCTGTCCGAGGCGCGACCGAAGCGCAGGATATTGGCAATACGGTTGATGAGCACCGTGGTCTTGCCGCTGCCCGCGCCCGCCAGAATGAGCAGCGGTCCCTCCGTCGCCATCACGGCGTCGCGCTGGCGCTCGTTGAGCGCCGGAAAGCGGCGGGCGATGACCGCCTGCCGCGCTTTTATGTATTCTTTTTGAAAATCGTTTCTGTCCATGTCGTCATTATACCGCCATCCGCCCTCCGGCGCAAACATTTTTCAAGGGTCGAAAAAGCCGCTCATGTCCACGCCCTCCAGCGCGAGCAGCGCCCGCTTGCGGTCAAGACCGCCGCCGTAGCCCGTGAGATTCCCGTTCGCGCCGACAACGCGGTGGCAGGGTATCATGAGCGATATGGGGTTATGCCCGACCGCACCGCCGACCGCCTGCGCAGACATCTTGGCAAGCCCGGACTCACGGGCGAGCATGGCGGCAATATCGCCGTAGCGCAGCGTGTTGCCGTAGGGTATCGTCAGCATGATCTCGCACACCCGCTTGCGAAAGGGCGTGGAGCCGTAGCGCAGCGGCGGTAAAAAATCCGGCTCACGCCCGGAAAAATATATATCCAGCCAGCGCCGCGCCTCCGCAAGCAACGGCTGCTCCCGCTCCTCGACCTCATCCGGCAAGATGTCGCCGTCATACCGCTGTCCGTCGAACCAAAGCCCGACGATCGCCTCCCCGTCACAGGCCAGCGTAATAACCCCCAGCGGCGAGCTATATTGACTTGTATACACCATCGCACATCCCTCCCCTGCTGTGATATTACCACGCCGACAACGAAAAAGCCACACGGGAAATGTCCCGTGTGACCGTTCAGCTTGTCATCACTCACCCGCAGCAGTCTAACAGCAAGCCCAAGGCTCCCCTGAAAGGGGAGCTGGCTCGGCGTAGCCGAGACTGAGGGGTTTCTTTTGGGGTTTTGCAATCGTCCGAATAACCCCTCCGGCGCTTCGCGCCACCTCCCCTTTCAGGGGAGGCAAAGATTGGTAGTTATCGCAGTCCTCCCCTTTCAGGGGAGGCGGGGGTTGGAAATTATCACAGCAGCAGGACACCGGCGCGGGCACATTCGTTGCGGGTCTGCTCGTCCCAGACGGAGACCTGCACCTCCCCGATGTGCGCCTTTTGCAGCAGCAGCATAGAAAGGCGGCTCTGCCCGATACCGCCGCCGATGGAGAGCGGCAGCTCACCGCCGAGCAGCATACGGTGGTAGTGGAGGCTTCGGCGCTCGTCCGCTCCGGCCAGCGTAAGCTGGCGGTCGAGGGACGCGGGGCTCACGCGAATGCCCATGGACGAAAGCTCAAACGCGCAGCCGAGCAGCTCGTTCCAGTACAGCAGATCGCCGTTTAGCTCCCAGTCGTCATAGTCCGGGGCGCGACCGTCGTGCGGCTCACCGTTCGAGAGCCTTTTGCCGATACCGATGACGAACACGCATTTATGCTCGCGGGCGATGGCGTTCTCCCGCTCCTTGGGGCTTTTGTCGGGATAACGGTCAAGCAGCTCCTGACTGTCGATGAAGTACACATCCTCCGGCAGCCTCTCACACGCGGCCAGCGCCGGAAACATGGAGAAAAGCGTGTCCTGCGTATAGCGCACGGCGGCGGCGATTCGGCGCACGCTGTCCTCCAAAAACGGGATCGTGCGCTGCTCCGCCGAGATCGCCTTTTCCCAGTCCCACTGGTCAACATAGACGGAGTGGAGGTTATCGAACTCCTCATCGCGGCGGACGGCGTTCATGTCGGTATATAGCCCCTGTCCGGGATGTATTTCATAGTGGCGCAGCGCCCAGCGCTTCCATTTGGCCAGCGACTGCACGATCTGCGCCTCGGTCTTCGCATAGGGAATATCAAAGTCCACAGGTCGCTCCCAGCCGTTGAGGTCGTCGTTCAAGCCCGTCCCGCCCTGCACAAACAGCGGCGCGGACACGCGCATGAGATTCAGCCCCGCCGCCAGACGGTCGGCGAACAGGCGCTTGCCGATGTCGATGGCCTTTTGGGTGTCATAGACGGACAGGCGGGAGACATATCCTTCGGGTATCACGGTTTTCATGCTTCGTCCTCTTTTGTCAGTAGTAGAATAATGCGGTTGTATAGCTCCTCCGCCGAGTCGCGGAAATTTTTCACGATACGCGCCGCCTGCTCCTCATTCGGCACGGCCAGACGCAGACCAATGACCTCGCCCACACCGTCCGACATACGGAGCGAGACGGTCTGACCGCCCTTGGTGTCCGCAGGCTGGATGTCCGTTTCGATGAGACTGCTGCGGCGCATGGCCGCCGCGACCGGCGCGGTGAGCTTGTCGGCCTTGGCGCGGACGGTGTAGGGC
>CAVIIB010000003.1:638-46124 GCA_963642815.1 Oscillospiraceae bacterium | reverse complement strand
CTTGTGAATGTTTTTTCTGGTGATTACATCTTACACCTTGGTTAATATGAGGTCTACTTTTTTCTGTTGCACTTGTTATTGTAATCTGCCCTCCCTTGTGTAAAGGGAGCTGTCAGCGAAGCTGACTGAGGGATTGAAAATCCTAGACTTTTGCTGGTCTACAACCCCTCCGTCACGGCTTGCGCCGTGCCGCCTCCCCTTACACAGGGGAGGCGTTGGCTTGGTGCAAGTCTCACGGTGTCCCCTTTCAGGGGAGCCTTAAGGCTATACTCACTTTCTCGCTTCGCGGAGCTGGTCGGCACGGCGGTTGGCGACCTCGGGCGGCATGGGGCGGATGTCCCCGGCCTTGGTCAGCGCGAGCTTGGTCAGCACCGGACCGAAAAGCTCATAGATGAGGACGGAAAAGAGGATGATGTTGCGGATGAGCGCACCCTCCTCACCCCATGAGGCGACTGTCACGCACATACCGAGCGCGACACCGGCCTGGGGGAACAGCGTAATTCCCAGCCATTTCGTGACCATCGGCTGCGCCTTGACGAGCTGGCAGCTTATCCGTGCGCCGAAGTATTTGCCGAGGCAGCGGGAGAGGATGTAGACCGCGCCGATGACCACGACAGCCCACTTGGTAAAGACGTTGAGCTCAAGCTCCGCGCCGCAGAGGACGAAGAACAGGGCGAACAGCGGGCTTGTCCACTTGTCGGACTTGTCCATGAGCTCCTCCGACAGCGGGCAGCGGTTGCAAAATACCGTACCGAGCATCATGCAGACGAGCAGCGTGGAGAAGCCGAGCTTCACGCCGCCGACGGTAAATTCAAGCTGGCTCAACGCCACGGTGAGCAGCACGAAGCCCACGATGAGCGCCATGCGGTTGCGGTTGGAGTGGAACAGGCGTTCAATGCGCGTCAGCAGCTCGCCCATGAGCGCACCCACGCCGAGCGAGAGCACGATCTCCAGCAGCGGCTCCAGCACGATGGCCGCCATGTTGAGCGTTCCGGCGCTCATGGCCTGCGCCGCGCCGAAGGACACGGAGAACACGGCAAGCCCCACGGCATCATCCAGCGCCACGACAGGGAGCAGCACGTCCACCACGGGGCCCTTGGCCTTGTACTGCCGCACGACCATGAGCGTCGCGGCGGGCGCAGTTGCCGTGGCGATAGCGCCGAGGGTGATGCACCCGGCGGCAGACAGCGTATTGCCGAGCAGCGGGCGCACGGCGAGCAGCGCCGCGTCTACGACAAGGCAGGTGATGAGCGCCTGTAAGACCCCGATGACGAGCGCCTGTCGCCCCGTTTGACGGAGCTGGGACAGGCGGAACTCGCTCCCGATGGAAAAGGCGATGAAGCCGAGCGCCGTGTTGGAGATGAAGTCGAGCGCCTCGACCTCCTCCGTGGCGGCGAAGCCGAGGCCGGGTATGCCGAGCAGCCCGAGGCAATAGGGGCCGACGAGCACCCCGGCGATCAAATACGCCGTCACGTCCGGCAGCCGAAGCAGATTCGTCACACGGGTGAACAGCAGCCCCGCGATGAGGGCGAGAGCCGCCGCAAGAAACAGATTCATGATACGAGCCTCCCATACAAAAACGCCGTGCGAGCATACCCCGCACAGCGCTTTATTATAGGCGTTTGCCCCGTTTTTGCAAGGGCTTTCGGCGATTTTTCAGAGACATTCCGCGCAGTAGGCCGCAACGTCAAAGTCGTCGAGCAGGCTGTCCTTTTTGAGATAGAGGGGGTGGTGAGGGTGTCCCTTGACGGAGCGGCGTCCGGCGGTGTACCAGCGGGCGTTGTGCCGCTCGCCGAGGGTGATCATGTCCTGTACGCAGGATTTCAGATAGGGGCGTTGCTCGATGATGTTGCCCCAAGCCGCCCAGACGGACGGCGATTCCGAGAGACCGAGGATATAATCGAACGCTTCCATGTTGGCGCGGTGCAGCGACTCGTTGCGCTCGCGCTCCATGTCGGACGGGCGCGTGGCGCGTTGGGCGTAGACGTTGAACATGAGGAAGCTGTCATAGCCGTTGGCGTGGGCGATGCGCTCCACGGATTTGAGCGTGTTGTCGAGGTTGTCCGGCTCGGCGGTGGAGGGGTTGACCCCAATGCAGATGAGCGGCTGTGCGCCGCGAGTGCCGAGGATGTAACGGTATTCGGTGTAAAAATCCGGAACATAGAGCCATTTTGCGCTGTCATAGGCATCACCGTGACCGCTGCGGGTCATGGCCTCGGAAAAGGAGAGAACGTCGAGTGCGGACGTGGGCGCGGCGGGTATGTGCATGGGGCGGCCTCCTTGTCGAAAACTGCGTCCATCATACCCCATACGCGGCGCAGACGCAAGCAGAACGGCGCGGTTTTTTGACAAGAAGTTGCGCAGTGCAATATATCGGTGGCGACTACATGGGCACAGTGCTATAATTTGGAGCGGCGAACAAAATTTAAAGGGGGTACATAGCATGACAAGAGGAACGACGCCGACCTACTGCTTCGCGCTGCCGTTTGAGGTCAGCACACTGTCCGGCTGGTGCATAAGCTTCGCCCAGCGCGGCGTGGAGAAGTTCAGCGTGGAGGAGGATGACGCGGGCGCAAGCGCGGAGGGGCGCGTGATAAGCCTGACGCTGCGCCAGAGCGACACGCTGCGGCTGGAGGCGGGCGTGGATGTGCAGATACAGCTTCGCGGTCTTGTGGCGGCCACGGGTGAGGCCATCGCGTCCGAGATACTGACGGCGGCGGTAGAGCCGGTGCTGAGGGAGGGTGTGCTTGAATGAATCGCTTTTCCATGCGCTTTAGCGAGGACACAGGGCGCTTTCCGCTGGGTGTGCAGAGCGGCGACGCGGCGCTGGCGCTCGACACATGGACGCGGGGACATCCCGGCGCGACGGGTCCAACAGGCCCCACGGGCGCAACGGGTGCGACCGGCGCGGCTGGCGCAACGGGGGCGACAGGTGCGACCGGCGCGACAGGAAATACCGGCGCGACGGGTCCAACAGGCCCCACGGGTGCAACGGGTGCAACGGGTGCGACCGGCGCGGCTGGTGCAACCGGGGCGACAGGTGTGACCGGCGCGACAGGAAATACCGGCGCGACAGGCCCAACAGGAGCCACGGGCGCAACCGGTGCAAGCGGCGCAGTCGGAGCTACGGGTGCTACGGGTGCGAAAGGTGCAACTGGTGCTGCTGGTGCAAAGGGTGACACCGGCGCTGCGGGTGCGGTTGGCGCTACCGGCGCAGCGGGCGCAACTGGGGCGAATGGGACGACCTTCACGCCCTCGGTCAGCACGTCGGGCTGGATAAGCTGGACGAACGACGGCGGCAAGGTGAATCCCGCCATGCGCAACATCAAGGGCGACACGGGAGCCACGGGAGCCACGGGAGCTACCGGTGCAACTGGTGCAAGCGGCGCAACGGGAGCAACCGGCCCCACGGGTGCGAAAGGCGCAACAGGGGCTACAGGTGCGAAGGGCGTAACTGGAGCTACGGGGGCGACTGGTGCAACCGGCGCGACGGGGCCCGCGGGTACGGCAGGCGGCGGCATGACGCTGCTGTGGACGAATCCGAATTGGGACAGCGTTTTCGCTGCCCAGACCGTCTCGCTTAATTTGAGCGGCTATACGGCCATTATGGTCGTGTTCGCCTATGCGACGTCGGTAAAAACACGTCGCGGCACACAGACGCAGCTTGTGGATGGAGCGACATACACGTTTGAGGCGCCGTACAGCGGCGGCGCCAACTATTGGTACCGCCGCGAAGTTACCGCCTCGACAACGGGCGTGAAGTTTGGGTCGGGCGGCTATTTCGAGGACGGCGCACTCGGTGGCGGCGACCTCTATACCATGCCGCTCTATATCTACGGCATGAAATAAGCGGGCGAGGAGGACGCATGAATATATGGGTATACGCCATCGCAAAGGATGAATCACGCTTTGCGGCACGCTGGATGGCGTCGATGTGCGAGGCGGACGGCGTGGCGGTGCTCGATACGGGAAGCACGGACGGTACGCCGGAGCTGCTGCGCTCGCTCGGCGCTTTGGTCGAGTGCCGGGAGATCAAGCCGTGGCGCTTTGATGTGGCGCGGAACGAGAGCATGAGGCTCGTGCCGCCGGAGGCGGATGTTCTCGTTTGCACCGACCTCGACGAAATACTGCGTCCCGGCTGGCGCAGGGCGTTGGAGGAGCACTGGCAGTCGGGCGCAACGACGGGGCGCTATGAGTATGTATGGAGCTTTGAGCCGGACGGCTCGGACGGGACGAAGTTTCTCTATGAGAAGATACACGTCCCCGGCGTGTGCCGCTGGACGCATCCGGTACACGAGATACTGCACTATGACGTGCCGAAGCTGTTTTGTGAGCTGCCGATACGGCTGGAGCACCACCCGGACGATACGAAAAGCCGCGCTGCGTATTTGCCGCTGCTTGAGATGAGCGTGGCGGAGGCGCCGGATGACGACCGCAACCGGCATTATCTTGGGCGTGAGTATATGTTCTACGGGCGCTGGGACGACTGCATACGGACGCTGCGCGAGCATTTGGCAATGCCAAACGCGACATGGGAGCCGGAGCGGGCGGCGAGTATGCGCTATATCGCCCGCTCGTATGCCGAAAAGGGCGACGCGGAGAGGCAGGAGCTGTGGCTGCTGCGGGCGGCGATGGAAGCGCCGGAGCAGCGGGAGGCGTGGCTGGCGCTGGGGCAGCTCATGTACGGGTGCGAGGACTGGCGCGGCTGTGTGCGCTATCTTACGCGCTGTCTTGACATCAAGCGGCGGGATTTGAGCTATACCAGCACGCCGGAGGCGTGGGGCTCGCTGCCGTGGGATCTCATATCCATCGCATGGTGGCAGCTCGGCGAGAACGGCTACGCCGCCGCCTGCGCCCGCGAAGCCCTCCGCCTCGGCGGGGATAAGGCGCGTATAGGGCGCAATCTGGCCATATTCGAGGGCAAATGACAGACAAGAGCCGCTGAAATCACCGATTTCAGCGGCTCTTGTGCGTAAAAAACCAAATATGTCGAGAACAGTGGTTGTGATTCCGGCCTGAAATCTGTTTGCCCCCGTGGGCGCGTCGTGCTCAGCCGTTGCCGTTCACTCGGTCGTTTCCTCGAATGGCTGGTCACTGAACAGGACGCTCATGTAATCGCCACGACCGTAGAGAACGCGGTCGATGTAGACATCTCTGCCCTGCGCACGGTAGAAGATCATATAGCTGCCACCGACAAGGAAGCGGTAGTCGTGCTCCGTGCTCGCAATGGAGGACAACGGTGTGCCGAGCTCTAAAAACTCCTCTAGCTGGTCGATGTTGTCCATGATGCGGTTTATCACGCGCTCGGCTGCGGTGGGGTTCTTAAGCTTGAATGAAATGTAATCCCAGATTTCGTCCAAATCGCATTGAGCCTTGTATGTGTAGTGAATGTTATTTTTCATTTGCCCGTGCGCGGAAGTGCGCCCTCACCTCCTCCGGGGTCAGCCAGCCTTCGGTTTCGCCGGAGCGGCGACCTTTTTCGAGCTCGTTCATCAGGCGGAGGGTCGCCATCGTCTTTTCATAGTCGTGCATATCCACGATGGCATAGCGCCCGCGCCCGTTCTTCGTCAGGAAGACCGGCGCACCCACGGCCACGTCACGCAGCACCTCGCTGTAGTTGCGGAGGTCGGAAATGGGCTTAATGTTCGGCATATCAATCATCTCCCTTCGGTTCTAGTATACCCCGTTTCGCTGTAAAATTCAACTGCAAATTTGCCGCAAAATCATACAGCGCCCGTCGCCATCGTTCACATCCGGCTTTGTTCGCACGACACTTCGGACAGGCGGCGGGCGCTCTGGCTGGCTTGGCGCGGTGTGGATTTGGGCAAAAGTGGGCGTTGTGTTTGGATTTTGTGCAATTTGCCGTCGTTTGCTGATAAAAATAATTGTGCTTTTCTCGGAAAAGCCGTTGATTTAATCCAGTGAATCGTGATATAATTCAAAATAACTTTACACTTTGTTCACCACTTTGAAGCCTTTGTAAAATAATAGTCCATTTAGGCAAATATGCCACGAAAACGCCATGGCGTTTTCGTTTCAACGCAGTTGAAACGATGGCCCATCTAAAAACTTCCAACAATCAACAGCGATTCTTTGAGCGACAAGCAGCTACCGACAGATGAAAACTCTTCCATACAGCTTTGCGGCTCGTCGGTATTTCTGAGCTTTTTGAGTTTTTCTCATTGCTACATTACTTTGGAGAAGGGAGGGGAGAATGTGACCAAATACATACTAAAAAGAGTTCTTTTGGCAATCTTCACGGTATTTATCATTTGTGCTATCACATTTTTCCTAATGCACGCCATTCCCGGCGGGCCGTTCAACCGCGAGAAGGCGCTCAATCAGGCGACGATCGACGCGCTCAACGCCAGATACAATCTGGATAAGCCCGTGGTCGAACAGTTCTTCATCTACATCGGCGAGCTTCTGAAGGGCGACTTCGGTGTTTCGCTCAAGAGTGGCAGAGAGATCAAGGCCATCATCGGCGAGTCCTTCCCCATCTCCTGCCGCGTCGGTCTCATGGCCATCAGCGTGGCGCTCATTTTCGGCACTGTCTTTGGCAGCCTCGCGGCGCTCATGCGCAACAAGCTGCCCGACCGTATCATCGTGTTTTTCTCCACGCTGTTCACCGCCGTACCGAGCTTCGTGCTTGCGACGCTGCTGCTGCTCGTGTTCTGTATCAAGCTCGAATGGGTGGAGGTCTGGAGTGCGGGAAGCACGAACTATGTGCTGCCGGTCATTGCGCTTGCGGCCTATCCCATGGCCTATGTCACGCGCCTATCCAAGACGAGTATGCTTGACGCGCTAAGCCAAGACTACATCCGCACGGCCAAGGCCAAGGGCGTACACCGCTGGAAGATCATCTTCAAGCACGCGCTGCGCAACTCCCTCATTCCCGTGATAACCTACGCCGGACCGCAGATCGCCTACATCATCACCGGCTCTATGGTCGTTGAGACCGTCTTCACCATCGGCGGTATCGGCAGCAAATTCGTCACTGCCATCACCAACCGCGACTACACCATGATCATGGCGACGACGATATTCCTCGCGACACTGATGGTCGTTGCAAACCTTATCTGCGACCTGCTCTATAAGGCCGTTGATCCGCGTATCAACTACGATTGAGGGAGGCGAGCGTACATTGTCGAATAATATAAATAGTAACGAGCTTCCCAAGAAAAAGCTGCTGAGTATGCAGCTCGACCTCGCCAAATTCGCTCCGGCGACGGAGGAGGAAAAGCGCCAGCAGGAGGTCATGGGAAAGAGCACCACCTTCTTCCGCGACGGCATGAAGAAGCTTTTCCGCAACCCGCTGGCCGTCGGAAGCCTCATCGTTCTGTTCCTGCTGCTGGTCGTCATCATCGTCGCCCCGCTCATCGTGCCCTACGGCTACGCCGAGATCCTCTCCGTGGACGGGCGGCGCGACAAGGGCGCAAAAAACCTCGCCCCCTTTGAGTACAGCGAGCTTGAGCAGGAATACATAGACGCGGGCGGCGAGCGCTTCCCGCACATCTTCGGCACAGACGAGCAATGCCGCGACTACTTCATCCGCGTGGTCTACGGCACCCGCGTCTCCCTCTGCGTCGGCTTCTTCGCCAGCATCATCGTCATGATCATCGGCGTTATCTATGGCAGTATATCCGGCTATATGGGCGGTAGGGTCGATTTGATCATGATGCGCATTGTCGACATCATCTACTCCCTGCCCGATATGCTCATGGTCATACTCCTCGCCGTCGTCTTCGACGAGATCATCAGCTTCCCCGCCGGTTCTCTTTTAAACACGCTGGGCGCGAACATGATCTCGCTGTTCATCGTCTTCGGTCTGCTCTACTGGGTCGGCATGGCGCGTCTCATCCGCGGTCAGATCCTCTCCATCAAGGAAAATGACTACATCCTCGCGGCCAAGAGCATCGGCGCCGGCTCCGGGCGCATTATCCGTCGCCACATCCTGCCGAACTGCCTGTCCGTTATCATCATCTCCACGGCGCTGCAGATCCCCTCGGCCATCTTCACGGAGAGCTATCTGTCCTTCATCGGCCTCGGCGTCCGGGCGCCTATGCCCTCGCTCGGCTCGCTCGCGAACGCGGCGCGTTCCGGGCTGCAATCCTATCCGTACAAGCTGATATTCCCCGCTCTGGTCATCTGCCTCATCGTGCTGTCGCTCAACCTTATCGGCGACGGACTGCGCGATGCGTTTGACCCGAAGCTGAAGAGGTGAGCGCTATGGATCAATATGAACATCTTCTCAGTGTGCAGGATCTGCATACCTCCTTCTTCACCGACAACGGCGAGGTGCAGGCCGTCAACGGCGTGTCCTTCAACCTCGACGCGGGCAAGGTGCTCGGCATTGTCGGCGAATCCGGCTCCGGCAAGAGCGTGACGGCCTACTCCATCATGCAGATACTCGCCGATACCGGCAAGATCAAATCCGGTCACATCCTCTATAAGGGCGAGGACCTCACCACATGGAGCGAGCATCAGATGTCCGGCTTCCGTGGCAAGTGCTGCTCTATTATCTTCCAAGACCCCATGACAAGCCTCAACCCCGTCTTCACCATCGGCAACCAGATCATGGAGGCCATACGCCTCCACACGCATGGCGACAAGGCCGAGGCCAAGGCCAAGGCGCTTGAAATGCTCCGCCTCGTCGGTATCAACGAGCCGGAAAAGCGCCTCAAGCAATACCCCTTTGAGCTCTCCGGCGGTATGCGCCAGCGCGTCATGATCGCCATGGCGCTTGCCTGTGAGCCCGACATCCTCATCGCCGACGAGCCGACCACCGCCCTTGATGTCACCATCCAAGCCCAGATACTGGAGCTTATGCAGGAGCTTCAGAAAAAGCTCGGCATGGCCATCATCATGGTGACACACGACCTCGGCGTTATCGCCGAGATGTGCGACGAGATCGTCGTCCTCTACGGCGGGCGGATATGCGAGCGCGGCACTGCCGACGAGATATTCTATAACCCCCGCCACGAGTACACCAAGGGGCTTTTGCGCAGTATCCCAACCATCGGCAACATGAACGGGCGGCTTATCCCCATCGCCGGAACGCCCATCAATATGCTCAATATGCCCAAGGGCTGCGCCTTCTGCTCGCGCTGCGACGCGGCCATGAAAATATGCCTTGATGAAGTACCGGCGGAGCGCGTCATCAATCCCGACCATAAGGCGGCCTGTTGGATAAACGTCCGTGACAACGTCGGGACAGAGCAGGAGGGCGAGCTATGAGCGAATATCTTCTTCAGGTAGAGCATCTAAAGCAATATTTCCCCATATCCATGGGCTTCAAAAAGGTCGATCTCAAGGCCGTTGACGACATTTCCTTTGCCATCCGTCCGGGTGAAACGCTCGGTCTCGTCGGCGAGAGCGGCTGCGGCAAGACAACGGTTGGTCGCTCCATCATCCGCCTGTATGAGCCGACGGAGGGCAAGGTCATCTTCGACGGCGTGGAGGTCACGCGCAAAAACATCCACAGCTTCCGCTCAAAGATGCAGATGGTTTTCCAAGACCCCTATTCCTCGCTCGACCCGCGCATGACGGCGGGCGACATTATCGGTGAGCCGCTCGATGTGCATAAGCTCTGCGCCAACCGCAAGGAGCGCCGCGATAAGATCATGGAGCTTATGGAGCTTGTCGGTCTCAACGCCGAGCACGCGACCCGCTATGCCCACGAATTTTCCGGCGGTCAGCGCCAGCGTATCGGCATTGCCCGCGCCCTCGCCGTGAATCCCAAGTTCATCGTCTGCGACGAGCCGGTCTCCGCGCTTGATGTCTCGATACAGGCGCAGGTCATCAATATGTTCGAGGACTTGCAGGAAAAGCTCGGTGTCGCCTACCTCTTCATCGCGCACGACCTGCTTGTCGTCCAGCATATCTCCGACCGCATTGCGGTCATGTACCTCGGTCACATCGTCGAGCTGGCGGAGGCAGACGAGCTTATGTCAAGCCCGCTGCATCCCTACACCCAGTCGCTGCTTTCCGCCGTCCCCATTCCCGACCCCAAGACGGCGCGGCAAAAGCAGCGTATCGTGCTGGAGGGCGACGTGCCGAGCCCGCTGAAAATGCCGACCGGCTGCCCGTTCCGCACCCGCTGCCGCTTTGCGACCGAGCAGTGCGAGGCCGAGCGCCCGGAGCTTACCGACCGCGGCAACGGTCATATGTCCGCCTGCTGGAACAAGTAAAAACCGCAGTATCTACCCGTCGGGTATTTACAAATAATTTTTTAGGAGGAAAAGCAAATGAAAAAAGTAATCGCTCTGCTCTTGGCCGTCATGATGCTCGCGACGCTCTGCGCCTGCGGCAGCTCGACGACCGAGACCGACACCTCGGCTGCTCCCGCTGAAACCACCGAGAGCACCGAGACCGCCACCGTCGATGATTCGGCTGCTAAGGAGCTCGTCTCCGATGCGTTCATCGACCCGCTGAACGACTGGGATGAGTACAACACCATGATCGACGAGATCAAGTCCAGCACCGATTTCGCCGCCCGTGTTGACCTCATGCACAAGACCGAGGATGTTCTCATGTCCAACTACTGTATCCTGCCGATCTACTACTACAACGACATCTATATGCAGAAGGACTATGTTGAGGGCGTCTACGCCAACCTCTTTGGCACGAAGTTCTTCCAGTTCGCCACCATGACGAACGGCAGCGACACCCTGCGCCTCAACCTCGCTTCCGAGCCCGACCATCTTGACCCGGCTCTGAACAGCACCGTGGACGGCGCTTGCCTCGCCGCCAACTCCTTCTCCGGCCTCTACACCTACGACGCCGAGGGCAAGACCGCGCCCGACTGCGCCGAGAGCTACACCGTCTCCGAGGACGGCCTCAACTACGTCGTCACCCTCAAGGAGGGTCTGAAGTGGTCCGACGGCTCCGATCTGACTGCCGCCGACTTCGAGTATTCCTGGAAGCGTGCCGCCAGCACGACGACCGCCGCCGACTACGGCTATATGTTCTCCGGCTTTGAGGGCTATCCCGACGACCTCGCCGTCACCGCGACGGACGACCTTACCCTGGAGTTCACCCTCACCGCTCCCTGCGCCTACATGGAGGACCTGATGGCCTTCCCGACCTTCTACCCCGTGAATCAGGCAAGCGTCGAGAGCTATGAGGACTGGGAAACCAATCCGGGTCACTGGTGTCAGGATGCCGGCTTCGTCTCCAACGGCGCGTACGTCTGCACCGGCTGGGAGCACGACACCTCCATGACCTATGAGAAGAACCCGTACTACCACCGCGCCGACGAAGTCACCATCGAGAAGCTTGAGTTCATGCTCTCCGCGGATGACACCGCCATCTATGCCGCCTACAACGCCGGCAACGTCGACTTCATCGACACCGTCCCGACCGACGAGGTCGCGAACCTGATCGACACCCCTGAGTTCTACATCATTGACAACCTCGGCACCTACTACGCCGCGTTCAACTGCAAGAGCGAGATCTTCGACGGCAAGACCCCGGCGCAGGCCGCTTGTATGCGCAAGGCGTTCAGCATCCTCATCGACCGTGACTATATCGTCGAGAACATCGGCCAGACCGGCCAGCTGCCCGCGAACACCTTCATCCCCGTCGGCATGGCTGACGGCAACGGCGGCGTGTTCCACGAGGACACCAGCGACGGCTACTTCGACATCTACGGCATCGTCGATGACTACGACGCTACGCTGGAGGAGGCTCGCACGCTTCTCCGCGCCGCCGGTTATGAGTTCGACGAGAACGGTATGCTCTCCGCCGAGACCCCGATCTCCATCGAGTACCTGACCAACGACGGCACCGGCCACATCGCAGTCGCCGAGGCCATGCAGCAGGACCTTGCCGCCATCGGCATCGATATGACCATCTCCTCCATGGAGTGGAGCGTCTTCCTGAACGAGCGCAAGGCCGGCAACTATGACTTCGCCCGCGAAGGCTGGCTCGCCGACTTCAACGACCCCATCAATATGCTTGAGATGTGGATCACGAGCTCCGGCAACAACGACTGCCAGTTTGGCCGCGTTGACGGCTGGGATGCCTAAGCACTAACGCATAAACCAAGGGCTGCGTCACCCGCAGCCCAAAGCCCCGACGCCTCACCGCGCCGGGGCTTCTTTGTGGCTCTATGTCAATAGTTGGGGTGCTCTCGACACAACGAAGGCAACGAGAGAGCGTGTACGCGAGTATGCGCTCTTTTGTTATGCGCAGGTGGAGCAGAAGAGGATCCTGTTGCGGAAGTGCTCAAAATTGCGGAGGCCGAAGCAGACGCGCTTGAGGACTGTGGTCTTATTGTTGCAGCCCTCGGTGAAGCCGTTGGAGTAGGGATAGTCGAAGGAGTTGAGAATCTCGTCAGACCAGTTATGTACTGCCTTGGTGCAGGCATCGAACTCCTTGAGCTTGGCCGATTCGGCGAGATAGACCCATTCGCCCAGCAGCTTCCGGCCGGTGCCGGAGTCTGGCGCGTGCATCAGACGCTGGAAGTCGTTTTTCAGCCGGTAAGCATATTCCAGATCGGCTGAAGTGCCCAGAATGACCCGCAGTACGTCCTGCTCCTCCGGTGTGAGCTTGGACGGCATTTTATTGAGCAGCGAACGGCTGCGCTTGCAGAATTTGCGCCACTCCGGGGAAAGCTGCTTTTGCCTGTCCTTTCGCACGTTCTCCATCGCCCATTGTGCCTGTCGCACCACATGATAGCGGTCGGCGATGATCTTTGCATTGGGGAAGCAGATCTTCGCTACGCCGCGGAACAGCGAGCTCATATCCATCACAACAAACTCCACCTTCCGCCGCTCCTCCCGCGAAAATTGCAGGAAATAGCGGATCAGGTCTGCTTTTTTGCGTGTTGGCAGCACGTCAAGGGGGATATGCCGCTCGGCATCTGCAACGATGGTCTGAAAGCGCTCGCCGCCGGCATCGCCCTTGAACTCGTCCAGCGAGAGAACGCGGGGCAGCTTGCAGCGGCCAAAGGATACGAGGCTGAAATAGCGTTGCGCCGTGCTTGTCGAAACGCCGTGTTCCCTTGCGATATGCGTCGCGGAAACGAGCTCGCGGAAATCCTGAATGGTGGCGACGATCTCCCGCTGCGTGCGGCGGTAATGGCGCGGGAGGAAGCTGTTTTGCTCGTAAAAGCGCTTGCCGCAATCGGTGCACACATACCGTCGCTTGCGCAGCCGCAGGACGACGGGCTTTCCGATTTATTTCCCGCGACGCACAAATGTTGGGCGCAGACCACCTGATGGGGGTGGTTGCCCCAACAGTTATTATAGAACCCTTTTTGTCTATAATATGGAGGCGTGTATTTTGATATGGGTGGGCTTGACGTTTGTCAAGTCAGGTATACACTTTCCAGCTCCAAGCTGTAGCGCTTATAGTGGCGGTAGGTATCCTCCATGCGTCCCTCACGAATCAGCGCCACGCAGGGCGCGACCAGCTCGTCATACACACGCGCCCATATCGTTTCCGCGTCCGCCCTCGCGTTGATAGCCTGTACGATTTGCGGCGCAGAGGCGTAGTAGTGCTCGATATCCGCCGCGCCCTCGGCGCTTTCGCGCAGGTAGCCGTCCCGGAAGCGGCGCAGCGTGGTAAGCTCCACGCAGTCGTCGGGCAAGCCCCGCGCCTGTACGCAGGCGGAGGTGAGATAGCAGCCGCCGGAGCCGGAGCCGCCGGATTCATAATGCCGGCAGTCGCGTTCCAGCGAATCCGGGTCAACATATTTCTTCCAGTAGGTGCAATAGCCCTTGTACCAATTCTTGTTGCTGCCGTCCTAGTAGCGGCAGCTTCCGCATACAGCCATGATATTTTTCTCCTCTCTTTTTTAGTTGCAGGAACAGAGGTACTTTAGGTGGTTTACCGCCCTAGGAGAGCCGTTTTCTACGGCAAGCTCATAATAGTGCTTCGCCTTATTTTGATCCTTTGGCCGTCCGGCTTTACCATCTTCATATACGCCGCCGATCTCGTACTGTGCAACACCGCAGTAAACGCCATTGTTCAAATCGGCGCATTTTTGAACATAATCGTAATATTCAGGAAGATATGGGCTTTCCGTAAAGTTTGAGGGTTGACCCGGCTCACGGAGGCTCCTTTGAATATACTCGTCAGCATATCCATAATATCCGTCTCCAATTCCAGCTTGTCCGGCAGAGAGAAGATATGCTAGACGCTTGTCACTTAAGTAGGTAGCATCGCCAAGCTGAACGCAAGCTACCGCGTACTGCGCTGCGGGATCGCCGTTTTCTGCGTCCCGCAGCAGCGCCGCCTCATAGCGCCGCTTCCATTCGGCACATTCTTCGGGAGTGGCCCATGCAATATCGTTGGCGATATGTTTTGGAGCTGATAGCCTCCGCTCCTCTGCGACAGTCAACGCTGCTTGACAGCAGCGATCTCCGGCCTTTGCCATTTGAATGAGATACCCTTTCCAATAAGCAACCTTGTCCTCATCACGAAATATAGTATGCTCCTCGCTGTTATCAGCCTCCCTGTACCCATTCTTGTACAAAATCAGTAGTTTCAAAATACACATTACATCGCCACGAACGGCTTGCCCACGTCCAAAGCAAGTGCCATCAGACATCATATCTTCCTCATACTCGGTTGCCCACGGGTACGGGCAGCCTGCGGCGCGGGCACGATTAGGGTATGGGTAGGCGTTCAGCCCTTGCTCGCGCATTTTTCTGTACTTTTGCTCAAAGAAGCCGTAAAGATCGCTGGTTTCGCTGCTGGATGGCGTCGCATTGCTTACGCTTGGCTTGCTTGCTTTTGACTTGGTGCAAGAAACAACAACAAAAACAATGATGACCACCACGATAAAAGCCCACATTTTTCTGTCCTCCCTTTAGTTGTTTCTGTTTTGCAGTGCGCGGAACGGCCATGTAACAAGCTTGACGACCAGCTTAACCAGAGAGACAACGGTCCAGCCGATGACCCAGCCGATCGCTTTATCCACGTTATACACGCGACGACCTCCTTTCATGTTGTTTTTTGTAAAAGCCTACCTTTCGCATTTGCCCAATGCGACACGGTGGCGCAAGGGTTCACGACTTCGCGTAGAGTGTTTGGGCGAACAGGAAGCCGACAAGCTCATGCCATGCCTTTTCGGCGGCAAGCGCCTCCGAATCCATGGTGAGGGCGTTAATACCCTTGGCTACCGTTTTCACGCCGCCGCGGACAATGCCGCCCAACGCGCTGCCTATCGCATAACCGGCGCCGACCGAGCCGCCGCGCATAACGCCGAGCGCCATACCCTGCGACGCCGCGCCGTCAAATACCCGCGTGTTGCTTTGAAAATCGTGCTTCTTTATTTGTTTGCTGCTTCCGCAGGTGTACACCTCAAAAACGCAGGTGTTTCCCTGCTGGTTGCGCAGGATACAGAAGTTGAAATAGTCGAACTCATGCTCCGGGTGGTACAGGACGAGGCAGGGCGTAGCCTTCGAGCTGAAAGTCCCGGCGTAGACCTCGCCGTCCCGGATCGCACAGGGCGCGTCGTATTCCTCGGCGGCCTGCATCAACGCGGTAGCCACAGCGTTAAAATCCACACTCCCATCCAAAAAGCGAATGGGCGGCAAAAATTCCGCAAGCTCTCGTTGGGAAATTCCCCTTGGCGCTCTACCTTGATTTTGGCTGAAGGAGCTTAACGTCTGTATTTCCTTGTTAGCCTCCCTCTCAGCGCTCTTACCAGCTGAACGAATCAGAAGAAAAAATATAATACCGGCAACAATAAGTAATATCGCACCACCAGCACCCATTCTCATCATCTCCAATCCTAATTTTAGGGGTATCCAGCTTGATTTTAGATAAATTCTATCTAAAAGTCAATAGATAAATCCCGTCTAAGATAAAATCGGCTTACTCGGAGCGATAAGGGGTTGGGCGGATGAACAGCCGGATACGGGATCTGCGGGAGGACCGCGACTTGAGCCAGCAGACGGTGGCAAATGCCATCGGTATCACGCAGCGCAAGTACAGCTATCTGGAAACGCAGACCCAGCCGCTGACGGACGAGCTCCTTGTCCGGCTCGCAGACTATTACGGCGTGAGCATTGACTACATCCTCCGCCAGACGGACGACCCACGGAGGCGATATAACTAAAGCGCAGTCACGGCGGCTGCGCTTTTTTGCGTCCGAATGCGGGTGCGGGGCTTTTACTTTGGCGGGGGCTGTGGTAAAATAGCAAAATGGTCGCGAACGTGGCCGAAGCTTAGGAGAAAAGAGGCTTACAATATATGAAAAGGCTTCGATATGCCGCCGCGCTGGTCGTGGCGAAGCTGACGACGCTGGCGCTGCGGCTGACCGGGCACCAGGGGACACAGCTTCCCGGTCGGCTGGCGCTCACAATATGCCCGGATTTTCTGGAACAGGTGAAAAAGCCGCCGCTTATTATCGCCGTGACCGGCACAAACGGCAAGACGACGCTCACCAATCTGCTCTGCGACCTCATGGAGGGGGTGGGCAAGACCGTCTGCTCCAACCGCTACGGCTCCAACCTTGCCGCCGGACTTGCCACGGCGCTGGCCGCCGGGTGCAGCCCGCTTGGTCGCGAACGTGCCGAGGTCGCCGTGCTGGAAATTGACGAGCGCTCCGCCCCGCGTGTGTTCCCCAGCATTACGCCGCGTCTCATGGTCATCACCAATCTATTCCGCGACTCCATCATGCGCAACGCCCACCCCGCCTATATCGCGGACATTTTGAGCCGCAATATCCCGACGGAGACGAAGCTCGTTGTAAATGCGGACGACCTCATCTCCTGCCGCGTCGCGCCGAAGTGCGAGCGGGTGTACTACGGCATTGCTCGTATGCCCGGTGAGGGCACGGAGTGCGTCAACCTCATCGACGACGTGCGTATCTGCCCGGAGTGCCACGCGCCGCTGCGCTATGAGTACCGCCGCTACCACCACATCGGCAGAGCCGTATGCGACAGCTGCGGCTTCGCCTCGCCGGACAGCGACTACTGCGGCACGGAGGTTGATCTGGCGCATATGACCATGCGTGTCACGGACGCCGGAGGCAGCGCGGACTATCCGCTTTTGAGCGACAGTATGTTCGACGCCTACAACACGCTTTCGGCGACCGCCGTCCTGCGGGAGCTCGGCTACACGCATGAGCAGATCGTGCCGCTCATGTCGCGCTGCTCCATCGTGTCGAGCCGCCACGCGGAGGAGCGTGTCGGGGATGTCACGCTGGTCATGCAGATGGCGAAGGAGAAGAACGCGCTGGCCTGCTCGCGGGCGTTCGACTATGTATCCGGGCGCGACGGCGAGAAGGAGCTTGTGCTCATGATGAACTGCCTCGGCGATGTCAAGCACTGGTCGGAGAACGTCTCGTGGCTCTACGACTGCGACTTTGAATTTCTGACCCGACCCGGTATCCGCTGCATTGTGGCGACAGGGGCGCGGGCGCTTGATTACCGGCTGCGGCTGCTGCTGGCGGGTGTGCCGGAGGAGAAGATCATCTGTGTCGAGGATGAAATGCGTGCGGTGGAGCAGCTCCCGTTCGTCAAGGGCGATCAGGTCTATCTGTTCTACGGTACGGACTCGCTCGTGTTCGCGCAAAGGGTGCGGGCGCACATCGAGGAGCTTGCAAAGGAGGCGGCGGCGAAATGAAGGTCGAGGTGCTATTCCCGGAGGTCGCGAATCTCTACGGCGACCTCATGAACGTCGAATACCTGCGCCGCAGCTGCGGCGACATCGAGGTCGTGAACACCTCGCTGCGTGACGAGCCACTGTTCATGCGGGAGCGTCCAGCGCTCATCTACATGGGCTCAGTCACGGAGGAGGGGCTGACGCTGGCAGCGGAGGCACTGCGTCCCTGCCGCGAGCGGCTGCAAGAGCTTGTTGACGACGGCCAGCTTTTCCTCATCACGGGCAATGCTCTGGAGCTTTTCGGCGAGGGTATCGAGGCCGATAACGGCTGGTCGCTGGAGGGCTTGGGGCTGTTCCCGATCCGTGCGAAGTATACCATGATGTCGCGCTATAACGCGCTGTACCTCGGCAAATACGGCGACATGGACATTGTCGGCTTCAAAAGCCTATTCGGTCACAGCTATGGCGAGGTCGAGCCTCTGTTTGAGACGCTGCGTGGCGACGGTCTCAACGAATCGGTCAAGGGCGAGGGCATATGCCGCAACGGGTTTATGGCGACCTACCTGACCGGACCGCTGCTGGTGCTGAATCCGCCGTTTACGCGGGAGCTGCTGCGCCGCATGGGCGTGGCGGAGCCGCGTCTCGCCTTCGAGGACGCGGCCATGGAGCTCTATCGCCAGCGCGTGGCGCAGTATTCCGACCCGAACACGGGCATTGTGTACCACTGATTTTCCTGTCCCTCCATCGTCCTGCGCAAAATACAAAAGCAGTCAGCGGCAAGTGCTGCTGACCGAGAAAGCCTTTTTTCGCCGTCCTCTTGACGGACGGAGGATATATATGTTATTCTCACACTAAGCAAGGGGCGAGGCGGTCAGCTACACCACCCGAAAGGGGGTGAAGCAAATGCCAGTGATTATAACGCTACATATCTTCGGATTAACTGTAACGATTAGAATCAAAAGGTGAAACCGCCACTCTGCACAGTGACGGTTTCAATGTAAACCTAAGCTAGAAGTATGAGCTGACGTAAAACGTCATCGCCCCTTGTGGTTTGATTATACCACCGCCGTGCGGCACAAGTCAATAGCAAAACCACGCTCATACCGAGGAGATCCCTGCCGCTGTTTTGTGCGAAGTGCATAGAAAATTTGCAAAACTTCGTTAAATTTGACGTTACCAAAAATCGTTTCTGCTTGTGTATTATATACGTCAAATAAAACAGATGGGGAGGAAAGAAAAATGGGTAAGATCATTAACTTTAGTGAATACAAGCGCGACAAGGACGAGGCCGAGCTCCGCCAGATGGAGATCGACGCCTACGATGCGGTGCAGATTCTAACAGACGCGCAGATCGAGAATATAATCATGGCGCATAAGCCGGGCGAAAACGACAACGCTGCCCGCTTCTTCTTTCAAGAGCTTTTCCGGCGGGACGAGAAGCACGCGATGGAAGTATTCCGCCGCTGGCGCGAGTGCGGCGAGGAATAAACAAGACCCCGTCCGGCGTAAGACCAAGGTCAACGCGGGACGGGGCGATTTTTATCCTTGTGTGTCAAGGCGGGTTCTTTTACAGTCTATCCCTGTACCGCCTCGCTGTTCGGGGTGGCGCAGTCGCGGAGCACGTCGAGGAACAGGCGAACGCTGGGGTTGCGCCCGTCGGAGCGCCATGCGGCGATGTAGCTGCGGCTGGTGTCCATGTCGGTGATGGGGACGACATCCACGGAGCTTGCGAACAGCACCGATGGCAGCGCCGACGGCATGATGGACACGCCAAGCCCCGCGCTCACGGCGAGCAGCACGGATTCGAGCTTGTCATAGCGGTTCATAATGCTCGGCACAAAGCCGTGCGCGGCGCAGATGGACACGATCTTGCGGTAGAGGTCGGTGTTGCAGGGCTCCTGCGACAGGATAAAGCGCTCGCGCTCCAATGCCCGAAAGTCGAGCGGCTTGTTTGCAAGCGGGTGTCCCTTTGGTACGACGAGCGCCAGCGAGTCCTTGTGCGTCACCATCGACTCCCAGCCGCCCCCCGGCGGAAGCATATCCTGCTGGAGCAGATGTATGTCATAGCGGCTCTCGTGCATGGCGGCGGTCTGTCCGGCGGCGGTCTGGAACGCCACGTCAACGATGACATCCGGGTGGCGGGTGAAGAAGGTGTCGAGCGCCCGCGTGAGCATGGTGGAGCAGGTCGTCAGCGCCGAGATGTAGAGGTGGCCGCCCGCACCCTCGCGGACGTGGCCGACGAGAAGCTGCGCCGACTGCGCCGTGTTGAGGATGTCAAGCGCATAGGGAAGCAGCGCCGCGCCCTCCTCCGTCAAGGCGACCTGCCGACTGCTGCGGGAGAAAAGCGTCACACCGAGGCTGCGCTCAAGCTGGCCGATCTCGCGGCTGACCGAGGATTGCGAGATACCGAGCTGCTGCGCCGTCTGGCGGAAATTGAGGATGTTGGCCAGCGCGACAAAGCAGCTAAGCTGGGATATTTCCATGGCGTTCGCCTCCTTATGACGCTATTGTAGGGGCTTGTGATGAAAAAGTCAATTCGTTTTGCGCTGATTGATTCTAAACATGAATCACTGCAATCGAAAAAATGAATTTATCTATTGACAAGCGCTTTGCGATAATGCCATAATGAGTTATACATTAAAATTAGGAGGATGTGCGGTGGAGGCGAAAAAGCCTGAGAACGCGGTGGAGCTTGCGCCGCTGGACAAGGACGGCGCAAGGCTGCTCGAATGTGTGGACGGCGGCGACATGGGCGCGGTGCTGTCCGGGGATGAGCTTATGTATGTGTTCCTGTTCCGGGGACAGTACCATTGCTTCATCCACAAGCTCGACGCGCCGGAGGGACGGCACAAGCGCTTTGCACCCGATGAGCGCAACCGGGCCATGCTCAAAAACCTCGATTCGGCGGCGGACGCGCTTTTCCGGATACGCTTTGCAAGGGACATGGATCGCATGGGCGTGATGGAGGCGGCGGAGCGCGGGATATGCCGCTATCTGGACAGTATCGGAAAGCTGCCGGTGGAGGATGTGGACTTCATGGCGGCCTATGAACGGGAGGGAGACAAGACATGAAAACCTATCGTTTTCTGGTGCGGAGCACCAGACGCGGCTTCACGGAATGGGTCAGTGTGCGAGAGGACGGCGTTGAGCTGCGGCGCATTGACCGCGACGTGTGGCAGGAGACGGTGCGCGAGTTCCGCGAGCGTGTGGCGGCGGAGCTGGAGGCCGAGGGCTATGTGCCGGAAGCGCACCAGTACACATTATAAGGAGGGACGAGCATGGAATATTTATCCGTTCTGATACAACACCACGCGGGTCCCACCGGCGATGTGCTGATCGCCAAAAATGAGCGGGGTGTGTGGGAGCTTCCCTGCGGCACTGTCCGCGTGAACGAGAGCGACGAGGACGCGGTGAAGCGCGTGTGCTGGGAGACGCTCGGCATGACCGTCACGCCCGGACGGCTCGAAATGCTGGGACACCACTATCCCCTTGACGGCACGGTCGAGCATATCGTCTGCGGCAACATCACGCACAACACCCACACAAAATGCGACTACCATAAATATTATACCGCCGTGGACACATGGCAGACCGAGCCGCAGATTGGGAAATACAGCGAGTTTAGGTGGGTACACCCGTCCGAGCTTGGAAAGCTTGAATTTGGCGGTGACGACGCGGATTTCACGGCGAAATTCGACCCGTGGATCCATGGTCGGCCCATTCCCGACCGCCGGATGTATGGCAGGGAGGCGCAATGAAAAAATATGTTTTTGAGGCGGCGCGGCGGCAGCTTGAAAAGCCGACAGAGCCGAAATATGTTTTTTGCACGGCGGCACGCACCGTCGTCCTCGCGGAGACGGAGGAGGAGGCGCAGCTTTTAGCGCAGCGCGATCTCGATAAGATGTACCACGGTGCCGGCGTGGCGCTCGGTGCGCTGCACTGCGTGTCGGTGGAGGAACTTCCCGTGGACTGGGATTACGGCTACGGCGAGCGCACGGATAAAAACGGGCTTATCGCCCGTTATGTGATACGATAAGGGGGCGGCGATGATGGAGCTAGAGAAGAAATATCTGCTGCACCTGCCGGAGGGCAACGTGTTCCTGCGGCGGGAGGAGCTTTATGAGCGTGTGAAGGGCTTTTTGAAGGATCACCCCAGCGAGCATATCAATGCCTTCCGTATCTGGTACGAGGATTTTGAGGGCTGCGGTATGCCCGGTTCGGATGTATACGACTGCATTGTGGACTGCATTCGCTCCATGCCGGAGGACTGGCAGGACATCGGTCCTATGCGCTCCGAGCGCTACGGCGTGATCGACCCCACGTTTTTGAATCTGCACTATCAAGAGCGCCGCAAGAGCGTCGAGGCAGCCGGTGGGCCGGTCGATATGCTACAGCACCGGTTCCACCTTGGACGACACTATCAAGGACCGGACGGGCGTGTGTTCTGGCTGCCCGTGATAGAGGATTTCGATATGCGCGGCTTTGAGCGCGTGGATGGGAAATACGTCGGCACGATGGTCGAGATCGACCCGCGCTCGGACTATGCCCGCCGGATGGTCGAAGTGAAGTAAGGGGGAGGACGAGAATGAACGAGACAAACGCCATGCGCTCCGTGTCCAAGGACGAGCGCATTACACACAGCGTATGCGTCGGCGGACCGATGACGCTGCACACCTACAACGGCGTAATACGCCGCGTGCGCCCCATCGTGCTGACGGACGACGACCCCGCCGCGTGGGTCATCAAGGCTCGCGGCAAGCAGTTCACGCCCCAGCGCAAGACGACGATGAGCCTGCTCGGCTACTGCGAGCGGGATAAGACCTATGCCTATGACCGGCTGAAATATCCCATGATACGCGAGGATTTTGTGGAGACGCCGGACGGCAAGAACCGCAACACCGAAAATCGCGGCAAGTCCGGCTATCGCCGCGCCTCGTGGGATGAGGCGCTCAGCCTCGTCGCCCGCGAGATCAAGCGCCTGCAAAAGACCTATGGCAAGGAGACGATCACGGCCTGCACCTCCTCCCATCACTCATGGGGACTGGTCGGCTATAAGATCTCCCTGTTCAAGCGCTTCTTCTCCATGATGGGCTATACCCGCATTGCGGACAACCCCGACTCGTGGGAGGGCTTCCACTGGGGTACGCCGCACTCCTACGGCTACTACTGGCGGCTTGGCGGTCCTGAGCCCTACGATATGCTGGAAATGGCGATGCAGAATGCGGAGACCATCATCTGCTGGTCGACCGACCCCGACACGAGCCGTGGCGGCTACTCGGCGCAGGAATCCGCCCTCTGGCGCTGGTGGATGAAGGAATCCGGCATCCAGTTCATCTATATCGACCCGTTCAACAACTACACCTCCGTCAAGCAGGCGGATAAATGGATAGGTCCTCGTATGGGCACGGACTCCGCCATTTTGGAGGCCATCGCCTATGTCTGGATAACGGAGGATCTCTACGACAAGGAATACGTCGCGCAGCATGGTCACCGCTTTGAGGAGTTCAAGGCGCATATCCTCGGCCTCGGTCCAGACGGGACGGCCAAGACCCCCCACTGGGCATCGGAGCTTTCGCTCGTGCCCGCTATGGACATCAAGGCCATCGCTCGCCGCTGGGCAAGCTCCGTCACGACGGGCGGCTCCGGTATGCGCGGCGGCTTCGGCGGCGCTTGCCGCCACTCAAACGGCACGGAATATGCCCGCCTTATGACGCTGCTTTTTGCCATGCAGGGCATGGGCAAGCCCGGTCGCGCCTTCTGGTCGCCGGCCTGTGGCGGTCCGATGAATTATAACTTCTGGTTCGGCGGCTACTCCGACCCGCTCTCCTCCATTGCCAACCCGCCGGTGTGCGACAACCCGCCGGTCAACAGCGTGGAGCAGGTGCTGTACCGCCCGAATCTGCCCGACGCGATTCTCGATGGTCATTATGAATGGTACGGCGAGGGCTTCTGCGGCGGCGGCGTGGATTTGGAGTTTACGCGCCACGTCTACCCCATGCCGGGATATAATAAGGTACACTGCTTCTGGCGCTACGGCGGCTCGTTCTTCGGCACTATGCTCGACACGAACAAGTGGGCGAAGATGTACAAGAGCCCGGAGCTGGAATTTGTCATCAATCAGGACATCTACATGACCCCGGAGACACGCCACGCGGACGTGATCCTGCCCGCCTGCTCCAACCTGGAGCGCGTGGACATCGGCGAGGTCGGCAACTCCGGCAACGGCGGCTACTGCTCCCACTCCCAGACCGGCAACTCGTGGCAGGTCATCGTCTACCAAGACAAGGCCATCGAGCCGATGTGGGACTCCCGCTCCGACTTCTGGATATTCTCGCAGGTCGCGGCGCGTCTCGGCTGGGGCGAGGAGTTCACCGAGGGACGCGACGAGGAGCAATGGGCAAAGCGCTTCTGGCAGTTCTCCGACCTGCCCAAGCACATAAGCTGGGAGGATTTTAAGAAAAAGGGCTACTATATCCCGCCTGTCTCCTACCACGAGGAGGATAAAGACCCCGAAACGGGGTTGTATGAAAACTGGGATCGCTACCCCGGCTTCCAGTGGTTTGCGGAAAACCGTCCCTGCGACACGATGAACCATAAGATATTCCAAGAGGAGGGCAAGCTCGGCACGTTTTCCGGCAAGTTCGAGTTCGTGTCCGAGTCGCTGGCGTACTGGGCGCCGGACGATGAGGCGCGTCGCCCCATCCCGAAGTATCAGGATTCGTGGGAGGGCTTCAAGTCCCTGTCGGCGGATAAATTCCCGTTCGGTCTCATCTCACCGCACCCGCGCTTTGACTATCACACCCACTACCAGCAGCACGCAAAATGGCTCTGGGAGATACCGAAAAACCGCGTCATCATCAACGGCAACCCCTATCTCGTCTGCCACATCAACGTGAAGCTGGCGGAGCAAAAGGGCATTCAAGACGGCGATGTCGTCCGTATCTTCAACGACCGTGGGAGCTGCCTCATGGTCGCCCGCGTGACCCGCCGTATCAACTACGAGACGATCCACGCCTATACCTCGTCCGGCATTTATAACCCCATCGAGTACGGCGTGGTCATGAGCACCGACAAGGGCGGCAGCATTAACGTCCTCGTTCCCGGTCGTCTGATTGGCGATTACGTTCCGGCGATGGCACCGTATAGCTGCAACATCGACATCGAAAAGAGCGAGCCTGACCCCCGCTTCGGACAGGGCTTTGAGCACATCCTCGACGCGGTGGACAAGCAGCAGCTTGAGACGGAGCGCCCCATCCGCACCTCCATGCAGGCCGATATGCTGTTCGGTGAGCGGGAGCAATGGCTGCGTGAGCAGCTTGAACAAAAGGAGGCTGACTGATATGTGGAAAAAGCCGATGAAAAAGCCGGGTATCGCCATCAACTCCGCCCGCTGTATGGCGTGCTATGCCTGCTTTATGGCCTGTAAGGACGAGCACTGCGGCTGGGACACGGCGCTGTCCAAGTCCGAGCCGGAGCTCGGTCAATTCTGGATGAACATCGTTGAATGGGAGCGCGGCGACAACGAGCGCCGTATTAAGACGGCGACCGTGCCGACCCCCTGCTCCCACTGCGATAAGCCCGCCTGCCTCGCGGCGGCCAAGGACGGCGCGGTCTATAAGCGCCCGGACGGCATTGTCATCATCGACCCGGAAAAGGCAAAGGGACAGAGGCAGATCGTGGACGCTTGCCCGGTGGGCGCGGTCTACTGGAACGAGCAGGAGCAGCTTCCGCAGAAGTGTACGATGTGCGCGGAGCTGCTGGACGACCCCGACTACCCCGGCTTTGAGCCGCGCTGCGTCGAGGCCTGCCCCAATCAGGCGCTGGTGTTCGGCGATCTCGCCGACCCCGACTCCGAGATAAGCCGCCTCATTGCCGACAATAAGGTCACGCAGCTTGAATGTCTGGGCGACATGGGCTCCAGCGTGGTACACCTCAACATCCCCAGCGCCTTTCTGGCAGGAACGGTCGCCTATCCCAAGGAGCTGGAGGAGGTCTGTATCGGTGCGCACGTCGTCATAAGCTGCGACGAGACGGGTGAGCGCCACGAGATGGACACGAACTGGGCGGGCGATTACGAGTTTGAGGATCTGCCCAAGGGCAAGAGCTGGACGGTGGAGATAAGCTTCCCCGGCTTCAAGCCCGTCGTCTACAACGACGAGCGCACCGACCACGACCACTATGTCGGCATAACCTATCTGGAAAAGGAATAAACACCGTGTTATAATAAACAGGTATGCTCATTCACGGGCATACCTGTTTACTTTGTTTTGGGAGCGTATGGGATGAAGGAATCGACAAGGAAGCTTTTGAGCCTGTGGGCGCGGCGGCTGCTGGTGTATTTCACGGGACTGTTCATCATGGCCGTCGGCGTGGTGTTCTCCGTGCGCTCGGCGCTGGGCGTAAGCCCCGTGACCTGCCTCGCCAACGTGATGAGCCAGATTACGGCGGCTGACCTCGGCCTCTGCACGACGCTGAGCTACTGCTTCTACATACTGGTGGAGGCGCTGCTCCTGCGGCGCGATTTCCAGCCGAAAATGCTGCTGCAAATTTTGGCATCGACCTTTTTCGGCGTGCTCGTGTCGCTGGCGACGCGGCTTTTCTCGTTCCTGCCCGCACCGCAAAATTACGCGGCGCAGCTCGGCTATCTGCTCGCCTCCATCCCCATGGTGGCCTTCGGCGTTATGCTCTACCTCGCGCCGAACATCCTGCCCACACCGGGCGAGGGACTGTCGCTCGCGGTGTCGAGGAAGCTCGGCAAGCCGGTGGCAAGCTGCAAGATCATCACCGACTGCTGCATGGTGGCGCTCTCCGCTACCGTCTCGCTCGTCTACTTCCACCGCTTTGTCGGTGTGCGCGAGGGCACGGTCATCTCCGCGCTGCTGGTGGGCTTTGTGATGAAGCGCATGATGCGTGTTTGCAACGGCTTCCTGCTCCGCTTTGTCGAGCGCGATACCAAGCTCGAACGCGCCATTGCCGCCGGTGGCTACGACATCGATCGCAGCGGCAAGCCCAAGCTGCTCATCTCCGTGAGCCGCGAGTTTGGCTCCGGCGGCTACGAGATCGCGCAGAAGCTTGCCGAGCGCCTTGGTATCACCTTCTATGACCGCCAGCTTGAGACGGTGGAGGCGGAGGAGAGCGGTGTACCGCTCGCCTTTATCCGCGAGCATGAAAACCGTATGCGGCACAATCTGGTCTATGACTTCATCACGGCGGGCTACGCCATGTTCAACGAAGACCTCCCGCCGATGGAGCGCCTGTTCGCGGCACAGACGCGCATTTTGCGCCGCATTGCCGCCGGGGACGAGTCCTGCGTCATCATGGGTCGCTGCTCGGACTATATCCTCTATGACGACCCCAACAGCTTCCGCGTGTTTATCCACGTGCCGACATGGAAGCGCACGGCGAAGATCGCCGCCGACAACGGTATCAGCGAGGAGCAGGCCAAGGCGGACATGGAGCGCACCGACACGGGACGCGCCCGCCACTATGAATACTTCACCGGGCGCGAGTGGGGCAACACGAAATACTATAACCTCGCGGTGGACAGCTCGGTCTATGGCGCGGACGGGAGCGTGGAGCTTATCGAAAACGCCGTGCGTATCTGGTGCGCCGAGCGCGGCTATGACTTAAACGGCAAAGGAGAAGACCATGAATAAGCAGGAGACTTATCAATATCTGACGGAGCAGGGCATTGCCTATGAGGTGACGGAGCATGAGGCGGTGTATAATATGGAGGAGCTGGAGGCTGTGGCGCTGCCCTATCCCGAATGGGACGCGAAAAACCTCTTTGTGCGGGACGACAAGCGGCGCGGCTACTACCTCATCACGGTCAGGGGCGACAAGCGCGTGGACTTAAAGGCGTTCCGTAAGCAGCACGGGCTGCGCGTCCTGTCCTTCGCCTCGGCGGAGGAGCTTGGCGAAATGCTGGGGCTGACCCCCGGCGCGGTCACGCCGCTTGGGCTGCTCAATGACAAAGAACACCGCGTCCGTTTTTATCTGGACGCGGCGTTTGAGGGCAATAGAATAGGCATACATCCGAACGACAACACGGCGACGGTCTGGATGCAGGCGGGGGACCTGATGGCGCTGCTCCGGCAAAACGGCGTGGAGACCGCGTGGACGGAGGTCTGACGCGCTTTTATTTCTTCGGCTCGTGGGTCTTGGCGTGAGCACAGATGGCATCGAAGCTGCGCTGGCTGATGTCGTGCTCCATTTTGCAGGCATCGGCCGCCGCCGTCTCCGCATCCACGCCGAGCGAGATGAGGAAGTCCGTCAGCGTCGTATGGCGCTCCAGCATTTTCTCCGCGATGGCCAGACCGCTGTCGGAGAGGGTGATAAGACCGTCCTTGTCCATGGAGATATACCCGGCCTCACGCAGACGCTTGGTGGCGTAGGTGACGCTGGGCTTCGTCACGCCGAGCTTTTCCGCCACGTCGATGGAGCGGATGTAGCCGCGGCTGTTGTGGAGCATGAGCATGGCCTCCAGATAGTCCTCGGAGGCACGCAGTATTTGCATAAAATCACCGGCTTTTCCGTAGAGTTCAGCCTGTCAAAAGCAGCACGGACGCTTAGGTCATCACCCTCATGCCTCCCCTGAAAGGGGAAGCCCGCAAGTTACCACCAATCCCCTGCCTCCCCTGAAAGGGGAGGGGGACCGCGCCAGCGGTGGAGGGGTTTCCGTGGCTTTCGCAAAGCTGCGGGAGAAACCCCTCAGTCAGCGGCTTCGCCGCTGCCAGCTCCCCTTTCAGGGGAGCCTTGGGTGGTTGCGCTTGGCTATGTCCGCTGCACTGGCGCGGGAGCGCCCCGGCTCCCTTGTGTAAAGGGAGCTGTCAGCGAAGCTGACTGAGGGATTGAAAATCTTCGACAACTGTGCATGACAATCCCTCCGTCGCGGCTTGCGCCGTGCCACCTCCCTTTGCACAAGGGAGGCTTTGGGTGCGGTGCAGGGTCGGAGAAAATGCGCTTTTGACACGCTGCGCTGTGTTTAGGTTAGCATACTTTAACCGAATTTGCAAGAAACGATATTTTTTTCGGAAAAGCCCTTGACAATGCAAGTTAGATATATTAAACTTAGCGACGGTTAGAGAAGATTAACCGCTTTTCTTTGTTTGCGAGTTAGATACATTAAACCAAAAAGGGGATGTTCCCATGATGCCATTGAACATGGCAGAGCCGGGTGAAGAAATGATGATACGCCGTGTCGGCGGCAACCCGGAGACAAAAAGACATTTGGAGGATCTGGGCTTTGTGGCCGGCGGCACGGCCATGGTCGTCTCGGTGCTGGGCGGCAACATCATCGTCAAGGTCAAGGAGGCCAGAGTTGCCATCAGCGAGGAAATGGCCCGCAAGATCATGGTCGGTTAATTAAATTTGTAAGGAGATAGATCGTATGAAAACGCTGCGAGACGTTAAGATCGGCGAGACTGCCCGCGTCGCCAAGCTGCACGGCGAGGGACCTGTCCGCCGCCGTATCATGGACATGGGTATCACCCGTGGCACGGAGGTATATGTCCGCAAGGTGGCGCCCTTGGGCGACCCGGTGGAGGTCACGGTGCGCGGCTATGAGCTTAGCCTGCGCCGTGCGGACACCGAAATGATCGAGGTCGAGTAATAATTTAGCGAGGTCAGTACCGCTGACCGAAGGAGAGAATATGGACAAACAAATTAAAATTGCCCTCGCGGGCAACCCGAACTGCGGCAAAACGACGCTGTTCAACGCCTTGACCGGCTCCAACCAGTTTGTCGGAAACTGGCCGGGTGTCACGGTCGAGAAGAAGGAGGGCAAGCTCAAAAAGCACGACGATGTGGTCATCATGGACCTGCCCGGTATCTACTCCCTGTCCCCCTACACGCTGGAGGAGGTCGTGGCGCGTAACTATCTGATCGACGAGCGCCCCAACGCTATTCTGAACATCATCGACGGCACGAACCTGGAGCGCAACCTCTATCTGACGACCCAGCTTACGGAGCTGGGCATTCCCGTGGTCGTCGCCATCAACATGATGGACGTCGTGCGCAAGAACGGCGACCAGATCAACATCGGCGAGCTGTCCCGTCAGCTCGGCTGCCCTGTCGTGGAGATCTCCGCGCTCAAGGGTGACGGAGTTATGGAGGCCGCCGAGACCGCCATCCGCGCCGCCGCCGGTGAAAAGACCGTCCCCATGCACAGCTTCTCCGGCCCTGTGGAGCACGCCATTGCCCACATCGAGGAGGCGGCTGTCCACAATATGCCGGTGGAGCAGCAGCGCTGGTACGCCATCAAGGTCTTTGAGCATGACGACAAGGTGCTTGAAAAGCTCCACATCGACGAGTCGGTCATGAAGCACATCGAGGACGACATCGCCGCGGCGGAGAAGGAGCTCGACGACGACGCCGAGAGCATTATCACGAACGAGCGCTACATCTACATAGCCGGTATCATCAAGGCCTGCTACCGCAAGAAAAACAAGGGTGCGCTCAGCACCTCCGATAAGATCGACCGCGTTGTCACCAACCGCTGGCTGGGTCTGCCCATCTTCGCGGCGGTCATGTTCCTCGTGTACTGGGTCGCCATGGTGGCCGTGGGTGCGCCCGCGACGGATTGGGCGAACGACGGTGTGTTCGGCGACGGCTGGCATTTGTTCGGTATTGGCTCGGCGGCGTATAACGAGGTCGCGGAGGAATACAGCGCCGCGTCCCTCATCGTGGACGGCTATGATGCCTATGTCGAGGCAAACGGCGAGCCGGACGGCGACTTCACCTACGAGGTGGAGGATGAGGAGACCCTCGCCATCAGCGAGGAAACGGCCACGCTCGCGGATTACGAGGCGGCCAAGGAGACGCTTGCCGCCATCGGCAACGAGCCCGATCCCGCGGACTACGGCGTGTGGATACCCGGTATCCCCGTGCTGGTCGGCAACGCGCTTGAAGCCGCCAATGTCGCGGACTGGCTGAACGGTCTCATTCTGGACGGTATCGTCGCCGGTGTCGGCGCGGTGCTCGGCTTCGTGCCGCAGATGCTCGTGCTGTTCCTCATGCTCGCATTCCTGGAGGCCTGCGGCTATATGTCCCGTATCGCCTTCGTGCTTGACCGTATCTTCCGCAAGTTCGGTCTGTCCGGCAAGAGCTTCATCCCCATGCTCATCGGTGTCGGCTGCGGCGTTCCGGGTGTCATGGCCTCGCGCACCATCGAGAATGAGCGCGACCGCCGCATGACCATCATGACCACGACCTTCATCCCCTGCGGCGCGAAGGTGCCGTTTATCGCCATGATCGCCGGCGCTCTGTTCGGCGGCAGCCCGTGGGTCTCCACCTCTGCCTACTTCATCGGCATGGCCGCCATCATCGTGTCCGGCATTATGCTGAAGAAGACCAAGATGTTCGCCGGTGAGCCTGCTCCGTTCGTCATGGAGCTGCCCGCCTACCACTGGCCGACGCTCGGCAATGTGCTTCGCTCCATGTGGGAGCGCGGCTGGAGCTTCATCAAGAAGGCCGGTACCATCATCCTCCTCTCCACCATCCTCGTCTGGTTCACGACCTATTTCGGCGTGGTGGACGGCACGTTCCGTATGCTCTCTGAGGAGGAGATCGACTACTCTATCCTTGCGACCATCGGCGGCGCGATCGCGTGGATCTTCAAGCCCCTCGGCTGGGGCAACTGGCAGGCGGCTGTCGCCTCCATCACCGGCCTTGTCGCCAAGGAGAACATCGTCGGCACGCTCGGTATCCTCTATACCAACGGCGACGGCACGGTGTACCAGAACATCGCGCAGGCGTTCAACGGGATCAGCGGCTACAGCTTCCTTGTGTTCAATCTGCTCTGCGCCCCCTGCTTTGCGGCCATCGGCGCTATCAAGCGCGAGATGAACAACCACAAGTGGACGTGGTTCGCCATCGGCTATCAGTGCGGCTTCGCCTATATCATCGCGCTGATGATCAACCAGTTCGGCGGTCTGTTCACGGGCAGCGTCAATGTCATCGGTCTCCTCTTTGCCGTCGCGTTCCTTGCGCTGGGCATCTATATGCTCTTTATCCGCAAGTACACCGAAGCGACGAAGCTGACGACCAAGCTGTAAACCCCAACTCACTTAGAATCTTGCCAAGGGAGGGATTTTTATGTTCCAGTGGATAAGTGAAAATCTTGCGACCATCCTGATTTCTGTCGTGCTGTTAGCCATTGTCACCTCCATCTCCATCTCTTTGATTCGGCAGAAGAAGCAGGGAAAAAGCTCCTGCGGCAGCGGCTGTGCCCACTGCGCCCTCCACGGCCAGTGCCACAGCAAGCCGTGATCGCGACGATCCGGCCATACAGGGAAACGGGTGAGAGCCTCGCGCTCTCACCCGTATTTTATATGTCACAAAAATTATGGCTCTATGTCAATAGTTGTGATGACCCGACACAACAAAACCATCGAGAGAGCGTGTGCGCGAGTATGCGCTCTTTTGCTATGCGTAGGTGGAGCAGAAGAGGATCCTGTTGCGGAAGTGCTCGAAATTACGGAGGCCGAAGCAGACGCGCTTGAGGACCTTGGTCTTGTTGTTGCAGCCCTCGGTGAAGCCGTTGGAGTAGGGATAGCGGATCAGGTCCGCTTTTTTGCGTGTTGGCAGCACGTCAAGGGGGATATGCCGCTCGGCATCCGCAACGATGGTCTGAAAGCGCTCGCCGTCGGCATCGCCATTGAACTCGTCCAGTTTATTTCCCGTGACGCAAAAATGTTGGGCGCAGACCACCTGATGAGGGTGGCTACCCCAACATTTATTATAGACCCCCGTTTTCGCGAGCTGAAAACGGAGGTCCTTTGGCAGACGGAGGGGAGGCAGTCTTGGTGGCTGCCTCCCTCGTTGGGTTTATTGTTGTTTACTCCTCGCAGGACTCAAGGCTTATCTCCTCGATGTCCTCCGGGTCAAATTCGAGCTTCGCGCCGCAGTTCGGGCAGGGAATGCTGCCGGAGTCGAGGGTGTCCTCGTCGAAGCAGATGCTGTCGCCGCACTCCGGGCAAGTCACCTCATAGCACAGCTCATCATCCTCGTCGTCGTCCCAGTCCTCGTCCTCGTCGTCCCAGTCGTAGATGATCTCCTCCAGAACCTCAAGGTCGTCGCTGACGGCATCCAGTCCCTCGTTGAGCTCCTCAACGGAGGCATCAAGATCGTCCACATCCAGTGCCAGATCCTCCAAGATATCCAAGATCTGGGCAAGAATTTTGCTCTCCTTGGAATCGCCGCTGGCCACACCGAGGCCCTCGACCAGCCCTTTCAGATACGCTACCTTTTCGGACGTTGTCATGGCAGTTACCTCCTGTTTAAAATTATACTCAGCCTTTAGCGCGGCCAAGGTATTCGCCGGTACGGGTGTCGATCTCGATACGCTCACCCGGCTCGATGAACAGAGGTACCTTGACCTCCGCGCCGGTCTCCACCGTGGCGGGCTTGGTCGCGTTGGTGGCCGTGTTACCGGCAAAGCCGGGGTCGGTCTCCGTGATCTCAAGGGTCACGATGTTGGGCGCTTCGACGTTGAACACCTTGTCCTTATAGGACGAGATGGTGCAGACCTCGTTCTCCTTGACGAAGCGGAAGCCGTCGGAAAGAACGGACTTGTCCACGGGCATGAGCTCATAGCTCTCCGGATCCATGAAGTAGTACAGATCGCCGTCGCAGTAGCTGTACTCCATGTTCTTGCGGTCAACACGCGCCGTCTCGAACTTGTCGGACGGGTTGAAGGAGGTCTCGACCACGGCGCCGGTGATGACGTTTTTCATTTTGGTGCGCACAAAGGCAGCGCCCTTACCGGGCTTGACGTGCTGGAATTCGACGACCTGCATGACCTTTCCGTCCATCTCAAAGGTCACTCCGTTGCGGAAATCGCCTGCAACAATAGGCATATTTATGTCCTCCAAACGTGATTTATATTTCCAACAATAAATAATACAATAAAATTATAGAATTGGCAAGTGTTTTATGCGGCGTGTCAAGGTGCGTCAAAGAATGAGCAGCTCCTTGGGTGCTTCGGTGATGTCGGTGCAGCCGCCGTCGTGCAGGAAAAGCACGTCCTCGATACGCACACCGAACTGACCGGGGATATAGATACCGGGCTCGGCGGAAATGACGGCGCGGTCGGGCATGGGCTTGTCGTTGCGCGGCGCGGCGTTGGGCGCTTCGTGGATCTCAAGCCCGAGGCTGTGACCGAAGCTGTGACCGAAATACTGACCATAGCCCGCGTCCTCGATGACGCGGCGGGCGGCGGCGTCGATCTCGCGCCCGGTCGCACCGGGACGCGCCGCCTCGATACCGGCAAGCTGGGCGCGGAGCACGGTGTCGTATACGCGGCGCATTTCGTCGGTGACGTGACCGACGGCGACGGTGCGGGTCGTGTCGGAGCAGTAGCCGTTGTATTTCGTGCCGAAGTCCATCGTCACAAAGTCACCGGGCTGTATGACCTTATCGCCGGGAACGCCGTGGGGCATACTCGTCTTGCTGCCCGTAACGACGATGGGGTCAAAGGAATTGGCCTCACCGCCGAATTTATACAGCCGGTAGACAAGCTCCGCCGCCAGCTCCTTTTCCGTCATGCCGGGGCGCAGGATACCGAGCAGGTCATCCAGCGCCTTTTCCGCGATGCGCTGCACCGCGATGAGCGAGGCAAGCTCCTCATCCGACTTCGACTGGCGCAGCCCCGCGATCACGGACGCGCCGTTGTGCAGCGTCACGCCCAAGTCCTCCTCCATCTGCTGCCACTGGAGGCGGCTCATGCGATCCTCCTCCGCGCCGACGGTGGCGAAGGTGTTTTCCGCAAAAATATGTCCCGCCAGCGTCTTAAAGGGGGTGCCGGAGGACGCGGAGAGTATCTCCATGTCGCGCACGGTCTGACGCGCCGCCTCCTCATAGCGGCTGTCCGTGATGAGCCACGCCTTGTCGCGTCCGATGATGGCGGCGCCGTCGTCGATATGGAAGCCCGCAGCATAGCGGATGGTGATGGGGTCGGTGAGCAGCAGCGCGTCCAGTGCGCCGAGGCTCTGTTGGATCTTCTTTACATTGGTCATGCTTATCACTCCATAATATTGATGTCTTTTTTTGTCCACGGACCGGCATAGGAAACGCCCTCGAAAACGGCGTCCTCGCCGTTCATGGTGATACGAACGCCGTTCACCTCACCCAGCCCCAGCACCGTGGCGGCCAGCGCTTTGACGGCAGCCTCCCGCTCGTCGGGGTCAAGGGAGGCAAAGAAGCTCTCGCTCACATCGACCACGCGCATACGGCCAAGCGTGTCACAGGCGAGGATCGTCCCCGCGCCGAAGAACAGCCGTGGCAGCCCCGGCTCGGCGGAGTCGGCCAGCGTTGCGAGCAGCGCGTCCGTCTCGTCCTCATAGGAGCCTGCGTCCACAATGTATGGCGTGGCGGCGAAGCTGTCAAGCCCCGGCAGCGCGAGGTACAGCGTCGCGTCCAGCTCACCCTTGGCCTCCGACGGCGGCCCCACCGCCGCCTTGAGGAAGCCAAGCGGCTCTGTTAGCGAGCGGTAGACATAGCTGTCCACCACCGCGCCATTGCACAGGAGCTGTACGCTGTCCACATCCGACAGGGCGGTCAGCGAGTTGACGATAGACCAGATGGCGAGGCGCTCCCCCAGCGCCGTTTCGGGGCGCTCGTCCCAGAATGCGCCGCCGAGGTCAACGGTACACACGCCGTTTTCCGTGCGACAGGAGAGCAGCTCCGTCCCCTCCGGGATGGCCGATTGCAGCTCAGGGTCGTTCGGCCCGCGCAGCAGCTCCTCCATGACGTAGCGTTCGAGATAGCTGTCCTCATCGAGCGAGAGACTGTGGTATTCACTGGTGAGCCAGCGCCCGTCCGCGCTCGCAAAATAGAGGCGCAGACGGCGGGTATAGGGGTCGGAGTCGGTGTCCTGTAAGAGCGCGTCCTCCGGGTCAAGCCCGTGGAACAGCGTCTCGCCGCCGGCGTTTATGCTCACGGCGTCCACCTCGTCAAGCTGGCACAGCGTCAGCACGGCGGCAAAGGCCGCGGCGCTCCGCTCCATGGCGGTCGCGTTCAGAAATTCCTCCGAAAGCTCCAGCGTCACAAGCCCGCGCTGGCTCGTCCACGACAGAAGCTCCGTCCCCGTGGGCAGCGCCCCGCGCAGCCCCTCGGTCTGCGACGCGCTCAAAAACAGCGCCAGCAGCTCCTCCACGCCCGCCTGTGACCCGCCGGAGAGCGGGAGCGTTTCGGCTTGCAGAAGGTCGCCGGTCTGCCGCCCGGTGTACACGCGCCAGACGGATATGCTGTCTGCGCTCGCTGCCGGAGAGCTTGTGCGGTCGCAGCCGGACAGGAGCAGCACAAGCAGCGCAAGCATGATGGCAAGCGTCCGTTTCATCCTCGCGCCCCCTTTTCCTCGTAGTAGGGGAAGGTGACGGTAAAGCGGGTGCCGTTCGGCTGCCGCCGCGCCACCTCCACACTGCCGCCGTTTGCCTCCACCGCGTCATGGACGATGGAGAGACCGAGCCCACTGCCGCCGGAGGCGCGGGAACGCGCCTTGTCCACGCGGTAGAAGCGCTCGAACACGGAGGGCAGCTCCGCCTCCGGGATACCAATGCCGGTGTCCTCCACCGTGAAGCGGACGACAGCCTCCTGCCGCCGCAGCGTGAGGCGGACGCTGCCGCCGGAGAGGTTGTATTTGATACCGTTTTCCATGAGGTTGAAGATGATCTGGTAGAGGTCGTCCGCCGAGGCAAGCACCGTACAGCCTGCGGCGAGATCTGTGACGATGGAGACATTCTGCGCGTCCGCGAGCGGCCCCAGCAGGTGCATGGTGCGCCGCACGACCTCCGCCACGTCCACGCGCTCACGCCGCGTCTGCGACGCACCGGCATCGAGCTTTGTGAGGCACATGAGCTTTTCCGTTGTCCGCTGCAGACGCTCGGCCTCCGAGCCGATGTCGGAGACGAATTCCCGCATGGTCGCCGCGTCCATCTCGCCGGATTGGGTGATGGAGTCGGAGAGCAGCCGTATGGCCGCCAGCGGTGTGCGCAGCTCATGGCTGGCATCGGACACGAAGCGGCGACGCGCCTCCTCCGTGGCCTCCAAGCGCCCCGTGAGGACGTTAAATTCCTCCGAAAGCTCCGTCACCTCGTCCGAGCCCTGCACCTTGATACGGTAGGCGTAGTCGCCGTTTTCCACGACCCGTACCGCCGCCGCAAGGCGCTTGATACGCCGCGTCAGCGTGGAGGAGAGTATCGCCATCAGCAGCAGCCCAAGCCCGCCGAACGCGAGCGAGGTGTTGCGCAGATTGCGCTGCAAGCCCGTGATATAGCCGCCCTGCTCCGCGTCGTATTCGTAGAGATACACCGCGCCCATGACCGCGCCCGCCGGTGACACGACCGGCATGGCCGCACGGCTCGTAAAGACACCGGCGGTGTAGGCGTAGGCCGAGACGGTATGGCCGGAGAGTGCGTCCGCGATCTCCCGCAGCATCGCCCAGCGTCCCACGGCGCTGTCCTCGGCGGAGGAATCGTAGAGGATAAGCCCCGCGTCGTCCGTCACGATAATGCGCGTCAGCGGCATGACATCGATAAGCTCCATGACCTGCTCCACACCGTCGGCGCTGAGCGTTTCCAGCGCGGAGAGCGAGCTTGACATGACTGCCGCCTGTGACTGCATGGTGCTTTTCTTCGAGCGCAGCACGAGATCGCGGCTCGCGATGATGGGATAGCTGTTCAGCAGTGCGAGCAGCGCCACGAGCAGCAGCGCGAACAGGGCGATCATCTTCGTGCGGACGGAAACGATATGTCTTTTTCTTTCAGTCCTTGAAATAGTACCCCACGCCCCATTTTGTGATGATGTATTCCGGCTCCGCCGGGTTATGCTCCAGCTTCTCACGCAGACGGCGGATGTGTACGTCCACGGTGCGGATGTCGCCCTGATAGTCATAGCCCCACACGATGTCGAGCAGGTTCTCGCGGGAGTAGACCTTGCCCGGATTGCGCATGAGCAGCTCCGCGAGGTCAAACTCCTTCACGGTAAGCTCCACGCTCTGACCGTCCACCAGTGCGCTGCGGCGCTCCGCGTCGATGGTGATGTGGCCGCGGGTGACGACGCTGTCCCCGCCGGACTGGGCGCTCTGTACCGAGCTTCGCCGCAGCAGGGCGCGTACCCGCGCCTTGAGCTCCAAGATGTTGAACGGCTTGGTGATGTAGTCGTCCGCGCCGTATTCAAAGCCGATGAGCTTGTCCGTGTCCTCGCTCTTGGCGGTGAGCATGATGATGGGGACGGCGGAGAAGCCGCGTATCTGCATACAGGCGGAAAGCCCGTCGAGCTTCGGCATCATGAGGTCAAGCAGTATGAGCCCATAGCTGCCGCTCCGCGCCATCGCCACCGCCGTCTCGCCGTCGTAGCAGGCGTCCACCTCATAGCCCTCGTTTTCCAGATTAAATTTTATACCCTTGACGAGAAGCTCCTCGTCGTCCACGACCAGAATTTTCATGGTACCTCCTGTTGACAGCAGATATAGTCCTCGATGGCGGCCAGCCGCGCCGCGCCTATTCCCTCGACCTCCGTCAGCTCCGCCGTGGAGGCGAAGCCGCCGTGCGCCTCACGGTACTGCACGATACGTCCCGCCAGCACCTCGCCGATACCCGGCAGTGCGTCAAGCTGCTCGACCGTCGCCCGGTTGATGTCGAGCCGCTCCTCCGGCGCAGCCGTCGCGGCGGCGGCCAGCTGACGCACGGAAAACGCGGCCTGCGGCACGGGCAGCGCAAAGAACAGCGGGGTCAGCACGACCAGCAGCAGACTAAGCCCAAGCAGGTATTTTTCCGCCTTGTTCATCTTTTTCTCCCCAAGGTAGGAATTGTTGGTTGCTTTTCTTGGAATGTTCTCTTATAATATACGGTGCATATAGCGTTGGGACGGTAAAGGCGGCGGTGCATCCGGCTGCCTTGACCCGTCCAACTCCATCATACCATACTTATGCGGAGATGAACATGAAAAAATCAAAAATCCTCCTGCTTATCCTTGTCCTCGCCCTCACCGTCTCCCTGCTCGCGCCGACTGCGCTGGCCACGGAGGAGACAACGGAATCGACCGAGGAGACCGTTTCCGTCGCGGATGCCGCGCCGGAGCTGTCGGCTGCTGCCGCCATTTTGATGGACACCGAGACCGGCGACATCTACTACGAACAAAACATTGACGAGCAGCGTGCGCCCGCCAGCACCACCAAGATCATGACGGCACTGCTCGTTATTGAGGCTATCGAGAACGGCCAGTTCACGCTGGACGACTCCGTGGCCGCCTATGACGACTGCCAGCAGGGCATGGACGAGGACAGCTCCAACGCCTCGCCCATCATCGAGCCGGGGGAGATACTGTCCGTGCGCGATCTGCTCTACTGCGCCATGCTTGTGAGCGCGAACGAGGCGTGTAACATCCTCGCGGAGTATACCGCCGGGTCCATCGGCGACTTCGTGACCATGATGAACGAGAAAGCGACGGAGCTTGGCTGCACCAACACCCACTTTGCCAACCCCAGCGGCTTGGAGGACTCCGACCACTACTCCTCCGCCCGCGATATGGCGCTCATTGCCCGCGAGGCCGTGACCCACGACAGCTTTGTCGCCCTCTGCTCCAGCTCCAGCTATACCGTCGACGCGACGAATATCAACGACTCCCGCAGCCTCACGAACACCAACAAATTCGTCGATCCCGACAGCAGCTACTATAACGCCGATGTCTACGGTATCAAGACCGGCTACCTTGAGGTCGCCGGAGGCTGCCTTGTCACCGCCATCGAAAAGGACGACATTGGCGTTATTGCCGTCATCCTTGGCGATGTTGTGGACGACGACGGCGACTACCGCTACAGCGACACGGCGGCACTCTTTACTTGGCTCTACGACAACTTCAGCTACCGTCAGGTGCTGTCCTCCACCGACTCCGTCATCAAGGTTCCCGTGACCCTCGCCACGAGCGATACCATCTCCGGTCGTTCCGACGAGAGCATTACCGTCCTGCTGCCCAACGACTTCGATATGGACAGCCTTGAATACGAATACATCATCTATAGCGAGCGCGACGCCACGCCGCTTGTCGCGCCGGTCAGCGCCGGTATGATATTGGGCGAGGTGACGGTTCGCGTCGGTGATCGCGTGTTTGGCACGGTCAACATCGTCGCCACAAACACGGCGGAGCTCTCCAAGAGCGTCTACCTCAAAAGCGCCGTCAAGTCCGTTTTGCAGCAGCCCATCATCCACAAGCTGCTCGTCATCCTCATCATCGTGGTGGCGCTTTACCTCATCCTGTCCTACCTCTACGTCGTGCAGCACAGCCGCTATAAGCGCAGCCTGCGACAGGCCAAGCGTGACCGCGCCGAGCGTCTGGCGCTGCGGGAGAACTTCCCCGGTGCGCAGGGCGACACGGACGTGTTGGAGGACGCGCCCATGCCGGAGGAGCGGGAGCCCGGCTTCGGCGGCTTCCTTACCCGTCTGCTCGACCGTATCAACGAGCGTCTGAACGAGCGCCGCGCCCAGCGTGACGAGGATGAATACGACGAGGGCGACTATGACGAAGCCCCCGCCGACGAAACGACGGAGGACGAGGTTTACCGCTAAAGCCCCCACACACGCGCATGGATAAGATAAAAACGCTGTTTGTAAAATATAAGGAGATTCTTCTATATCTCCTGTTCGGCGGGCTGACAACCGTTGTGAGCTGGGGCAGCTACGCATTTTTCGTGCTGCTGGGGCTTTCCGTGACACCGGCCAACGCGCTGTCATGGATATGCGCGGTGCTGTTCGCGTTCGTGACGAACAAGCTCTTTGTGTTCGAGTCGCGCTCATGGGCGCTCGCGTCCACTCTGCGTGAGGCCGGAGAGTTTTTCGGCGCACGAATATTGAGCGGCCTGCTCACGCTGGCGGGCGTACCGCTCCTGATACGCATTGGTCTCGACCAGTCGATATTCGGTGTGGAGGGAATGCTCGCCAAGGGCACGATGTCCGTCATCGAGGTCGCGCTCAACTACGTCGCCTCCAAGCTCGTCATCTTTCGGAAAAAATAGGATTACTGCAAAAGGACGGAGCAGCAGCAAAAAAGACCGGCTCTATGTCAATAGTGGGGGTAGCCCACACAAAAAAAGCGCAACAGCAGGGCGAAAAGCCCTGCTGTTTTCTATGGTCTATTGAAAATGGAGCGCAGTCCGATTTCACGGCTGCGCTCCATTCTTCATGGCTACACCCTTTATTTTTCCGCCAGTCCCGCGTGTTGGAGGGCGAGAACGAGGGGCGGGATGAGGACGAGGTGGAGGATGATACCGGGGACAGCGCCGACGAAGGCGCTTGACCAGAACGCCGCCCAGCCGAAGCTGACGGAGGACACACCGGCCAAGACCGTCATCACCGTGCCCCAGACGAGCCGCCCGATAAGCATGGCCGACGCGAGCGCCGCCCACACGCCCCACGGCTTCTTGGGAAGCAGCCGGTAAAGCAGCCCGCTCGCCAGCCCGTAAGCCGCCAGCTCAAAGGCCATGGCCAGCGCCTTGGGGAACATCGGCGGCATACCGAAAAGCACGGAGCGCAGCAGCGGCGCAGCAGCTCCCACGGCCAGCGCCCACCACGGTCCGCACAAAAAGCCCGCCAGCAGGACGGGGATGTGCATGGGGCAGAGCGCACTCCCCAAGCTTTGCAGCTGGCCGGTCAGAAACGGCAGCAGCAGCGCGAGCGCAAGACACGCACCCGCATAGCTGAGGCGGCGGACGCGCCGCTTTTCCGCGGCTCTCATACGCATATGTCCGCCCAGTCGATGCGGATCATTTTTTCGAGATCATGCGGGGCAAGCTCGACCTGAAACCCCGGCTTCCCGGCGGAGAACATGATGGTGTCGAAATCCAGCGCGGAGCTGTCCGCAACGGTGGGGAAATATTTCTTCATGCCGATGGGCGAGCAGCCGCCGTGGATATAGCCGGTGAGCGGCAGCAGCTCCTTTTGCTTCAGCATTTCGATGGACTTTTCGCCGACGGCCTTGGCCGCCTTTTTCAGGTCAAGCTCCTCCGCCACCGGCACCATGAACACATAATGCCCGCCGCTGCGCCCGGTCGTGACGAGCGTCTTGAACACACGCGGCGTATCCTGACCCAGCAGCGTCGCCACCTCCACGCCCGCGATGGCGACCGCCGGATCATATTCCCGCGGCTTATAGGCGAGCTTTTTCGCATCCAGCAGCCGCATTACATTCGTCTTATCGTCCTTTTTGCCCATAGTAAAACCACCTTTCGGAGGAGATAGCAACATTTTATCCTCTTTCTGTTCCATGTCAAGCGCCGATGTGCTATCATGGCGGCATGAGATATTACGTTGCGCCCCTAGAGGGGCTTACCGACTGTACGTTCCGCCGTCTGCACCGGCGCTGGTTCCCCGGTGCGGATCGCTATTATGCGCCCTTTTTCGCCACGACGCAAAACCGCGTATTCAGCCCCAAGGAGTTCCGCGACCTTTTGCCGGAGAATAACGTGGACGTGCCGCTCGTGCCGCAGCTTCTGGGGCACAACGCGGCGGATTTTCTCTGGACGGCGCAGCAGCTCCGTGCGCAGGGCTATACGGAGATAAACCTCAACCTCGGCTGTCCCTCCGGGACGGTCACGGCCAAGGGCAAGGGCGCGGGGCAGCTCCGCGACCCGGAGGCGCTCGACCGCTTTCTCGACGCGATATTCAACGGCTTCGACGGACGTATCTCCGTCAAAACGCGGCTCGGCATGGAGTCTCCGGCGGAGTTTGCGCAGCTTTTGGCGATATATGAGCGCTACCCTATCTGCGAGCTGACCATCCATCCGCGCACGGCGCGGGAGCTGTACCGTGGGCCGCTGCACCCGGAGGCGTTCACGGAGGCGCTGGCGCACGGGCGGCTTCCGCTCTGCTATAACGGCAACATCACCACCGTGGCGCTTGGGCGCAAGGCGGAGGCTCGCTGGCCGGAGGCGACGGCGCTCATGCTCGGACGCGGGCTTATCGCCGACCCCGCACTGATTCGGAAGCTCCAAGGCGGCGCGGGCGCGGACGCGAAAACGCTGCGCGGCTTTTTTGCAGCGCTATATGAGAGCTACTGCACCCGCTTCGGCTCGGCACACAATGCCTTGAGCCGCATGAAGGGGATATGGTTTTACACCATCCACCTTTTCGACGACACACAGCGCTACGCCCGCCGTATCGCCAAGGCGCGTTACCCCTCGGACTACGAGGCGCTCATGCAGACCATATTCGACGATCTTCCCCTGCGTCCCGACGCGCTGGACGTTCCCTGACGGCGTTTTTGCGCAATACGCCCATGCGCGTTTCAAAAAAATTTAATTTTTCATACGAAATTCACAATTTGGAAATGACAAACGCCATTTTTTATGCTATACTGTGAAACACATGACAAGAAAGTCGTGAATCGGAAAGGAGAACCACATGAAAAAAGCAAGCAAACTTCTGGCAATCCTAATGGCACTGTGTCTTATGCTCTCGCTGGGCGCGATGGCCGCGAGCGGCGAAATGTCCGGCGGAAGCTCCGGCGGGATGGGTATGCCTCCCGGTGGCGGCGGAAGCAAGCCCGACAGCTATGACGCGGTTCTGGATGTCACCGAGGATCAGGATATCTCCGGCGTGACCATGGAATCGAAGAACGGTGACGAGAACGTCATCCACGTTTACGAGGGCGCTACCGCTCACATCAGCGACAGCAGCTTCAAAAACGGCGGCACCGGCTCCTCCGGCGATGCCTCCAGCTTCTACGGCGTGGGCGCGACCCTGTTCGTCTCCGACGGCGAGATGTACGTCTCCGACGTTGACATCGACTCCGAGACGGCCGGCGGCGCGGGCGTGTTCGCCTATGACACCGGCGTGGCCTACGTCTACAACGCCGACATCACCACCACCGAGGCCTCTGCCGGTGGTCTGCACGTTGCGGGCGGCGGCACTCTCTATGCTTGGGACTGCAACGTGACGACGGCGGCACCCATGGCGGCGGCGGCTATCCGCTCCGACCGTGGCGGCGGGACGATGGTCATTGACGGCGGCTCCTATGTCACCGAGGGCGGCACCGGCGCGGTGTATGTCACGGCTGACATCAGCATCCACGATGCCTACCTCTACACCGGCGGCTCTGAGGCCGTCGCCATCGAGGGCAAGAACACCATCCGCCTGTTCGACTGCGATCTGACCGGCAATATGCTCGCCGGTGAGCTCAACGACGGCAAGGTCTGGAACATCATTGTCTACCAGTCCATGTCCGGCGATGCCGATGTCGGCACCTCCGAGTACGACATGATCGGCGGCAGCCTGACCTGCAACGCGGGTCCTGTGCTCTACAACACCAACACCTCGAGCTACATCACCTTCCAAGATGTCGACGTCACCTACGGCGACGACACGACCTATTGGCTGCAAGTGACCGGCAACTCCTCCTCCCGTACTTGGGGCAAGGCGGGTGCCAACGGCGCGAACTGCATCTTCACCGGCTCTAGTCAAGAGATGCAGGGCGATGTGGTGTATGACACCATCTCCAACCTCGACTTCTATATGCTGGACGGCAGCGAGCTTGACGGCGCTATCGTCTGCAATGACGAGCTCAACGGCGGCTACAGCGGCGACGGCGTTGCCAACGTCTACATCGACAAGGACTCCGTCTGGAACGTGACGGCCGACTCCACCATCACCGGCACTCTCTATCTCGAGGGCGAGATCAAGGGCGCGAAGGTCGTCGGCACGGACGGCACCGTCTATGTGGACGGCAAGGGCTTCACCGTGACGGTGGGCGCGTTCTCCGATAAGGTCGACAGCTCCAACGCCGGTGAGATCCCCGTCTGGGAGGACTATGCTGTGGAGAATCCGTTCGAGACGAGTGGTGAGCCCAGCGGCGAGGCCAGCGGTGAGATGTCATCCACCAAGACCACGACCAGCAGCAAGTCCACCACCAGTACCACCACGCCTCCTGAGCGTCCGGCTGACCTCGGCCCCAGCGACGAGCCTCCCGGCGGCTTCGGCGGCATTGACTAAGCAAAGCAAGCGCTAACACAACGGACTGCCTCCCATTTGGGCGGCAGTCCTTTTTGCTAGGCATAGTTTTATGGCGCTATGTCAATAGTTGGGGGATAATGTACAATAACTTGCGCCAAAAGAAAAAGCAAAAAAAGAAGACATAGCTTGCAGGCTCTGGTAGAATGAAACAACACAACACCATTCTGAAAAGAGACAGCAAACTATGTCCGAGAAAATTGTACAGATGAACAAGGTCTCTCCCGCCACCATCAGCGAACTGAACAAGAAAGTCCACGTCCACATCGAGGACTAGCGGAATCGGCCTCTACAGGGCGGACGGTATCCGTATGTCTATGTGGATGGTATCTATCTGCGCCGCGACTGGGGCGGGGAGCATGGAAATGTGGCGATTTTAGTGGCGATTGCCGTGGCCAAAATTATAGCGAAAACACGCAAGGCGATCCATGCACAGGAGAGAAAGCGAAGCTGAAAACATCGGCAAGCGTCAAAGACACTTGCCGATGTTTGGCACCCACGGGAGGGCTCGAACCTCTGGCCTGCCGCTTAGGAGGCGGCCGCTCTATCCAACTGAGCTACGTGGGCATATAGGCGCTCATGCGCCGAATCATTTTAATCTATAAGCGGGACGGTGTCAAGCCACCGTCCCGCCGAATGGGGGCATTGTCTAATACTCGTAGTGGTGCGCGTCCTGGAGCACCATGTCCTTGACCTTGAGCAGTCGAACCTTGGTGGAGCTTTCGTTCTCGGCGAGCTTCATGGATATGTAGCGGATATTTTCCTCCAACTGCGGGATCATGACGTATTCCAGCGCGTTGACGCGGCGGCGGGTCTTTTCGATCTCCTCCGCCATCAGCTGGGCGGATTTTTCGATCTGCGCCAGCTTCAGCATCTTCCGGAACACCCGGCCCAGGGCCTCCACGGCGTCGTCCAGCTCGCCGGAGGT
>CAVIIB010000003.1:0-628 GCA_963642815.1 Oscillospiraceae bacterium | reverse complement strand
TCGTAATGGTGCGCGTCCTGCAAAACCATTTCCTTCACCTTCATGAGGCGTACCTTCGTGGAGTTTTCGTTCTCCTCAAGCTTCATGGAGATGTATTTGATGTTCTTCTGCAGATCGGGGATCATAACGTACTCCAGCGCATTCACGCGGCGGCGCGTCTTTTCGATGTCCTCCGCGAGAAGCTGCATGGTCTTTTCGACCTGCGCCAGCTCCAGCATGTCCTCAAACACGCCCGAGAGAGCGGTCATGGCGTCGTCCAGCTCGCCGGAGGTCTGCGCGAGACCGTAGGGGAAGATGTCCCCCTCCTCGGCGGTCTTGGTCTGGAAATCGTAGACCGGGACGTTGACGCTCATGATGTTTTTGAAGCTCACGTCGAGCGCCACGCTCTGCCGCGGATAGAGCAGCGCCTGCTCGAGCATTTCCGGCGACATGACCGCGCTCGCCACGCTCAGCGCGCCGAACGCCTCGGTCAGTCCCTGCTCGACCTTGGTACGCAGCTCCTTGTTGCGGCGGACAACGTCCATAAACTGACGCATCAGCTCGTCGCGCTTGTCCTTGAGCAGCTTATGGCCGCGGGAGGCGGTTTTCAGTCGGCCCTTCATCTGGTTGAGCACCATTCGGGTCGGTG
>CAVIIB010000002.1:32867-51044 GCA_963642815.1 Oscillospiraceae bacterium | reverse complement strand
CAATCCCCAGCCTCCCCTGAAAGGGGAGGGGGACCGCGCAAGCGGTGGAGGGGTTTTCTGGAAGCTCGCGCAAGCTACGGGAGAAACCCCTCAGTCAGCGGCTATGCCGCTGCCAGCTCCCCTTTCAGGGGAGCCTTGGGTGGTTGACATAGCCTCCCCTTTCAGGGGAGCCTTGGGTGGTTGACGTAGCCAGCCCTTTTAGGAGAGCCTTGGGGGTGCGCAAAATCGGCAGCCGCCGTTTTTCATGCTTGTTTTTCGTGGCGTTCGGCTATAATCCCCTCGGAGGCGATGGCATGAAAACGAATGATAGGTTTACGCGCCCCGCGCAGCGGGCGATAGAGCTTGCCCATGAGGCGGCGGCGGAGCTGGGACACAGCTTTGTCGGCACGGAGCATTTGCTGGTCGGTCTGTGCCGCGAGGAGGAGGGTATGGGCAGCGGTCTGCTCCGGCAGGCGGGGCTTGACGCGGCGGCGGCGCGGACGCTGGCGGCGGAGCTTACGCCCTGCGGTACGCCGGACGCACCGGCGCAGGGCTTTAGTCCGAATGCGCGGCGGGTCATCGAGCTTGCCTGTCGTGATGCGCAGCGGCTGGGGCATAGCTGCGTGGGTACGGAGCATTTGCTCATGGGGCTGCTGCGCGAGAGCGAGTGCGGCGCTTGCCGGGTGCTGCGGCGGGCGGGCTTGGAGGAAAACCGGCTGTATTCGGAGGTGATAAGCGCCCTTGCGTCCCCTGCGGGGCGGCGCGTGGAGACAGCGCCGAGGGAGCGGCGTGGGCGCATGGAGACGAAGCTGCTCGACCAGTACAGCCGCGATTTGACGCGGCTGGCCGCGCAGGGGGCGCTTGACCCCGTGATCGGGCGTGAGCGCGAGCTGCGGCGTGTGGAGCAGATTTTATCGCGGCGCACGAAGAATAATCCCGTGCTCATCGGTGAGCCGGGGGTCGGCAAGACCGCCGTGGCGGAGGCGCTGGCCCAGCGTATACACTGCGGCGCTGTGCCGCCGTATCTGGCGCAGAAGCGGCTTGTGGCGCTCGATTTGACGGGTATGCTTGCCGGTACGAAGTATCGCGGCGATTTTGAGGAGCGGATCAAAAACGTGCTGCGCGAGGTCGAACGGGCTGGGGATATTATCCTGTTCATCGACGAGCTGCATACCATTGTGGGAGCTGGTGCGGCGGAGGGCGCTATCGACGCGGCCAATATCGTGAAGCCGCTGCTGGGGCGCTCGCTCGTCCAGATGATCGGCGCGACGACGCGGGACGAGTACCGCCGCCACATCGAACGGGACGCGGCGCTGGCGCGGCGCTTCCAGCCGGTCACGGTGGACGAGCCGACGCAGGAGGGTGCGCTTGCCGTGCTGGAGGGCTTGAGACCGCGCTATGAGCGTCACCATGGGCTGCCCATTTCCCAAGAGGCGCTGCGGGCGGCGGTCGAGCTGTCCGTCCGCTATTTGCCGGAGCGTTTTTTGCCCGATAAGGCCATCGACCTCATGGATGAGGCCTGTGCCCATGTGCGCCTGTCGGCGGCGCAGACGGAGCATGAGGGCGCGTCGCGGACGGTCGGTGCGGAGGATGTCGCGGCTGTCGTCAGCGCGTGGACGGGCATACCGGCGCAGAGCGTGAGCGCCAGTGAGGGCGAGCGGCTGGCGCGTTTGGAGGAGGAGCTGCACCGGCGTGTGATAGGGCAGGAGGAGGCCGTGGGTGCGGTGTGCCGCGCCATTCGGCGCAGCCGTATGGGGCTTGGCGACCCGTCGCGTCCGATGGGGAGCTTTCTCTTTCTCGGTCCGACGGGTGTCGGCAAGACGGAGCTTTGCCGTGCGCTGGCTGCGGCAGTGTATGGCGACGAGCGGGCGCTCATCCGCGTCGATATGTCCGAATATATGGAAAAGCACAGCGTCAGCCGCCTCATCGGCGCACCGCCGGGGTATGTCGGACACGACGAGGGCGGCTTTCTGACGGAGCGTGTGCGGCGGCGACCGTGGAGCGTGGTGCTGTTTGACGAGATGGAGAAGGCGCACGCGGATGTGTGGAGCTTGCTTTTGCAGATATTGGAGGAGGGCGAGCTGACCGATTCGCAGGGACGCAAGACCAGCTTCCGCAGTGCGATGGTCGTTATGACCTCGAACCTCGGCGCTCGCGCCATGACGGAGACCGCGCCCCTCGGCTTTGCCGGAGCGGAGACGGGCACGGCGCAGTATGAGCGGGCGCGGCGGGAGGTGCTGCGAGAGCTGGAGCGGACGATGAGGCCGGAGCTGCTTGGGCGCATGGATGAGGTGGTCGTCTTCCGGCGGCTCACGGAGGAGGAGCTTGGGCGCATTGCGGCGGGTATGATCGAGCGCCTGTGCGAGCGGGCGCGGCGGCAGGGCGTGACGCTCCGTGTGACGGCGGAGGCGCGGGCGCTGCTCGCGAGTGCGGGACGCGACGGGCGCTATGGGGCGCGGACGCTGCGCCGCCGCATACGGACGGCGCTGGCAGACCCGCTTGCGGAGCTGATGGCGGAGCGGCGGCTCGCGGCGGGCGACTGTGTGGAGGCGGTCGTGGCGGGTGGTGAGGCCGTGCTGCGGCGTGTGGGGGCTTGACCGAATGGAGCGATTATGATAATATATTCACATAATTGGTGTGCGTGAGGGCGGCCTTTTGGCCGCCCTCGTGCTGCCTCTTATTGAATCAACAGCGTGAGAAAGGTTGGGTTATGATGAACGCGCTGTCGTCGGGGAACCTCAAGAGGGACTATGCACGCTTTGCCGTGCCGACGGTGATCAGTCTGGCGGTGTTTTCGCTGTATTCGATGGTGGACGGCATTTTTGTTGGTCGCTTCATCGGCGCGGAGGCGCTGGCGGCGGTCAACCTCGGTGCGCCGTTTCTGAACATCCTGTTCTCGGTGGCCATGCTGCTGGCCGTCGGTACGGGAACGCGGGTCGCGGCGCTGCTCGGCGAGGGGCGGCAGGAGGATGCCGACCGCCTGTTTACACAGAACGTCGTCGTCGCGGCGGCGTTTGGCGTGGTCATTACCGTCCTGACGGTCGTGCTGGACGAGCCGATATGCCGCCTGCTCGGTGCGCGGGACGACACGCTTGCCGACACGAAAAGCTATGTCGGGACGCTCGCGTGGTTTTCCATGTTCTTCATCCTCGAATACAATCTGGAGGTGCTTGTCAAGACAGACGGACATCCCCGCCTCGCCATGGTGACGGTCATCTGCGCGAGTGCGCTCAATGCGGTGCTGGACTGGTATTTCATCGACAAGCTGCACTGGGGTATCTTCGGTGCGGCCTTTGCAACGGGGCTGTCACAGCTGCTCGCGACCTGTATTTTTCTTGCACACTTTCTCTTTGGCAAGCGGCGGCTGCTCCATCTGCGGCGCTTCCGCCTTGACCTCCGCATATACCGCCGGCTTCTGCCCATCGGTGTGCCGGACGGCTCGGTGGAGCTTTGCACGGCGGGCATGACGTGGCTCTATAACCGCACGATTTTGCGCTTCCTCGGCACTGCCGGTGTCGCGGCCTTTACGCCCGTCACCTATGTCAACACGGTCATGCTCAACGTCCTCACCGGCACGAGCCAAGGAATGCAGCCGCTCGTGAGCTATCATCGCGGTGCGGGCGAGCCGGAGAGCGGGCGGCGGCTGCTGCGCTATGCCATATTTGCACAGGGGGCGCTTGCACTCGTATGCTTCGGCGTTTTGCAGGGCTTTGCGCCCCGCGTGGCGGAGTTGTTCCTCGGTGCGAACGCCCATGTGATACGGGACGAGACGGTGCATATCCTGCGCCGCTTCGCGTTCAGCTATCTGGTTCTCGGCTTCAACATCGTCTGCGCGGGCTATCTGACCGCGAGCGAACGCCCCGCGCCCGCGCTTGCCATCACGGCGGGACGCGGCTTTGTGGTGCAGGGGCTCATGGTGCTGTCCCTGGCGGCGATTTTCGGCATAGAAGGCGTCTGGTGGGCCCCCCTTACCGCCGAGCTCCTCGTCGCCGCCTTCAGCGCCAGCATCATCCGGCGAAAACGTGGAATGTGAAATCGTGCCCACCCCGCCTTGACGAAGTGGGGCGGAGGGTATAGAATAGAGTGATTTTTACAGGCGGAGGCGCTTATGCAGGCACAGGCTTATCGGATCACAGGCTTTGCCGCGGTCATGGCGGCGGGCGGCTTTATGCTGCGCTGGCTTCAGAGTATGCAGATATACGACGCGGAGACGGGACTTGCCGACCGTGGCGCGGGAATCAATTATTGGGTCATCGGTATCATCGTCATCACGCTGGCGGTGCTCGCGGTGTGGACGCTGCGGCTGCACCGCTATGTACCGGCGGAGGATAGCCGCGCCCTCGTGGGGCGGGGGCTGACGTACCGCATTGTCGGCTGCTTCGCGGGCGCTGTGCTTGCGCTGAGCGGAGCGATTCTGCTCGTGACGGCGCAGAATTACGAAATGCCGGTCATGCAGCGTATTCTTGCGCTGCTCCAGCTGCTCGGCGGCATGAGCGCCGTGCTTCTGACGGTGTACGCGGAAGCGCCGGAGTGGACGAAGCTGCGCCGTATTGCGTCTGTCGTGCTGGTGCTATACGGCTGCGTGTTCATGGTGGCTGTCTACAAGCTCAACGCGGCGAACCCCGTGGTGTGGAGCTTCGCGCCGGAGGTGCTGGCGATCTGCGCCGTCACGCTGGCGCTCTACTACACGGCGGGCTACCAATTTGGTCAGTCCAAGCCGTTCTGCGGCATTTTCTTCTGCCACGCGGGACTGTTCCTCTCCGTGATTTGCGTCATCGATCAGGGCATGACCCCGACGGCTGCCGCCTATGCGTCGCTGGCGCTGCTGCTCGGTATGTACGGCTTTGTGCAGACGGAAAACCTCACGCGGCCGGAAAAATAAAAAAACGCTAAAACAAATGTTGGGATAGCGCCTATCAAATGGGCTACCCCAACATTTTTGCTTTCTGCGGAAAACGCCGCAAGGCGCACTGCCCGTGAGGGGCTTTCGTTGCTTTGACGAATGAGGGGGCGTTGTGGTATGATAGGCGGGAGCTTTCGGACAATGCCTGTGAGAGGGAGGGACGCACGATGGGCGACGCATTTTCACGTTATCATCCGCTGGTGAATTTTCTGTTTTTCGCGCTGGTGCTGGTCTTTTCCATGGTGCTGACACACCCGCTTTGTCTGCTTATATCGCTGACGGGCGCGGTGCTCTATGTCCTTCGGCTGACGGGACGGCGCGGCTTTTGCGCCAGTCTGAAATTTGCCGTGCCGCTTTTGCTGCTGGCCGCCATTGTGAATCCCGCGTTTTCCCATGCGGGCGTTACTATTTTGACCTATCTGCCCAGCGGCAATCCGCTGACGCTGGAAAGCATTTTATACGGTCTTGCGGCGGGGCTTATGCTCTGCGCCGTGTTGCTCTGGTTTGTCTGCTATGACCGCGTGATGAGCTCGGACAAATTCGTCTATCTTTTCGGGCGCGTGATACCCGCCCTGTCGCTGGTAATCAGTATGACGCTGCGCTTTGTGCCGCGCTTTAAGCGCCAACTTGACACGGTGCGGGAGACGCAGCGCTGCCTTGGACGGGACACGGAAAGCGGCGGGCTATGGCGGCGGGTGAGGAGTGCCGTCACCGTCTTCTCCATCGTCGTCACATGGGCGCTCGAAAACGCCATCGAGACGGCGGACAGCATGAAAAGCCGTGGCTATGGTCTCAAGGGACGCAGCAGCTTTTCCATCTTCCGCATGGAGGAGCGTGACCGTGACGCGCTGCTGTGGCTTGGCTTCTGCGGCGTTTATCTCGCCTGCGGTACGCTGGCCGGTGGTCTTACATGGCTCTATTATCCCGCACTGACGGGCGCGGCGCTCCAGCCGATGACCGTCAGCCTTTATCTGGTGTATCTGGCGCTCTGCCTTACGCCGGTGATACTCGACCGAAGGGAGGCGCGGCTGTGGCGCTGCTCCGTATCGAAAACCTGAGCTTTTACTATCCCGAACAGAGCGTCGCGGCGCTTGACGATGTGAGCCTCACTGTCTCGGAGGGGGCGTTCGTGGTGCTGTGCGGAGCCTCCGGCTGCGGAAAATCCACGCTGCTGCGCCAGCTCAAGCCCGCGATGACACCCCATGGTGTCCGCACGGGGCGTATCCTCTACCGTGACACGCCGCTGGAGCAGCTCACGCTCCGCGATCAGACCGCCCGCATCGGCTTTGTGCAGCAGTCGCCGGAAAATCAGCTCGTCACCGACAAGGTATGGCATGAGCTGGCCTTTGGGCTGGAAAGTCTGGGGGAGGACACGCCCACCATCCGCCGCCGTGTGGCGGAGATGGCGGCCTTTTTCGGCATAGAGAGCTGGTTTTATAAGGATGTGGCGGCGCTGTCCGGCGGACAGAAGCAGCTTCTGAACCTCGCGTCGGTCATGGCGATGCAGCCGGAGCTGCTCGTGCTGGATGAGCCGACGAGCCAGCTTGACCCCATTGCCGCCTCGGATTTTCTGGCGGTGCTGGGGCGTATCAACCGCGAGCTTGGCACGACTATCGTATTGAGCGAACACCGCTTGGAGGAGGCGCTGCCTCTTGCGAGCAGCGTGGCGGTGATGGAGAATGGGCGGCTTTTGTGCTGTGGAACCTCGGCGGAGGTGGGACAGCAGCTTAAGGGCATGGGACACGAGATGTTCCTCGCCATGCCCGCCGCCATGCGTATCTGGGCGGCGGTCAAGTCCGACGCAGCTTGTCCCGTCACGGTGCGGGACGGACGCGACTTCCTGCGCTCGTTTGCGTCCACGCACGAGCTGCTGCCTCTGCCCGATGAGCCGACGCAGCCGAAGCGTGAGCCGGTCGTGACCGTCTCCGGCGCGTGGTTTCGCTATGAGGAGGATAGCCCCGATGTGATAAAGGGGCTTGATTTGACGCTGGGGCGCGGCGAGCTTCTGGCGCTGCTCGGCGGCAACGGCGCGGGCAAGAGTACCACGCTGAAGCTGCTGTGTGGGCTGAAAAAGCCCTATCGCGGCGAGATAACGGTGCGTGGTCGCGTGGGAATGCTGCCCCAAGACCCGCAGACGCTCTTTGTGAAAAAGACCGTCCGAGAGGATTTGTTCGAGGTGTTTTCCGGCGGCAAGCTGTCCAAGGATGAGCGCGAGGAGCGCGTGGCGCGGATGGTGCAGCTCTGCCGCTTGGAGGCGCTGCTCGATCGCCACCCCTACGACCTTTCCGGCGGCGAGCAGCAGCGGGCGGCGCTTTGCAAGGTGCTGCTTATGCAGCCGGCAATACTGCTGCTGGACGAGCCGACCAAGGGGCTTGACGCGGCATTTAAGCGCCAGCTTGCCGAGATACTCCGCAGCTTGCAGGCAGAGGGCGTGTCGCTCCTGCTGGTGAGCCATGACGTGGAGTTTTGCGCCCTGTATGCGCAGCGCTGCGCCCTGTTTTTCGACGGCGCTATCGTGGCGGAGGACGCGCCCCGCGCCTTTTTCTCCGGCAACCGCTTCTATACCACCGCCGCCAACCGCATTGCCCGCCCGCTTGTCCCGCTGGCGGTGACGGCGGAGGAAGTGATAACGGTCTGCGGCGGCGACGTGCCGCCTGTGCCGGAGCTGCCGCAGGGGGCAGCTCCGCTGCCCGCACCAAAGGAGGAAACGCCGGATTGGAAGCCCCAAAGGCTGCCCCTCTGGCGCAAGCTGCTGGCGATATTGAGCGGGGCGGAGGCGCTTGCCATCTTCCTCTATGCCACCCGCATGAGCGACATTTCCGGCGCGGTGAGCGCCGACGGACTGACCGGGCTTGGACAGAAGGAGCTGCTGCTCTATTTTGTGTTCTGTGCGCTGCTGCTGGTGCTGGCGCTGTCGATAGGTCGGCGCTCCAAGCCGCCGGTGACTGTTTTGCCTCCGCCCGAATCGCGGCGGCTGCCGAAGCGCACCGTCGCTATGGCGATCTCGTGTCTGCTGCTCGTGCCGCTCACGCTCTTTGTCGGCGTTATGTATCTGGGTGGGCAGCGCTATGGGCTTGTGTCCATGCTGGTGCTGCTTGAATGTATGACACCGTTTTTCCTCGTGTTCGAGGGGCGTAAGCCGCAGACCCGTGAGCTGGTTGTCATCGCCGTGCTCTGCGCCATCGCCGTGGCGGGACGCGCCGCGTTCTTCATGCTGCCGCAGTTCAAGCCCGTGATGGCCGTCGTCATCATCGCAGGGGTGGCGCTGGGCGGCGAGACCGGCTTTCTCGTCGGGGCGCTGTCCATGCTCGTGTCCAATATGCTGTTCTCCCAAGGTCCGTGGACACCGTGGCAGATGTTCAGCATGGGTATCATCGGCTTTCTGGCGGGCGTGCTGTTCCGCAAGGGGCTGCTGCGCCGCACACGGGGAAGCCTCTGTGTGTTCGGTGTGTTCTCCGCCATCGTCATCTACGGCGGTATTATGAATCCTGCCTCGCTGCTGATGTGGGCGGGCGCGGAGAGCATGAGCTGGAAGACGCTGCTGACCTACTATGTCACCGGCTTTCCGGTCGACTGTATCCATGCCGCCGCCACCGCCTTTTTCCTCTGGATCGCCGCCGAGCCTATGCTCGAAAAGCTTGACCGTATCAAGCGCAAATACGGTCTCATCACGCAATAGCACGGCGATACACCACGCCGCGCCAGCAAGCTGCCTCGCTCTTTGCGGCGGGGCAGCTTCAATATTTCTCCTTGCTCCGAAAGAGGAGGGAGACGAGAATGCCGAAGAACACGGCGGCGGTAATGCCGCCGGAGGCTGCGGTGAGACCGCCGGTGAATGCGCCGAGCAGACCCGACTCCGCAACGGCCTCGCGCACACCCTTGGCAAGCAGGTTGCCGAAGCCGGTGAGCGGGACGGTTGCACCAGCGCCAGCCCAGTCCGCGAGCGGCTGGTAAAGCCCTACCGCGCCGAGGGCTACGCCCACGACCACATAGAGCGTCAGGATACGAGCGGGGGTCAGCGCCGTGCGGTCAATGAGAAGCTGTCCGATGGCGCAGAGCGCCCCGCCGACGAGGAAGCATTTCAGAAGCGTCAGTTCCATGCGCCTAGCTCCATATCCAGCGCCACGGCGTGGCAGATGGCGGGTATCGTCTCGCCCTGCTGGCTCACCGTCGGGCTCATAAGCGCCCCGGTCGGCGCAAACAGCAGCCGCCGCCAAAGCCCCTCGCGCAGCCCGTCGAGCAGATGACCGCAGAACACGCTGGCCGAGCAGCCGCAGCCGCTCCCACCGGCGTGAGCGTCCTGTGCGTCGATGGCGTAAATGAGCCGCCCGCAGTCCATGTAGCGTGTGCCGAGCTCCACGCCGTCGCGCCGGAACAGCTCGCGCAGAAGCTCGCTGCCCGTCACGCCGAGGTCGCCGGTCACGATGGCGTCGTAATCCTCCGGGCTGCGCCCTGTGTCCTCAAAATGCGCCGTCAGCGTAGAATAGGCGGCGGGCGCCATTGCCGCGCCCATGTTCGCCATGTCGGAAATGCCCGCGTCGTAGATATGACCGCTGGTGACGTGGGTGATATGCGGTCCGTTGCCTCCGACGCGGAGGATGACCGCGCCCGCGCCTGTGACCGTCCACTGCGCCGTGGGCGGGCGCTGCGAGCCGTATGGAAGCGGCATACGGAACTGGCGCTCGGCGGAGCAGAAGTGGGAGCTTGCCGCCGCCATCGCGCTGTCGCAGAAGCCGCCGTCGATGAGCATGGCGGCGAGACCGAGCGCCTCACCAAAGCTGGCGCAGGCGCTGTACAGCCCCAGCACCGGCGCGGGGCAGCCGCGCAGGGCGTAGCTTGTGCCGACGCACTGGTTGAGCAGATCGCCCGCCAGTATATAGCCCAGCGCGTCCGGCTCGATACCGGCCTTGTCACAGGCGAGGCGGCAGCTCTCGCGGAGCATGGCGCTCTCGGCGGCCTCCCAGCTTTTTGTGCCGAAAAGACTGTCCGGCGATATGCGGTCAAAATGACGGCGCAGCGGTCCCTGCCCCTCCTTTGACCCGACCACGCTGGCCGCCGCTGTGACCGACGGCGCAGAGGGCAGCACTACGCTCTGTTTTCTCAATCGTTTTAAGCTCATGCCCCTATTTTTTCCGCGGTGCGGAAAACTATGCAAAAATATAAATCGCGGCGGGATTTCTCCCGCCGCCTTTTTCACTTGCCCCGGTATTTCCGGCGTGTCGCCTCGCCGCCGCGCAAATGGCGCTCGGCCTTGTTTTTGTCCAAAATCTCCCGCGCCTGCTCATACAACGCCCGGTCAATGGTATACAGCCGCTCGGTCATATCCTTGTGTACCGTGGATTTGCTCACGCCGAAGCGGGTGGCGGCGGCGCGGACTGTCGCACCTGTTTCGATGATGTAAAGGGCAAGATCTCTGGCGCGTTGGTCAATATCCTCTCTCATACCCAGCCCCCAAGATAGACATACCAGAATGTATGCGCCCAAGGCGGCGGATATGAAAAGGCGGTAGCTTAAAAGGAGCTTGTCGGAGAAGTAAAAAATGCTTGACACCAAGTGTGAGCTAAAAGCTTTGTTCACAGATTTGGCAGCCTACAATTTTTATGCCGCGTGGCTCAGTCCTTGCCGAAGAGCTTGCCTAGCAAGCTTTTGCCCCGTTGGTCGTCCGGCTGTGTCGTTGAGGGTGTGGACGGCTCCGGCTCGGAGGGCTTTTCCTCCGGCGGGGCGGGCTTTATACACTCCTCGGCGGTGAGCATACCGGAGTTGACCGCCCACGCGAAGGAGGAGAACAGCGGACCGTAGTCCGTGCCCATCCAGTTGGAGGCGATGTCGCCGCAGACATAAAGCCCGCGTATGACGCTCCCGTCGGGGCGCAGGGCGCGGCACTTCGCATCGATGGACACGCCGCCCATGGTTACATCGAACTTCCGCACGAGCCGCACGGCGTAGAACGGGCCCGCCGTGCCCAGCGGCAGCAGGTACTCCGCCGCCTTGCCGAAGTCCGCGTCAACGCCCGCCTCGCAGAAGCCGTCATAGCGTGCCAGCGTCTCGCGCAGCGCGTCGGCGGGAGCGCCGATGCCATCCGCCAGCGCCTCGACGCTATCGCCACGGACGACGAGGCCGAGAGCAAGCTCACTCTCGATGTCCTGATGGAAGGTTTCTACCTCCGGCATCCAGTCGCCGTAGCGGGAATTATCTACCGCGATCTGGTAGAGCTTGTCCTTCATGTCCTCGCTGAACAGATACCAGCCGAGACCATCCGTTTGCGCGTCCATGACGAATTCGCCGTTGTCCATATCGTCCTCGGCCAAAAAGCGCCGCCCGTTCCCGCCGACGACAACGCCATGCGGCTGCACCGTCACGCGCTGGAGCGTGTACGCGCCGGGCATATGTACCATGGCCTCCAAGCCGATGCTCATGTTCTCGCCGGTCTTCGCGCCGACCGCCTCCGCCAGACGGATGCCGTCGCCGGTGCAGTGATTGAGGCAGTAGTGGGTGAAGTAGTTGTCGCTTGTGAAGTACTGCGGGAAGTATTTTTGCAGAAGCGCGTTGTCGCAGCCGAAGCCGCCGGTGGCGAGAATGACATTATCCGCCTCGACCGTCCAGTCGATGCCCTTGCCGGTGGCGCAAAGGCCGGTCACATTCCCGAAGCCGTCGCCCAAAATGCCCGTCACGGCTGTCTCAGTGAGCACCGTGATGTGTTCGTTTTCTAGGGCGTGGCGTATCAGCGTATCCGTCACGGCGCTGCCCATGAGACCGGGGCCGTAGGCCGGATTGCGCAGCGGCTCCCACACACTGCGGTCGCGTATCATGACGACCTTGTCCATGATGACGCGGCGGTTTTCCGAGTCCATGCCCTTGCCGACGATCCAGTCATAGAAGCGCCCCGTGTTGCGGATGAAGCGCTCGTAGATCGCAGGGTCGAGTTGGTATTTATGCTGCCTGCGGTAGGCATCGATGTGTTCCTGTGTCGTGTCCGGCACACCGGCTTCCTGCAAAATGGTCGAGTTGGTGCAAAGCAGGCCGCCGGCCAGCCGCGTGTTGCCGCCGAGCTCCGTCATCTTCTCGACGAGGACGACACTTGCGCCAAGCTCCGCCGCACGCACCGCGGCGCTCAGCCCGGCGCCGCCGCCGCCGATGATGGCGAGGTCACAGCGCAGCGCCCGCGCCTCTCCGCCCGTGTGCTCCGGCACGGGCTTGTCAAAGCTGCCATAGAAATTCAGTAGTCTGCTCATATTGCATCTCCTATTGAAATGTTTGTTTATTAAAAACCGCTCCAGCGAGGCTGGAGCGGTTGCCCTTGATTAGTCGTTAGGCTTCGGGCATCTCCACGGTGGGATCCATCGTGGGCTCTTGGGTGGGCTCCTGTGTGGGCGCTCCGGCATCCGTGGCGGCGACCGCCGGGGTGGCAGTGCCGTCGCCCCATGTGGTCTCATAGCCGAAGTTGTTGGTGCCGATCTGGAAGGTCGACGCATCATAGCTCGCGATCAGGCTCTTGAGCTGCTCAAAGGCTTCGGGGGCAGTGGGGCTGTCGACCGAGATGGAGGCCAGCGCGGTGTCCACGATCGGGGCAATGGCAGTCTGCCACGCGGCGATCTGGCTGTCGTCAAGTACGGTGATCTCCGCCGCCTGCTGCAGCGCGGGGTAGGCGACGTTGTTATAGAGCGCAGCGTCGGCCATGTGACCCTCGTAGCTCATGTCGGAGGCGTGCTTCGCAAAGAGCTCCTGCAGGTCGGCGGGGAGAGAGTTCCAGAAGGTCTCGGAGAACGCATAGGCCAGCGGCAGGTTGTAGAAGCCGCCCTCACCGAAGAGGATGGCGCTCTTGACATACTCGAAACAGCCGAAGACGTAGGCGCAGTTGACGTGCTGGATCAGAGTGTCGGCCACGCCGTTCTGGAGGTTGGAGAGGTAGTCGGGCGGGAAGACGCTGATCGCGCCGCCCTTGTTGGCGTTGATAAAGGACTGCATCTGTGCTTGGTCACACATGACGGTGCGACCGTTAAAGACGCTGGGGGTGAGGTCGGTGACCGGCTTGGTGGAGTAGAACTGGTAGCCGGGGCACATATAGCCCGCCCAGAAGACCATGCCGTTGTCGGTGAACTCGGCCATCATCTCATCGTTGCTGTAGAGCTGGTGCAGCCAGATCTTGCTCGAAGCCTCCCAACTGGGGAAGCCGAGGAGCGGAAGGGAGATCATCGCGCCGTTCAGCGGGAAGATGGCGGGGTGCTCGCTGGGCATGAAGCCGGCGATGTCGAGCTGGTTGGTGTCGAGCGCGTCGATGACGTCACCGGCGTCGACGAAGGAATAGCTGTAATAGACGTCGAACTTGATACGTCCGCCGGATTCCTCCTCGATGGCCTGCATGACCTTCTTCGCGCCGTCCGCAGATTCCTCCGGGAAAGAGAACTGGATGGACACGTTGTAGGTCTTGCCGTCCGAGGCAGCGGAGGCCGTCTCGCCGTCCGTGGTGGCGCTCGTTCCGCCGCCGCAGGCGCAGAGCGTCAGCAGCATCATGGCGGTCAGAAGCAGTGCAAGGATCTTTTTCATGTTATTTCCTCCTGTTTAGAATTTTTTCAGGTCAGCCTGCCATCAGGCTGGGAAGCCAAGTGCAAAGCGAGGGGAAGAGGCATACAAGGAAGATGACAAGGCAGTAGGCGATGATGAACGGGATCAGGCCACGGAAGGTCTTGCCCGCCGACACGCCCGCCATGCCGGAGACCATGTAGGCGATGATGCCGACCGGGGGCGTCACGCCACCGAGCGCCTGCATCATGGTGACGAACACACCGAACCAAAGGCAGTCGAAGCCCATGGTCTGCATGGCCGGCCACAGCAGAGGGATGGTCAGCATGATGATGCACATCTGGGGCACGACCATGCCGAGGATGATGTAGAGGATGGCGACCGCGAACAGCAGCATCGTGCGGGAGCTGAAGCTCGAAACGACCCACTCGGTTATGTACTGGGGCAGACGGCTCGTGTTGAGGAAGCGGATGAAGACATAGGTTCCGGCGATCAGGAAGAGGATGATACCGACCGTCTTGACCGCCTCGTGCAGAACGTGGTAGAGACGCTTGAAGTCCATCTGCTTGGTGACGAGGGCGATGATGATCGCGCCGAGAGCGCCGACTGCACCGGCCTCGGTGGTCGTGCAGAGACCGGCGTAAATGCCGCCCAGCACGAGCAGGAACAGGATGATGATGGGGATGAGACCGACAAGACTGGTGAGACGCTCCTTGCGGCTGAACTTCGGACCGGCGGGGCCGAGCTCCGGGCGGCGCTTGCAGACGCACCAGATGGCGAAGCAGAACGCAATGATAAGGATAATGCCGGGGATTATACCGCCGATGAACAGCGAGGCGGCGCTCGACTGGGTGAGCATGGCGTAGAGGATGAAGCTCATGCTCGGCGGGATGATGATGGCGAGCGGAGAGCCGGCGGCGATGGCCGCAGTGGAGAGCTCGTCGTCATATTTGAGCTCGCGCATCTGGGGCAGCGCGATCTTGGTCATAATGACGGCGGCCACGTCCTCCGCGCCGGTGATGGCGCCGAGAATGCCGGAGGCCGTCACGGTCGCGCTTGCCATGCCGCCGCGGAAGCGGCCAACATAGCGGTAGAGACAGCGGTAAAGGTCACGTCCGATATTCGTCTCCGAGATGATCATGCCCATGAGGGCGAACATCGGGATGGCGGACACGACATAGACGCTAAGGTTCGTGTAGGGTGCGGTGGCGACCGCGGTGCAGGCGGCAGGCCAACCGGCGATGACCCAGATACCGACAAAGCCGACCAGCGCCATGGCAGCGCCGAGCCAGTAACGCATCAGGATGAGAAAAATGAGGATAAGGCAGCCGATAAGGCCGATCATTTCTTTGCTCATTCCGCAATACCTCCTTCGTTCTCTTCATGTGCGGGGACGGAGAGATCGCCCACCTCTTCGATGGCGCGGTCGACCTCGTTCTTGTCCACGGGTGTACCGCCGTCCTTATACTGCATGAAGCGGTCAATCGTGAACGCAATGGCCGCGAGCGTCGCCATCAGCATGGAGAGGAAGTAGACCAGTCGGAACGGCCACTCCATGAGGCGGAAGCTCATGACCGGGCTGTAGCTGCCTTTGGCATAGCTCGTCAGGACCATGTTGAAGCCCTGCCACGCCATCATGCCGATGATGCCGACGGACAGCGGGAGCGTCGCAATATCAACGATGAGCTGACCGATACGGTTGAATTTGGCGGTAACGACGTCGACCCAGACGCACTGCTTTGCCATGATGTTGACGGCGATGCAGGGGGTGAGGCAGATCATCAGAGCCTGCGTAAGCTCATAGGTGCCGGGGATGGGACTCTTGAAGATGTAGCGCATGATCACGTTAGCGCACACCAGCAGGAGCATGGCGACAAGCGCCACGACCGCGACGACGTTGAACACCTCCGTGATTCGGTTGAGGATACCGACAACCTTTTTCATAAAGCCAGATTCCTCCTCAATTTCTGTTGTCGTTTTCGGCTTTTTCTTCCTTTCCTTGCAGTAGAACGCGACGACAAGGCCGATAATAAAAGCGATCAGGGCATAGCCGATAAATATCCCGAACGCTGTTTTTCCGTCCATCGTCTCATCTCCTTTCTCGTCCTGTGGACAGTTTTTACAAATCAAGTATACATCGCTACTTAATTTTTAGTTAAATTCCCCGACGATTTTGAAAAAATTATTTTCTTGCGCATTCGGGGCTGCGTTTGCTATACTGGAAACAGAAAAAGGGAGGTGCCGTATTTGGAGCTTACACAACTGAAATATTTTCTTGCCGCTGCCAACTGCGGACAGATCGTTCAAGCCGCCGAGATGATGCATATTTCCCAATCGGCCATCAGCATGGCTATCTCGCGTCTGGAGAAGGAGCTGGGCGTGTCGCTGTTTGAAAAGAAGGGGCGGAGCATTCGTCTCACCAAAAACGGCGAGAGCTTCGTCACCATGATCACGCCCGCGATGGCGGAGCTGGATTTTGCCGCCAACCAAATGCTTGCCGCCGACCGTATTGAGCCGGACACCATCACCTTGAGCGTCGAAACGCCGGACTTTGCCACGACCTTTGAATGTATATACTGTGCGCTCAATCCCAAGGCACGCTTCCGGCAGGGCATGGACCCGACCGAGATCACGAAGCAGAAGCTGCTGTGCGAGAAGGTGGACTTCACGCTGTCCTTTGAGCCGATCTATGACCCGGATGTATCCACGCTGCTGCTTTTGCAGGAGCCGGTGCTGGTCCAGCTCTCGTCCGCGCACCCGCTGTTCGAGCGGGAGAGCATACGTCTCTGTGAGCTCGCGGACACGCCGTTCGCGTCGTTCTCACCGGAGTACAGCTTCCGCCGCTGGACGGACGGGATGTGCTTCCTTGCGGGCTTCCGGCCGGACGTCTGCTTCGAGGTCGGCGACACGCAGTCCATGCACCACATCGTCCAGCACCGAAACGCGGCGACCTTTGTCGCCCTCTCGACATGGGAGGAGGATACGGGCGAGGCGGACTATGCTCCCAGCCCCGACGACCCGATCCGCGCCATCCCGCTCGTGGACAAGCACTGCCAGCGCTCGGTGTATTTGTCGTATAACAAAAACAGAATCCTTACTTCTGATTCTCGCAGTTTTCTGGATTACGCCACACAATTTAAAACGGCAATGGAGCGCTTTGGTAGCCTTACGAAATCAAGAGAATGGCTGCTTTCGCAGTAACGCGGTATCATTATACAACCATGACGGCATTATAACAATTAACGTTTTGTCAATTGAATCTTCAACATAATTGACGCTTTTTTGCGAAAAAAATATTGCATTTTACGCGCCGGGACTGTATTTTGGAATTACAGATACAGCCCCGGCTTTTCTTGTCCGGCGGCTTCCGATGATACCCTCGAAAGGAGATGTCTGCATTATGCACACCAACTTCCCCCGTCTGTTCTCCCCGCTGAAGGTGGGAACAGTCACCATGAAAAACCGCATCCAGACCGGCCCCATGTCCATCGTGGAGCTCGACCCGAAGGGCGGATATACCGAGGCCGCGTTCGCGTACTATGAAAGCCTCGCCGCCGGCGGCGCCGCCGTTGTGACCCTCGGCGAGAGCATTGTCGGCACGAGCAACGGCATGACCCATGCCCAGCAGATCAACTTTGCCAACCCCGCCGTCCCCTATTATCTGCAAAAGATGGCGGACATCGTCCACGCCCGCGGCGCACTCATCGACATCGAGCTCAGCCACGGCGGCTTTATGAGCGACCCCGCCTATAACAACGGCGTGCAGTCCATGGGACCGAGCGCGTTCACGGACGACTGGGGCGACACCATCCGCGAGATGACCCGCGAGGACATGGACGAGGTCAAGGAGGCGTTCTGCAAGGCTGCCGAGATATGCCGCGACTGCGAGTTCGATATGGTCATGATTCATGTCGGTCACGGCTGGCTGCTCCACCAATTCCTCTCCCCGAAGTTCAACCACCGTACCGACGAGTACGGCGGGAGCCTCGAAAACCGCTGCCGCTATCCGCTGGAGATCATCAAGGCCGTGCGTGAGCGTGTCGGCAAAAAGCTGAATCTCGATATGCGCATCTCCGGCGACGAGCTCATCGAGGGCGGCTCGACCATCGAGGACTGCGTATACTTCTGCACTCAAGCGCAGGAATACGTTGACATTATGAACATCTCCGCCGGACAGCCATGGGGCAAGCGTATGGCCATCTCCGTGTTCGAGGAGCGCGGTATCAACTCCGAGTTCTCGGCGGCGGTCAAGAAGGCCGTCACGAAGTGCCCGGTGTCCAGCGTCGGCGGCTATACCGACCCCGCGCTGATGGAGCGCTTTTTGGAGGAAGGCCGCTGCGACAGCTTCATTCTCGGACGCAGTATTTTGGCCGACCCCCAGCTCCCGGAAAAAGCCCGCACGGGGCGCGAGAAGGAAATTCACCAGTGTCTGCGCTGCTTTATATGCAACAACGCGCAGTACCATGACCGTGGGCGGCTGCTGCGCTGCGCCATCAACCCATACGCGGGACGCGAGGATCTGTTCCGCGCCGGTGTCCCGACCGTGCCGAAGCGCAAGGTCATCGTGGTCGGCGGCGGCCCCGGCGGCATGGAGGCGGCGATCACCGCCGCAAAGCGCGGTCACGAGGTCATCCTCTGCGAAAAGAGCGGCGAGCTTGGCGGCTGGCTGCGCATGGAGAAGCACCTCTATTTCAAGAAGGACATGGTGAACTATGTCGATACGCTGGCCTATGAGTGCAAGCTCTACGGCGTGGACGTGCGCATGAACACGACGG
>CAVIIB010000002.1:2519-32857 GCA_963642815.1 Oscillospiraceae bacterium | reverse complement strand
CGGTCACCCGTGAATATCTTGAGGCGGAGAAGCCGGACTATGTGATCGCCGCGCCGGGCAGCGAGCCCTTTGCACCGCCCATCCCCGGCCGCGAGCTGCCGAACGTGTGCTTCGCCGTGGACTGCTTTGACCCCGGCGTGACCCTTGGAGACAGGATCGCCATCATCGGCGGCGGCTCCATCGGCTGCGAGGTTGGCTTGCAGCTCGGCAGCATGGGCAAGGATGTGAGCATCATCGAGATGCGCTCCGACGTGTTTGTGGACGCAACCGCCGACTACCGGCGCTTCATTATGCCGCACATTGAGGAAAAGGTGAAGCTCTGCTGTGACCTGACCGTCAGCGAGATACACCCGGACGGTGTCGCCGCGAAGGACAGCGACGGCAAGGAGCATTTCTTCCCCGCCGACAATGTTCTGATGGCCGCCGGACTCAAGCCCAAGACCGCCGAGGCGGAGGCGCTGCGCAGCCCGGAATACGAGCTCATCGTCATCGGCGATGCCCGCAAGCCCGGCAAGGTCTATAACGCCGTGCGCGAGGGCTTTGACGCGGCCACCTATCTGCGCTGACCCACAATTTACGCTTGTGCCGGTCGTCCCCGCTGTCTCCTTTGGTTCTCTGTTTTTCACGGTGTGTTCCGCCTTTCTCTCTCCGTTCCTAAACGCAGCGGGGACGACCTTTACAAAGCAAGACACAGGGGCTCTCCCGCATGGTTTTTTGGCGGGGCTTCCTGTGTCTTGTTCTTTTTTGTATATGCACAAAAACTGAACAATTTCCTCAATTATTCGCAGCCTTTTTAGACTGGAAATTCATTGATAAGCCCGTGACAATGTGCTATTATGCTTATGGAGAGAAAGAAAAGCCTCGCGCATACCGGCGTGAGCGCTTTTCGACAAGGAACACATTGATTCAGTTTTGTTGTTGAATCGGAGGAACAAAAGGAATGGCAAAAAAGAAAGCCGCAGCCCCCGCCTCCGCAGCCACGGCACAGGCTGCACGAGGAAAAGCGGCGCGGGACAGACGCACCATGACGGTCAACTACATCATCATCGCCGTCTTCGCGCTCGCCGTCGCCGCCATCGTTCTGTACACGCGGGGCGCGTATCTGCCCTATGTGACGGCGCTGGAAACGGCGGACGAAAAAATGAACGCTGTCACCTTCAACTACTTCTACCGCGACTGCTACGACAGCTTCCAGAGCGCCTATGGTGAAATGCTCGACGCCTATGGCACCATCGACCGCAACAAGACGCTCGACGAGCAGGATTATTCCGCCGAACTGACATGGGCGCAGTTCTTCTATGACACGGCGCGGCAGAACGCCGCCCGCACCATGGTCATCCACGAGGCCGCCGTTCGCGCCGGTGAGACGCTGAGCGAGGAGGGCGAGGCGGAGGTTGACCGCCAGATCGAGGCGCTCCGCGCCGGTGCGAAGCGGAACGGCTATGTCAGCGTCGGAAAATTCCTCCGCAGCCACTACGGCAAGGGCGCGACGCTCGACAGCTACCGCGACTATCTGAGCTATGAGGCGCTCGCGACCGAGTATTCGACCGCCTACTACGGCCAAACGGAATACAGCGAGGAAGAGCTCGCTGCATGGTTTGAAGAAAACTACCCCGACGCAGGGGACAGCTATGACTACAACACCGTCGATTTTCGTCTCATATACTTCCCGTTCAGCGGCTACGCCTACGACAGCGACAGCGGCAGCTACGGCTATTCGGACGCAGCCCGCGAGTCGGCACGCAGCCAGTTGCAGGTCGTGCTCGACCTCTATAACAACGGCGAGAAGACGGAGGAAGCGTTCGCCGCGCTGGCGGAGCAGTATTCCTCCTATAAATCCGCCGAGGGCGGTCTCTACGAAAACGCCGTGAAGGACGACAGCGGGACGGAGACAAAGGTGCTCCAATGGGTCTTCTCCGCGTCCCGGAAGGCCGGTGACATGGAGGCGATCGAGGCCGACAGCGGCGACTATATGCTCTATTGGGTCGGCGAGGCCATTCCCGCATGGCAGTACCTTGCCCAAAAGGGCTTGGACGACGAGGGCTGGAGCACATGGTACGAGGCGCAGGCCGATGCCGTCTCCATCGAGGAAAACCCGAAGCTGCTAAGCTACCTCTATCTCGCGGCCTGATGTTGAATTTAAATTGGATTTAAATCGAATTTTTTCCGTACCGGGCGGTTCACGGTGCGGATGAAATACAAATTTTTTAAAGGAGAGAAGACTATGAAAAAATCTCTGAGTCTGCTGCTCGCCCTCTGCATGATCTTTGCTCTGGCCGTCAGCACCAGCGTCTCCGCTTTTGCGGCGACCAAGTACGAGACCGGCTCCGGCAGCTTCACCGCTGAGGAGCTGCTGCTCCGCACCGTCGCATGGCAGGAGTGCTCCAACCTCGCCGGTAAGCACGAGGCGTATCACAGCGCCCTTGAGCACCGCGCCGAGCTTGAGAACGCATGGGTCACGGAAGAGCCTTGGACCGACACCATGAGCTGGACGAACAACACCCAGTTCATGTACGGCAAGGAAGCGGTCTATGACTTCTACTGCGGTATCGAGACCGAGAAGGCACAGTGGCTGAAGAACGCCGCCTCCTCCGACGAGATGGGTATCATCGAGACCACCGAGGACTGGGAGGGCGCTGGCCTGCTCTGGTATCATATGCTCATGAGCCCGGTCATCGAGGTCGCCGCTGACGGCCAGACCGCCGTCGGTCTGTGGCAGAGCTTCGGCACCGTCACCCAGAACAACCAGGCGCAGTGGACCTGCGAGGACTACACCATGGTCTTTGCGAAGCAGTCCAACGGCGAGTGGCGCATCTGGCACCTCCGCACCTTCGTCCACTTCTACACCAGCGTCGACAACCACTGGTACGAAGCGAACATGGCGACCCAGGGCGCTTCCGGTGAGCAGCCTGCCGGCGTCGGCGTCATGGTGTCCGCTGATGACGTCGTTGAGGATATGAGCGAGCCCGGCACCTACAAGGGCCAGTTCTATGTCGGCTACGATATGTACCGCGTTCCCATCCTGGCGACCATCCCCGAACCCTATGACACCTGGGACGACATCGCCGACAGCTTCGCGTGGGGCGGCCTCCAGCCCATGCTGGGCAACAACGCCGGCCACGAGAGCGTTATCGCCAACATCTCATAATTCCGGCGCAGCGGCAACCCCGCTGCCCGAGCCCGCACTGACTCTTTGAACCGAGCGGGAGGGGTCGTTGTCAAACGATGGCCCCTTTCGTGCTGAATACAAACGCACTCTATGACAATCACACTTTATGACAGCATTGGACACCCGACCCACGCAGGTCTTGGATAAGACTCAGTGAGAGCCCTCTTTCCAGAGGCCGTCTACGCAAGAAAGGAACAAAAATCATGAAACACATCCGATCGGCAATTTGCCTTCTCCTGCTCTCCGCGCTGCTGCTGGGGTTCTGCGCCTGCGGCACGAGCGACATGGAAGTCACGGAGAAGCCAACCATAGAAGAAACAACGACGACAACGGTGGAGGAAACGACCACCACCGAGACAACAACGGAGGAAGCAACGGAGCTGTCCGAGACGATAAAGGCGGAGATGGCGATCTTTGACGCCATCGACTATTCGGACGGCAACTTTATGACCGAGGCGGAGTTTTACGCCATCCTCAAGGATGTGCTGGCGCTCCATGACCTTGAGCTGACGCGCTATCCCGGCGAGAACGGCTATTTCTACTTCAACTACTCCAATCTAGAGGGTGTGCGGCTGCTCACCATTGCCCGCTCTGAAGCGGAAATAGAGGCGGACATCGAGGCGGCATGGGCTGACCATGAGCAGGAGGTCGAGGAATACAGCAAAAAGCGTGAGGCCGCGCAAAACGGTGAGACCTATACCGCGCCTGAGGAGGAAAGCACGACAGCCGAGAGCGGCGAAACGCCGTTTGACGCCGCGAAGGACGTAGAGAATTCCGACGACTATGTGATCTCCTTTGTCCTGTCCGCCGCCGACACCGAGATGGATCAGCAGGTGATGTTCCTCGTGAGCGCCGCGGTCTGGTGTATCTTCAACCCGCACTTCAACAACACCGACGATGCCTTTGCCTACCTCTGGCGGGCGCTCTATACGACCTACGGCAACTCGGAGGGGCTTTCCGCCTCCACCATCGACGGCATTAACGCCGATATGCCCTTCACCATCCCCGGCAACGCCACGGAGGCGTGGCTCGGCACGGACGATGCCGGAAATTATGTGCTTGCGATCACCAACTACGCGGTATACGACGACATTATCGACATCTCGGACACCGCCAACATGGGCTTTGCGGCGGCTGCCGCGGCCTCGGCCAACGGGTGAGCGGCATGAGAAAGACCCTGATCACCCTTTTTGCGCTCGTCTGTCTGCTGAGCCTGCTGGCGGGCTGCGGACAGAGCTACATCGGCGTGTGGCAATGTGCCTATATGGACACCGGCGCGACCGTCATGACGGCGGGCGACATGGCTGCCGCAGGCAGCGAGATCACCATCGACCTGCGCAGCGGCGGCACCGGCTACATGACCGCCGACGGCGAGACCCAGCGCCTCACATGGAAGCGAAGCCCGGATAAGACCGCCCTGCTGCTCACCGTGAGCGGCGAGATCGAGGTATTCTCGCTGGAGGATGACGGCAACGCCCTCGTCTGGACGATGGACAACGTGAGCATAACCTTTTTGAAGGAAAACAGCGCCGCCTACGCCGAGGCGCTGGCAGCGACATCCTACTGATTTGACAACTGAACCAAGCCTCTGCCGCCCCGAATATTCGCCTTTAGATTTTTGTTCCTACTATTCGGGGCGGCGTTTTATCACTCATGCCGGAGTGAGCCCCATCTTTCTGTATTCTGCCGCGGCGCATGGCGCGTGCTGCGGGGTTGAATAAAAATCCAAAACAAGAAGGAGGAAAACGATGAAAAGATCCATTGGTATGCTGCTGGCGCTGTGCATGGCGCTGTCGCTGGCGGTGTGCGGCGGTGCTTCGGCTCTCGCCAAGGAGGAGCAGGTCATCGTCGGGGGCTCCGGCCGCTTTACCGTAGAGGAGGCGGTGGAGCGGACGCTGGCCTATGAGGAATGCCAGAATCTCGCCGGTAAGCACGAGTTCTACCACAGCGCCAAGGAGCACCGTGCGGAGCTGGAGAATATCTGGGTGTACGACAAGGAGTTTCAGGAAACCGCCTCGTGGACGAACAACGTCCAGTACATGGAGGGTTGGGATAACCTCTGGGGCTTCTATGTCACCGACTCCGAGGGCGGCGCGGAGGTAATGCTCAAAAAGGCCATGGCCAACGACGAAAAGGGCATTATCACCGACAGCGAGGACTGGTACTATACCGGTATGTTCGCCTATCATATGCTGATGACCCCGGTCATCGAGGTCGCCCGCGACTGCGAGACGGCGGTCGGTATCTGGCAGAGCTGGGGCACCTCCGGATCCCCCGAGGATGACGGCTTCAACGTGGAGTGGCAGTGCGAGGACTATTCCATGGTCTTTGCGAAACAGTCCAACGGCGACTGGCGCATCTGGCACCTCCGCACCTTCGTCCACTTCTACAGCCCGCTCGAGGACAAGTGGTATGAAAACAATACCCAGCTCGGCGGCGGTGGCGGCGGACCCTCCGGCGATATGCCCGCCGGTGTGGGTGCAGCCTCCGGCGACATGACCCCGCCCGATATGGCCGATATGCCCGCCATGGGCGACTGGGCGGTGAACGGCGACTATTACGAGGCATATAGCCTCTACTGTGTGCCCGTCCAGCTCACCATCCCCGAGCCCTACGACACATGGGCGGACATCGAGGGCGGAACAAAGCTGGAGAACAACCGTATCATCCACGAATTCGAGACCTATCAGGACTACGATTTCAGCGAGTACAAGACCAACTGAGGGGGAGAGGAAACATGAAAAAGCATCTTTGTCTTATTCTTGCGCTCTGCGTCGTCTTCTCCGTGGCTGCCATCGGCACGGCGCCGGCCTATGCCGCCGCTAAGACCGAGTATAGCGAGGAGGTCGTAAAGGAGGCGCAGCGTGCGCTCGACCGCGTGGAGGTCGAAAATGTGATCGGCAAGCACGAATACTATCACTCCGCACTGAATCATCTGGATGAGTTCCACGACATCTGGGTCAACGAAGACCCGTGGATGGAGACCATGAGCTGGACGAACAACACCCAGCGGATGGTCGGCGCTTACAACGTCTATCACTTCATGGTGACGGATCTTGTCTCCAACATCTCCATGAGCATCGACTCCGCCATGACGAATGACACCAAGGGTGTTATCACGAACGACCCTGAATGGTACGGCACGGGTATGCTCTGGTATCATATGCTTATGAGCCCGATGATCATTGTGGCCGACGACGGCCAAACCGCACGCGGCTGCTTCCAGAGCTTCGGCACGGTCACAGGGCCCATGGGCGAGCTTTGCGCCCAGTGGACCTGCGAAAGCTACGGCTTTGACTGCGCCAAGATGAGCACCGGCGAATGGCGTATCTGGCATCTCCGCACCTACGTCTACTTCTACTGCGACACGGACGACTGCTGGACGGATATGCAGTCCAACACGGCGGCCTCCGGCGCCGGTGCGGGCAAAGCGCCCGTCGGTGTCGGCGTTATGTATGACGAGGACGGCAACCAGCTCACCGGCCAGGACTATCTAGGCACTTCCGGCGAGCCTGCGGACATGACGCCTCCCAACGGCGACATGACGCCTCCTGAGATGGGCGGCGGCTCCGGCGAGGCGAGCGGCGGCATGGGCTATGTCCAGAGCGATTACGAGGTACTCACCGGCACATATTTCACCGGCTTCTCCATCTATAAGACGCCGGAATCCGTGCCGATGCCCTATCCGTATTCCACATGGGCCGAGGTCGAAGCCAACGGCGACGGCTATTAACGGGAGGAGTATGCAGATATGAAAAGAACATTCGGAATGATCCTTGCTCTTTGCATGATCCTGTCTCTCGCGGTCTGCGGCAGCACCGCCGCGCTGGCAACCGATGACGGGATGATCACCAACGGCTCCGGCACCTTCACCGTGGAGGAGGCCGTGGAACGCGCCATCGCGTATCAGGACTGCCAGAACCTCGCCGGGGCGCACGAGTATTACCATACCGCCTTCGACCACCAGGGCGAGCTTGACAACTGCTGGGTCACGGAAGAACCCTATCTCGAGACGATGAGCTGGACGAACAACACTCAGTTCATGTACGGCTACGACAACGTCTGGGAGTTCTACTGCGGCGACGCGCTGACCGGCCACGGTGAGAGCGTGCAGAAGCAGGCGATGGCCTCGGATGAGCTCGGGAAGATCACGATGGACGACGAGTGGTACGCAGCCGGTGCGCTGTGGTATCATATGCTGATGAGCCCGGTCATCGAGGTCGCCCGCGACGGCCAGACGGCGGTCGGTCTCTGGCAGAGCTTCGGCACCGTCACCGAGGTCGCCATGTGCCAGTGGACCTGCGAGGACTATACCATGGTCTTCGTCAAGCAGTCGGACGGCGAGTGGCGCATCTGGCACCTCCGCACCTTCGTCCACTTCTACACGAGCTACGGCAACACATGGTATGAGCAGAACATGGCCACGCAGGGCACGGGCGGCACGAACCAGCCCGCCGGTGTGGGCGTTCTCGCGGACAGCGCCAGCGGCGAGCCGTCGGGCGATATGCCGCAGATGGGCAACGAGAGCTATTCCATCACCGGGACCTACTATGTGGGACTTGACCTCTATAAGGTCCCCGTCCTCGCCACCATCCCCGAGCCCTACGACACTTGGGCCGACATCGAGGACACGTTCGCCTGGGGCGGCTTCCAGCCCCTCCTCGGCAATAACGCAAAGCACTGAACCCCAAATCAAAGGGGCTGCCACCCGGCAGCCCCCTCGTTTTGTCTATGTCGTTTTTTATATCTCGGCAGTGAAGTATATCATGTGCTCGCCGTCGGCGCGGACGTGCAGCTTCCATGACATCGTGTCGGCCAGTGTTTTGGCGATGGACAGGCCGATGCCATAGCCGGGGTGTGCGCTGCGGGAGCTGTCGTCCCGGTAGAAACGGTCAAAGAGCTTGTCCAGCGGCTTCGCGTCAGGGAGCTTCTCCACCGTGTTTTTCAGCGTTACGACCGCGCCGCGTCCCCGTCCGTGGAGGTTGAGCGTGATCTCGCCGCCCTCCGGCGTGTATTTCACGGCGTTTTCCAGCAGAATTTCCATGAGCTGGCGGAACGCGCTCTCGTCCGTCCGCAGTGACAGCGCCGGTGCGATGTCCAGCTTCAGGTCTATGCCTTTCTGCTCCGCCTCCGGACGGAAGCTCTCGACAATGACACGCGCCGCGTCGGAGACGCAGAAGCTCTGCGAGTCATAGACCATGCGCCGCTCATCCAGCCGCGTCAGCGTGACGAGATCGGAGATAAGCCCCGACAGACGCCGTATCTGCCCGCGTGAGCTGACCGTCCACTCGTTCTCGCCGTATTCCATGGTAAGCACGTCGTTGTTTGCGCTCAATATGCCGATGGGCGTTTTGAGCTCGTGGCTCGCGTCGGTGATGAACTGCTTCTGGCGCTCGATGCTCTGCACGATGGGGCGGATGGCACGGCGGGACAGCAGCACCGTCAGCACCAGCACGACGAGAAGGCTCACAAAGCCGATCAGCACGGTCGTCACCAGCAGCGAATGCAGCGCCCGGAACTCGTCGTGGCAATAGAGGAAGACGGCGGTATAGCTCCCGTCCTCGCCGCGGTCGATATAATAACGGAAATCGTCGCAGGTGCCGAACTGCAGACCCTTGTCCAGGACTTCCTCGAAATAGGCGTGTGCGTCGCTGCTCGTGACCGAGGAGATGAAGCGGAGGTTGTATTCCTGCGCGGCGGTGGATTGGTCGCTGCTGATGATAAAATACCGAAGCTCCAGCATTTCGCGAGAGCCGGCCGGCGGCTCGTCGCTCGCCGTCCAGTTGCTGATGACCATCCCCTCGCGGTTCCAGTTGCCGAAGCCGCCGCCCGGCATAACGCCGCCGTTTTCCGCAAGAATGACGAGCTTTTCGTCCAGATCGGACTTTACGTTCCGGTAGTTCAGCATATTGACCGCCGTCAGCACGGCGCATAAAACGAGAAAAAAGCTGCCCATCGTGATGATGATAAAGCGAAGCTGAAGCTTCCGAATCACTCCCATGTTCCCTCCAGTGAGTAGCCAACGCCGCGTCTGGCGCGTATTTCAGCCTGTGAGCCGACCTCCGCAAGGTGTCGCCGCAGCTTTGAGATGGTCGTCCAGACTACATTGAGCTCCGCCTCGCTGTCCCAGCCCCAGAGCCGCTCCATGAGGCGCTCGGTGGAGAAGACGATGCGCGGATTGCGCATGAAAAGCTCCATCATCTGATACTCGCGACCCAAAAGCCGCAGCTGCCCGTCAGGACCGCTCAAGCTGTGGGCGTGGTCGTCCAAGCTCAGGTCGCCGAAGCGGAGGCACTGCGGCTGGAAGCTGTCGCTGCGCCGCAGCAGGGCGCGTACCCGCGCCAGAAGCTCCCGCCCGTCAAAGGGCTTCGGTAAATAGTCGTCCGCCCCGGCGTCCAGACCGCCGATGCGCTCGTCCACGCCGCCGCAGGCGGTCAGCATGAGCACCGGGGTCTGGCAGCCCTCCGCCCGCAGCGTGCGCAGTACGGAAAGCCCGTCCATCTCCGGCATACGGATGTCCAGCAGCAGCCCGTCATAGCTCCCGCTCCGGGCATATTCCAATGCGGTCAGCCCGTCCGCCGCCACATCCACGCTGTATTGGGCGCGGCGCAGCAGCTCACAGACGGCGCGGCTGTATTCTCTTTCGTCCTCCGCCAGCAGTAGGCGCATGACTCATCCCCGCTTTTCCTACATTTTAATATGAATTCATAATAGCACTATCCCGATTTCGGCACAATGCACTTTTTTTGAAATATTTCTTCTGAATAATTGTCGAAAACTCCACAAGGCTTTAAGTAAAAATTAAGTAGATCACCTATCCTGTTGCTACAGTATTTTGAACAGGAGGTCACCTGCATGAAAAAATCCCTTAGCATGATCCTTGCGCTGTGCATGATTTTGAGCTTCGCTCTGTGCGGCACCGCCCTCGCGGCGAACAAGGACGACGACATGATCGTCACCGGCTCCGGCACCTTCACCATGAAGGAAGCTCTGGAGCGGACGATCGCCGTGGACGAGTGCTCCAACCTCGCCGGCAAGCATGAGGCGTACCACACCGCCCTCGAGCACCGCGCCGAGCTGGACAACATCTGGGTCACGGAGGAGCCGTGGATCGACAGCATGAGCTGGACGAACAACAGCCAGTTCATGTATGGCCGCGACAACGTCTATGCCTTCTACTGCGGCGTGGAGGACGAGGTCGTCAACTGGCTCTCCGGCGCGAAGGCGCTTGACGATACCGGCACGATCGAGAGCTCCGAGGACTGGTACGGAACGGGTATGCTGTGGTACCATATGCTCATGAGCCCGGTCATCGAGGTCGCCCGCGACGGCCAGACGGCCTGCGGCCTGTGGCAGAGCTTCGGCACCGTCACCCAGGCGGCCGGTGGCGGCATGAGCTCCACCTGGACGATGGAGGACTACACCATGGTCTTCGCCAAGCAGTCCGACGGCGCTTGGAAGATCTGGCACCTCCGCACCTTCGTCCACTTCTACACCGACGTGGACAACCACTTCTATGAGCAGAATCAGGCCACGGCCAGCAAGCCCGAGGTCGAGGGCTATGACGCCATCATAGCCGGCGGCAGCGCCTCCGGCGAGCCCAGCGGCGAGCCCACCATGGAGCCACAGGGCGGCAGCGACTACTCCGTCAACGGCCTGTACTACGTCGGCTACTCCCTCTACTGCGTGCCCGTGATGGCGACCATCCCCGAGCCGTATGACACCTGGGAGGACATCGAGGATACCTTCGCCTGGGGTGGCACGCCGCTGCTCGGCAACAACGCCAAGCATCAGGCCGTTCTCGATATGCAGTAAAACCCCGCCGAACGCGGCCGGATGACCCGATCCCTGTCACCCGGCCCATCGGCTCATATCAAAAACACGGACGTGTCTCGTTTGAGGTACGTCCGTGCCTCGCTCTGTTCAGTATAACGCTATTATAGATGTATTTGTGCTTAATGCGCCAAAAGCGGCGGATATGAAAAGGCGGTAGCTCAACACGAATTCGTTGCTTTACTTTCGTTGGCGGGATGGCCTATAATGTGAACAGAATTATGGGAAAAAGGAGACAAGACTATGTATACGGTACGACCCGTCCCCAAAACACGCACCGCGCTGCTGTTCCAGTGTACATGGCTCGTGGACACGGATGTCTGCTATGACGAGCTTACCATCACGAAAACGGCGCGTATTATTGCGCCGGAGGGGAAATTCATTGCGCTGACCGTGGACGGCATGGGGCGCGAGCTGAAGCCGGGACATTATGTGGGCGATGTGCGCCTCTCGCTCTCGGACGGCTATCTCATGCAGCCGCATGGTCTGATGAGCGCCAACCAAATATCCCGCTACTTCCACACTGCCGTGACGGTGGAGAATGGGAAGCTCGCGGAGAGTAAATGTGTGCCTGCGCTGCTGAACGGCGGTTCGGTCAGCGATACGCGCATGGAGGGTGTGTACCTCGCCAGCACGGAGGAGAGCCTCAACGGTGTCGTCGTGGCGGGCGATAGCGAGTACACGATCGACCATGTGACGATGGATCTGGAGGGCTTCGCGGATAACGATTTCCTCGGTGTCGGCGCGGGCGTGACCGCCATCGACAAGGCGAAGGTCACGGTGAACAACTCCAAATTTACGCTGAGCGGCGTTACGCGCTGCGCCATCCATGCCGGTGGAGACAGCGAGGTCATCGTGAACAACTGCGACATCGAAAACATCAGCCCGGACAGTGACCGCCTCGGCTTCTTTTCGTGGCAGGTGGGCTTCCTCGGCACGAACCGCCTCACGCAGCTCACGGACAATGCCCGCGTCAGCTATAACGGCTGCCGCTTGAAAACGAATGGCTGGGGCGTGTGCTCCATTGATGGCAGCGATGACGGCGTAAAAATGCTGCTGAAGGACACGACCATGGAGCTTTCCGGCCCTCGTGCGCACGGCTACGGCGCGTTCTGTATCGGCGAGAACGAGGTCACGTTCGACCATGTGACGGCGGATGTCTACGGCTATCCCATGATGCTGATGGGTATGCAGGGGCTTGGACGCGCCAATATCCTGAACGGCAGCGTCATCCGTGGACGGCGCTTCGGTGCGCTCGTTGCGGGCGACGACAACAGCGTCTTCACCATTGCGGACTCCGCGTTCGATACGGGTAAGGCGTCCATCTGTGTCAAGGGCAGCGGCGGTACGCTCATCGACGTGAAGAACAGCAGCTTCAAGGCCGGAAACGGCGTTATCCTCCAAATGATGGACACGGACGAGGCAGGTATGACCTCGCTTGAATACCTCATCCCCGTGGGCGAGACGGATACGCCCATCGAGGGGCGCGACCTCGCCACGGTCTCCGAGAAGGAGGACATCCGCCTCCGCCTCACGGATATGTCGGTCGAGGGCGATTTCTACAACTCCACTACGAATATTCGCGCCTATGAGCGCGGCGGACATGGTACGCCCGGTGAGTTCCACGACACGCTGATCGGACCTGTCGGCTTCTTTGATGCGCCGCCGGAGGATATGCCCGCACCGCCCGACCATCGTGGACCAAAGAATCTCGGCGTGACGCTGGCAAATGCCTCCGTCACCGGCATCATATCCGCAGCGGGACAGGCGTATAAGGACGGTCTCACCCGTATCACGGAGGAAAACCGTCTTGAGATGTCGAACGTGCGTCAGTGGGCGCAGCCGCCGGTGAATAACGGCGTGTGCGTCTCGCTTGATGAAAAGAGTCTGTGGTGCGTCACGGGCGAATGCTGGCTTACGGCACTCGACCTTGCAGCAGGTGCGCGTCTCGAAGCGCCGGCGGGGAAGACCCTTACCATGCGCGTGGACGGCACGGAAACGCCCGTCGCGTCCGGGCGCTATACCGGCGTTATCCACCTCAGCGTCAAGTAATTCTTTGTATAAACGAAGTGCCGCCCGTTTGGGCGGCACATTTTTATGTATGACTTTTGTAGTATTCCAGCAGCGCGGCGGCAAGCTCCGGCAGGAGCGGGTTTTCGTTGTCCTTGCGCCAGAGACACACGACGTCGTCCGTGATACCGGTGGGGTGGGCGAATAGGTGGGTCATCTGCACAAACGGCGTGAAGCGAGCGCCTGCGAGCGTAACGCCGCGTGTGTAGACCATCTCGGTCAGTAGAGACTGATAGTTGGGCAGATTCACAAGCTCCGGCGGGTGCAGATTCGCCACAAGCCGCTCGCGGAAGCCGAGCAGCCGGTACTCCGTGCGTATCCAGTTCCACGCAAAGGTCATGAGCAGCGGCAGCCCCCAGCAGTCCTCGTGCATTTCGCCGCCGCCCAAGTCCGCCGGGGCAAAGAGGCATATCGGCTCCGTCGCCACGGTCACACACTCCAAATCGCGGCGGTCGGGCTGCTGTGCGCCGGAGAAAAAGCCGCAGTCGAGTTCGCCGGATAAAATGGCGCTCAGCAGCTCGTTGTTCGTGTGGCTGTGGAGTGTAAAATTTGTGCGTGGGCGCTCCGAAAAAAAGTTGGAAAGACCTGCGCCGAATGCACCAAAGGGGTCGAGCCACTCCGATACGCCGATGCGCAGCGACATGGCGAGGCTCTTGCGGTGGAGGCGTATATCCTCCTGCAAAAAGCTGAATTGCCGCACCTGCCCCTCAAAGAGACGGCGGTACATAGCGCCGGTCTCCGTCAGTCGCAGTCGGGGACCGTTGCGGTCAAAAAGCCGCGTTTCCAGCTCGCCCTCCAGCGATATGACCTGCTTGGAGACGGCCTGTGGGGAGAGGTGCAGCTCCGCTGCTGCGGCGGAAAAGCTCAAAAGCTGGGCGGCGGTGAGGAAGCAATCGACTTGACTTGTGTTCACGGCTTAACCCTCCTTTGACGGATGAAGCTCTCAAACAGAGACACCCACGGGCTTATGTGTCCCTGCGGCGTTACGAACACGAGCCTCGCGCCCGCACCGGGCAGCGGTAGAAAGCGCAGTCCCCATTCCTCCGCTCGCTCCACGGGCGCGACCGTGTAGCAGCCGCCGCAGAGAAGCTGTGTGAAGGTGCTGCGGACACTCGGCAATATCTCCACCTGCTTCGATGAAAGTCCAAGCTCCGCACAGAACATCTTGACGCGCCTCCGCGCCTCCGCCTCGCTGCTCTCGCCCATGGCGGCGGCAAGCTGGGTGACGGAGGAAAGTTCCTCCGGCGGGGGTAGCTCGTCTATATCGCGGGAGATAAAGTAGAGCGGCTGCGTGGCAAAGGGCGGGGAGACGATAAGACCGCTCAAATTGTGCGTGTTGTATTCCGGCAGCACGGCGATGTCGGCGTTGCCGTTGCTCAGCATGGCCGTGACCTCCTCCGTAGAGCCTTGGCGCGTGTGCAGATTGACATCCGGGTATGCCTCACGGAAGCAGCGTATATCGTCCTCCAGCCCAAGAGGGCAGCCCGTCCAGTCCGTCCACGCGACATAAAGCTCGTCCATACCGGCGGGGGACATACGGCGGCTTTGACGTTCAAGGGTGGAAAGCTGCGCGTCATGCTCCCTGCGCCAGTCCATGAAGCGCTGACCCGCCCATGTGAGCGTGACGGCATGGCTGCCGCGGTGGAGCAGCGCGAAACCAAGCTCGTCCTCTAAATTCTGAATGTTCCGGCTCACGGCTTGCTGGGTGCTGGACAGCTCCCGTGCGCTAATGGTGAAGCTTCCGGTGCGTGCGACCGAGAGGAAGCACGCGATCTCCATGTCGTTCAAGCAAAAACCACCTTTCGACCCCTATTATAGCAAGATTTTTGTGCAAGACAATACAAAATCGTGTAATACCCATGCGAATTTGTTGTTTTACAATCAAACACCCTTGTTTTATAATAAAACATACCAATTGAACCTGCGCAAAAACCTCATTCAGAAAGGACGGAATGAAAAAATGAAGAAGCAACTATCCCGTCTGCTGGCCGCTCTGCTGTGCTTGGCTCTTGTCTTTAGCCTTGCCGCCTGCGGAAGCTCCGACAGCAGCACCACGACGACCGAGACGACCGCCGCAAAGGACGAGACTGCGGCTGCCGAGCCCGCCGAGGAGACGACCGGCGACGACTATAAGGTCTTTGTCTACGGCACGGACGCGAACTCCACGACGTTCGACCCCGCCTCCGACCTGCAGACCAACTCCGGTAACTTCCTTGTCCACGCCGTGGGCGAGAGCCTCTGGACCTGCGACCCGGACGGCAACATGACGCTGAAGCTGGCGGAGTCCGTGGACTACACCGCCGAGACGCTTGACATCACCCTCAAGCAGGGCGTCAAATTCTCGAACGGCGACGACATGACCGCCTCCGACGTGCTTTTCACCTTCAAGCACATCGCGTCCCAGCTCCGCACCGCCGCCATGTATGCCTGCATGGATCTGGAGAATGCTGAGATCGTGGACGACTACCACCTCGTCATCCCCATGAACTACTATGACGCGGCGCTCATCGACCTGCTTGGCAACGCGAGCTGCCTCGTCCTCGATGAGAAGGTCGCCGGTGCGGAGGGCTATGCCTTCGACTGGCTCATCGGTACCGGCCCCTATATGCTCAAGGGCGACGGTGTTTCCGACAAGTCCGGCTGGGAGGAATCCGTCCAGTACACCCTTGTCCGCAACCCGTACTACTGGGGCGAGGAGCCTTATTATGATGAGTTCCAAGTCCGCTTCTACTCCCAAGAATCCACCCGCTATGCTGACCTACAGGCCGGCAACCTTGACGCTGCCTACCTGACCGAGGCTACCTACATCAACAACCTAAGCAATGGTGCTGTCCCCGAAACCTCCCTCATCACCGCCAAGGAGAACGCCGTTTCCTACTTCGAGATGGCGGTTGAGCTGGGCGGCGCCTCCGGCGAGCCGGGTGAGACCGGCCCGTTCGCGGACGAGAACCTCCGCAAGGCGCTGGCGCACTGCCTTGACATCCCCACGATGGTCGAGAGCCTCGGCGAGGGTGTCTATGAGGTCGCTTCTTGCCTCGTGGGTGAGGGCTCTTGGGTCTATGAGGATCTCGGTGTCTATGAGTACGACCCTGAGCTTGCCAAGGAATATCTGGCGAAGTCCAGCTACAACGGCGAAACCATCACCATCTACTGCGAGGGCACGGCTTGGAATGCCGCACTGTGCGAGGCTGCGCAGAGCTATGCCAGCGCCGTTGGCATCAACCTTGACCTCTCCGGCGTGACCGACTTTGCCACCATTCTGCCGAAGCTCATCGGCAACGAGGTCCCCATGTCCGTTGGTCAGGCCTCGAACGGCTCCGGCAACGACCCCGCCAATCTGCTCCAGCAGTTTGGTCCTGAGTCCGACAACTCCCTGCTCCGCATTCGTGACGAGCATCTGGCCGAGCTCTTTACCCAAGGCCAGCAGGAGACCGACCACGACAAGCGCCTCGCCATCTATCAGGAGCTGATCGAGGGCATTTATGAGGGCTACTACGTCATCCCCATCGCTGTCAGCACGAAGAACTTCGGCGTGAAGGACGTTCACACCAGCTTCGAGGCGGCCATCGACACCTCGAACCAAGTCGACCCCGTTCTGCTGACCGACTGATAGCAGACAAAGACATAAGCAATTCCCGGCGCGGCGGCAGCGGTCTGCCGCCGCGCCTTCTCATTCGAGGAGAAAAACGTAAAAGAGGGATAAAGAATGCTAAAATATATCCTTCGGAGGCTGCTGCTCATCATCCCGGTGCTGCTCGGCGCTATCATTGTTGTGTTCACGATCAACTATTTCAGCACGACAGACCCCGCCATGATCAAGCTGGGGCTTTCCGCCTCCGACCCCTATAAGCTCGCCGCCATGCGTGAGACGATGGGACTTAACCGTCCGTACATCGTCCAGCTTGCGGACTACATCTGGAACCTGTTCCACGGCGACCTCGGCGACTCCTACGTCTACTCCAAGACGGTGTGGGAGCTGCTGGCTGGGCGTATTCCCAATACGCTGAAGCTCGGTCTTGGCGCTATGCTTATCTCCGTGTGCGTCGGTATCCCCCTCGGAATCGCAGCGGCGCTGCACCAGAATTCCGCCATCGACTACATCACCACGACCTTTGCCGTCATCATGAACGCCATGCCGGGCTTCCTCGTGGCGGTCATTCTAATGCTCGTGTTCTCGCTGAAGCTGGGCTGGTTTCCCGTCTCCGGCGCGGAGGGCTTCAAGAGCTTTGTGCTTCCCGTCATCGCCGCCGGTATCGGCCCTATTACGCAGAATGCCCGTATGACGCGATCCTCTATTTTGGAGGTCATACGGCAGGACTATGTTCGCACCGCCCGCGCCAAGGGCATTGCGGAGCGCAAGATCACGACGAAGCACGTCCTCAAAAACTCGCTCATCCCCATCCTCACGATGGTGGGCGCGGGACTGGGAACTTGTCTCGCCGGGTCTATCCTTGTGGAGATGATATTCAATATCCCCGGCATGGGTATGCTGATCAACTCCTCCATTATGGCAAAGGACTTCATCACCGTGCAGGGCTGCGTTGTCGTCTGTGCCATCGTGGTGGCGGTCGCTAACCTGCTGACCGACCTTGCCTACGCCGCGGTCGACCCGCGTATCAAGGCGCAGTACACGGCGGGCAGCAAGCGGAAAAAGAGAGAGCCTAAGGCGGAAGGTGGGGCGAGTGCGGCATGAACGATAAAAAGCTTCCCATGACGGAGGAACCCGTTCGTCTGAAAAAACGCAGCTATTGGGGCGAGGTTTGGCACCGCTTGAAGAAAAACCCCGTCGCCATGGTCTGCCTCATCTTCTTGGGCATTATGATACTCGGCATTATCTTTGCCACGGTCATCAGCCCCTACGACTATACCGCGCAGGATCTCTCCGCCCGCTTCCAGCTTCCCTCCAAGGCGCACCCGATGGGCACGGACGACTATGGTCGTGACCTGCTGACGCGCCTGCTTGTCGGCGGACGCTACTCGCTGCTTATCGCCATCCTGTCGGTCGTCATCGGTATCGTGTTCGGCATGATCATCGGCGCACTCTGCGGCTATTTCGGCAAATATGTCGATTCCGTCCTCATGCGCGTCATGGACGTCATCATGTCCATCCCCGGCATGATGCTCGCCATCTGTATCTCCGTGGCGCTCGGCTCCGGCGTTTTCAACACCGCGCTGGCGCTCGCCGTCGGCACTATCCCCATGATCGCCCGCCAGCTCCGCTCGTCCACCATGCTCATCAACGGACAGGAGTACATTGAGGCGGCGCGTTCGTTCGGCGAATCCGACCTCAAGATCATCATGACGCACATCATCCCCAACACGCTTGCACCCATCATCGTCCAGACCTCGCTCTATATCGGCGGCGCTATCATGGGTATCGCGGGACTGAGCTTCCTTGGTCTCGGTGTCCAGCCGCCCACGCCGGAGTGGGGCAACATCCTTAACAACGGGCTTGACTACATCTACGATTTTGCGACCCGTTGGCACGTCATCGTATTCCCGGCACTGTTTATCGTGCTGGCGGAGCTTGCCTTTAACCTGCTGGGCGACGGGCTTCGTGACGCGATGGATCCGCGTATGCGGCGATAAGGAGGGGACGATATGAGCTTACTCGACATCAAAGATCTGACAATACACTTCAAAACCGAGGACGGCGACGTGAAGGCCGTGAACGGTATATCTTTCTCCGTGGAGGCGGGCAAGACGCTCGGCCTCGTCGGAGAGACGGGCGCGGGTAAGACCACGACGGCGCTCGGAATCCTGCGCCTTGTGCCGGAACCCGGCGAGATACTGTCCGGCTCCATCACCTACAAGGGACAGGACATTCTGCAAATGCACGACAAGGCGGTGCAGGATCTGCGGGGCAACGAAATATCTATGATATTCCAAGACCCCATGACGGCACTGAACCCGGTCATGACCGTGGGCGACCAGATCGCGGAGGTCATATTGCGTCATCAAGACTGCGGCAAGGCTGAGGCGCAGACCCGCATGATGGAGATGCTTGACAAGGTGGGCATCAGCAGCGACCGCGCCGGGGATTATCCCCACCAATTCTCCGGCGGCATGAAGCAGCGTATCATCATCGCCATCGCGCTTGCCTGTAACCCGAAGCTGCTGCTGGCGGACGAGCCGACAACGGCGCTCGATGTGACGATACAGGCGCAGGTCATGCGCATGGTGAACGAGCTCAAGCGCGAATTCGGCACCTCGATGGTTCTCATCACCCACGACCTCGGTATTGTGGCGGAGAGCTGCGACGCGGTGGCCATCATGTACGCCGGTGAGATCGTGGAATACGGCTCGCTGGAGGATATTTTCGACCACACCGCGCACCCCTATACGATGGGACTGTTCGGCTCGATACCGCGCCTTGACATCGACACGGAGCGCTTGCAGCCCATACAGGGGCTTATGCCCGACCCCATCAACCTGCCGCACGGCTGCGCGTTCCATCCCCGCTGCCCCTACGCCACGCCGGAGTGCCATGAGACAAATCCCGCGCCGGTGGAGGTCACGCCGGGACATCTTGTGAAATGCCTGCGCACCGAATCCGTCCGAAAGGAGGCCGCACTATGACACCCATCGTTCAGGTGGAGCACCTTTGCAAATACTTCAAGACCCCGCGTGGTCAGCTCCATGCGGTCGAGGATCTGTCCTTTGCCATCGACGAGAAGACGACGCTTGGCGTTGTCGGCGAGTCCGGCTGCGGCAAATCCACGCTTGGACGCACGGTTATGGGTCTGCATGAATCCACGGCGGGCGTGCTCAAATTCGAGGGGGAGGACATGACCCACCCCACGAAGAAGCAGAAAAAGACCATGCACAAGGACATCCAGATGATATTCCAAGACCCGTATTCGAGCCTTGACCCGCGTATGTGCGTCTCCGACCTCATTGCAGAGCCGATGAAGGCCATGGGGCTATACCGCGACCGCAACGAGCGGGAGCTTCGCGTGGCGGAGCTTATGGACACCGTTGGACTGTCCCGCCGCTTTGCGTTTTCCTATCCGCATGAGCTGGACGGTGGACGCCGCCAGCGTATCGGTATCGCCCGTGCGCTCTCGGTCGACCCGAAATTCATCGTCTGTGACGAGCCGGTCTCGGCGCTCGATGTGTCCATTCAGGCGCAGATATTGAATCTTTTGCAGGATCTGCAGGATCAGCGTGGGCTTACCTATATGTTCATCACGCACAACCTCTCCGTTGTGAAGCACATCTCGCACAACATCCTCGTTATGTACCTCGGCTGCGAGGTGGAGATGTGCCCCTCCAAGGAGCTGTTCAAAAACCCGCTGCACCCCTACACCAAGGGACTGCTGTCCGCCATTCCCATCCCGTCCATCCATGTGAAGCGGGAGGAGATCGTTATGAAGGGCGAGGTCACGTCGCCCATCAACCCCAAACCGGGCTGCCGCTTTGCGAGCCGCTGCCCCTATGCGAAGGAAAAATGTCACGAAAGCCTGCCTGCGGTGGAGGAGATTCTGCCGGGACACTACTGCGCCTGCCATTATGTGCGGGAGCTGAACGCCCTGTGAGAGCGCGGGACTGGTACTTCCAAGGCTGGGAGCGCCGCGAAAAGGACGGCAAGACCGAGCTTGTCTACACCGGGGAGTATTACACGCTCCCCGGCGGGGACGTGTCCGCAAGGGCACGGTGCGTCGGTCTCACGGCGGCACTTGCCGCAGTCTATGCGGTCGTGGCGTTCTGCCCCTCGGCGGGCGGTATGTGGCATATCGCCGCGATACCGCAGCTTTTGGAGCTTATCCCGCTCGTCTACCTCATCATCGGCGCGGTCTGCCTCCTTGTCACGGCGCAGCCCATGACCTATCGCGGCTGGTATGCCTCGTGGCGGCGTATGCGCTGTGCCTCTGCGTGGAGCTTCGGCTTCACGGCGGTCATGACGCTGGCGCAGCTTGTCTATATCCTCGCGCTCGGCGAGGGGACGCTTGGGCGGGAGCTTTTGTACCTCGCCGGTGTCGTTGTATGCGCCGTGTTGAGCCTCGCGCTCGTGCTGTATTTCCGCAAAAACCCCTGTTCCGCGTCCGCTGCGCGGAGCGAAAAGGAGCCATGAGCCATGTATGAACATCTTTTAGCGCCGCTGAAGCTTGGCGGCGTGACGGCAAAGAGCCGTATGTTTTCCTCGCCGACCTCCCTTGCGGAGCTTGGCCCGGAGGAGCATTATTCGAGAGAAAATATCGAATATTACAAGCTACGCGCCCTCGGCGGTGCGGCGGTCGTGCCGGTGGGCGATGTCATTGTTGACCTCGACACAGGTCGCAGCCACCCGCAGCAGGTCGGCATGAACGACCCCAGCGCCACGCCCTACTTGTGCGCGGTGGCGGATGCGATCCACGCCGGAGGTGCGCTCGCTGAGGTGGAGCTTGACCACGGCGGCGCACTCTGCTCGCCCGCGTTCATTGGCGGCAAAAACGCCATCGGCCCCTCGCACTACATCGACCCGTGGGGAGACGAGGTGGACGAGATGAGCGAGGAGCAGATATATTTCGTCGCCGATAAATTTGCGGAGGCCGCGAAAAACGCCAAGGACTGCGGCTTCGATATGATCATGCTGCACGGCGGTCACGGCTGGCTCATCCACCAGTTCATCAGCCCCATCACGAACAAGCGCAAGGACAAATGGGGCGGAAGCCTTGAAAACCGTATGCGCTTCTGCCTGCTCGTCATCGAGCGGGTACGGGCGGCGGTCGGGCGGCAGCTTCCCATTGAAATACGCATCTCCGGCACGGAATATGCCGAGGGCGGCTACGGTCTCGCGGAGGGTGTCGAGATCGCCAAGCTGCTGGACGGCAAGGTCGACCTTATCCACGTCTCCGCCGGTACGCAGCAGGAGGATTTCTCCGCTGTGCTCATGCACCCCGGCGCGTTTCAGGAGGATATGCACAACGCCTATCTCGCGGCGGAGATCAAGAAATATGTAACAACGCCGGTGCTGTCCGTCGGCGCGTTCAATATGCCGGACGCGATGGAGAAATTCCTCGCGGAGAGCGGCGTGGACGCCATCGCCATGGGACGCGCCCTGATCGCCGACCCGTTCCTGCCACGCAAGGTCATGGAGGGCAGGGTGGAGGACATCACGCCCTGTATCCGCTGCACGGAATGTCAAAGCGGCATGATGAAAAACCGCGTCATGCGCTGCTCTGTCAACCCCATCATCGGGCGGGAGTGCGAGGTATTTCACCCGCAGCCCTGCTATACGCACAAAAAAATTCTTATTGCGGGCGGCGGCCCTGCCGGTATGCAGGCGGCGCTGGAGGCCACAAGGCGCGGTCATGAGGTCGTGCTGTGCGAGGCGAGTGACAAGCTCGGTGCTCTGCGCTTTGCCGACAACGACACATGGTTCAAGCGCCCCATGCGGCGCTACCGCGACAGTCAGGTGGAAAAGGTCATGCGCTGCGGTGCGGAGGTGAGGCTGAACACCCGCGTCACGGCGGCGCTCGTGGAGGAGCTAAAGCCGGATGTGCTGATTGCAGCCGTCGGCGGTGAGCCCTTTGCTATACCCGTACCCGGTCACGATGGGGATAATGTTGTGTTCGGCGCGTACCTCACGCCGGAGACGAAGCTCGGTCATACACTTGTCGTGATCGGCGGCGGCTTCATCGGCTGCGAGGAGGCGGTCGATCTTGCCCGCAAGGGGCATGACGTGACCATCCTTGAAATGATCGACGAGCTCGCCATAAACTGCGGGCGTATGCACCGCATTGCCCTGCTGCACGAGATTGAGACGAGCGAGAGCATCCATCCCGCACTCGGTATGCGCTGCTCGCGTATCGACAAAACGGGCGTCTACGCGCTCGACAAGGACGGAAACGAGCGCTTCTATCCCGCCGATAACGTCATCATGGCCTCCGGTATGCGCTCGCGCTCGGAGGAGGTCGAGGCGCTGCGCGGGCTCGTGAAGGAATTTTATGTGATCGGAGACGCGAACAAGGCGCAAAAGATAATGAACGCGACACGCGACGCCTATGACGCCGTGGTCGCTCTTGGTTACTGCTAAGGAGGAATAAACAGATGTACACGACGGAACAGCTCACGCAGCGCTGGGAGGATCAGCGTGCCATCAAGAACCTGATGGGCAAATACGCTAACATCGTGCTGCTGAATCGTGAGCAGGAGGTTTTCGACCACTTTTGGAGCGAAAACGAGCCGACACTCGCCTTTAACGACGGCGTATACCGTGGGACGGAGGCTGTGCGCGGCTACTACGCCGCCTGCCGTGACCGCAATGCGCTGGTGGCGGCACTGCTGCAAAAGCGCTTTCCCGAGCGTCTCGGCGGCTTGAGCGAGGAGGAGCTGTACGGCATAGGTCCGTTCAAGGTCATGCCCATGTACTGCCCCATCATCGAGGTCGCGGGCGACGGAGAGACGGCCAAGGGGCTGTGGTACTGCCAAGGCGCGAAGAATGATGTGGAGGTCTGCGGTCCACGCGCCCGCTGGACGCTCGGTTGGTTTGCGGCGGACTTCATTCGCGAGGCGGACGGCTGGAAAATATGGCATTTGCAATATCTGAACGATGTGGACGGCACCTGCGGTCAGAGCTGGGGCAAGCCCCCAATCCCTTACCCGGAGCTGCCGGAGTTTGCGCCGCTCAAGGACTTCCGCTATCCCGCCTATACCGAGGCGAAGACGCTGCGCGAGTATTACCGCCCGGAGCGCCCCGTGACGGAAGCGCCGCCGATTCCGGAGCCGTATGAGCGCTTTGCGGACACGTTCAGCTACGCTGTTTGAGGAGGGGAGTGCGCTATGTTTAAGAAGAATTACAGCGACGACGAGCTTATCCGCCGCGTCTGGGACGTGGAGGAGATCAAGAAGCTCGTATACAAGCGCGGCGTTTACATTGCAAACGACTGGCGCGAGCGGGAGCTTGACGAGCTTTGGGTCAGAGAGCCCGAGCATCAAGCGAGCGCCGCCTTCGGCAAGAACATCGGCTGGTATGTCGGCATGGACAATATCCGCGCATGGTATGTGAAGACCCACGGCGCGGGCTATATGGCGTTCCATCCGGCGAGCACCGGCCTTGTCGAGCTTGCGGGCGACGGAAGGACGGCCAAGGGTCTGTTCTACTCCATCGCGAACGAGACGGAATCGAACGGCGACGGCACGGCCAAGGCGCTGTGGATGCCGGAAAAGCTCGGCTTTGACTTCATTAAAGAGGGCGACGAGTGGAAAATATGGCACGTCGTTGCGGCGGTTGATCTCGTGGCCGAGGCGGGTACGGATTATTCCGACCAAGACCCCTATCCCAACTATGAGAGCGACCCCGTTATGCTCGAATTTGGCGATCCGACGGTGCGCGAGCTTATCCATGACGGCACGTTCAACTGGTGGGACGACTATCCCGCCATGCCGGAGCCTTACGAGAGCTGGAGCGACGAGATAAGCTACGGGCCGGAGGGCTGGAAAGCCCCCAAGGGCAAGCATTACGGCGCACGCGAGGGGAGGAACTACAAATGAGAGAGCTCACACTGCACGAGCGCATTCGCAACGCCGCCGCCTCACAGGAGGTGGAGAACGTCAAGGCGCGTCACACCTATTTCCATGGTCGCGCCGACGCCACAGGCGAGTGGGACGGTATCTGGTGCATGGACAAAAATGCGTCGTGGGCGCACGCCTTTGGGCGTATGCGCGGCGGCGATCAGGTCTGGTACGGCTCTGTGACCCAGTATGACAAGATGTGCTTTGAAAACTGGCTGAATATCTATGAGCGCTTTCCGGAGGTGGGCGGCAAGGATCCACGCCCGCTCATGGAGGCGAGCGTCCACACGCTTGTCACCGATGTCATCGAGGTCGCGGCCGACGGGCAGAGCGCCCGTGGCAGCTTCATCACGCCGGGTGTGATCCATTCGCGCCTGACGGACGACGGGCGACCCTACTGCAACGTGCTGTGGGAGCGCTACGGCTCGGACTTTGTGCTTGTGGACGGGGAGTGGAAGTACCTGCATGAGCACGTCTGCCCCGACATCCTCACGCGCATGGACTGCTTTGACTGGGCGCACGGCGAGTATGAGCGCCTGACCGACCCGAACCCGAATCCCGCGCCGCCTCCCACGCTGGGCGACCCCCCACCCGTGAGCGATCCGGGACCCATGCACACGCCGTATTCCGTACTGGCCAAGCCACGGAATACCGTTCCATGGCCGGAGCCGTATGAGACACTGGACAACGACAACAGCTATACACCGCTGACATCATCATAACCACCGGTAAACTGGTGGTATGAACAGCCCCTAGCAGGGGCAAATACGGACTTAACCCCTAAAAGGGGCACAGAAAGTTTGACACCGCATTACCATTACGGGCAGCCGCTTCAAGCGGCTGCCTTTTTTCTTCTCAATCAGCGCACTCGTGCGGCCAACGTCGGAATCATTTGGGTCGTCGATCTGTCACTCATGAAGGAGAAATGGCTCGACAATATGGTGGCCTGTGTTTGCCACTTTGCCACATTTTGCATAGGTTACAAGTAAATTAAAAAAAAAACAATTGATACTTGACAGATAGCAAAACAGGGGATAAACTGCGCAAGAACGTATGTGGAAGGTCCAAGACAGGGGCGTTTTGGTATGCGTCGGCGGGGGCGTGCTTTTTTTGCGGCTGGATTTTAACGAGCTTTAGAAGATTAGAGGACCTATACAGAAATGGGATATACATAATGAAAAAGCATGACACGGAAAGCATGAGAGCGCAGATTCGGCAGGGGACCCTGCACCTGATCGCGTCGGGAGGAATGTCCAATTTCAGCGTCCCAAAGCTGACAGCCGTCACCGGCCTTGTTCCGCCCACAGTCTACGAGCTCTATAAGAATAAGGAAGATTTGCTTACCACATTTTTTCTGGAGATCGATGCCGAGATCAGCTGGTTGCTGACGGCCACCATGAAAAGGATTCCGCCGCACGTGGATCAGGTCGAGGACGTGGAGAATTACTGTTGGCTCCTCTGGGTCACATACTGGCGCTATCTGATGGAAGACGCTGACCGAACGCTGTTCTTCCGTGCGTTTTGCAGCTCCGAATATTACACGGAGAGGGTCATTCAGAAGCGTGCTGAGAATTATCGGAGCTTCGCGCAGTGTGTTGACGAGATTGACAGGCGCTTTCATATTTCGGAGCGGGGCAGCGTCCGTGTGCTGGTCATGCATCTGATCGAGGGGACGATGAGCGCTGCGGTAAGGGTCTTTCGCGGAGAGCTTGGGAACGACGACGTTACGATCAATACCATCTACTACGCGATATTTCAGCCGGTATTTGCGCTCATGGAGACGGGAAACTGAAAGGAAGGTGTGCCGGATATGACAGATAAAGAATTAAAACATCTCCGCCGCCCGGCGCTGATCGACATCATCTATGAGCTGCAAAAGGATATGCAAAAGCAGAGCGAGGAGAAGGATGCGAAGATAGCAGAGCTGCAAAGCGAGCTTGATAAACGGACGCTCCAGCTATCCGAGTCCGGCTCCATCGCGGAGGCGGCGCTCCGTGTGAACGGCGTGCTCGAAGCGGCGCAGGCCGCCGCCGACCAGTATCTCGGCTCTATCCGTGAGGCAGAGGCGGCGCGGGCACAGCAGCAGGAGGAGGCAGAGCGCCAGCAGGCGGCACTGCTGGAGGGTGCGGAGCGCCAGCAGGCGGCATTGCTGGAGGAGGCCAACCGCAAGGCGGAGGAAACGATCCTTCTGGCAAAGGGACGGGCGCAGACCATCCTTGAGAAGGCCGAGGCGGAGGCCGCCGAAAAGTGGGAAACCTTTGAGCGGCGAGCGAACGATCTGATCCAGGCGCACGCGGATCTTCAAGCCCTGCTGCGGAGAGACTGAGGCGTGAAGATGGACAAGGGCAAGCCTCTCGACCTGCCAACCACCGAGCAGATCGAGCAGGAGCGAAACCGTCTGCGGTACAAGAGCCGATACAACAGCACGCTGAAAAGCACGGTCGCCATCCTCATCGTCGTGGCGGCGGTGGCCATACTGGTGGCGACGCTTTGGATGCCGGTTCTGCATATCTATGGCGATTCCATGGCGCCGACGCTGGAGGATGGGCAGATCGTAGTGAGCATCAAGAGCGGCAGCTTTGAGCCGGGCGACATCGTGGCCTTTTACTATGGCAACAAGCTGCTCATAAAACGCTTCATCGCGGGACCGGCGGATGGGGTGAATATCGACATGGGCGGAATCGTTTCCGTGAACGGAGCAGCTTTGGACGAGCCGTACATCGTCGAAAAGGCCTACGGCGAAACGAACATCGAGCTTCCCTATCAGGTACCTGACAAGCGGTATTTCCTGATGGGCGACAACCGTGACGTGTCCGTGGATTCCCGCAACACGGCGGTCGGCTGCGTCGCAGACGAGCAGATCGTGGGCAAGGTCATTTTCTGTATCTGGCCGTTGAGCCAGTTCGGGCCGGTGCAATAGCACGGCTGGAGGAGCATTATGCAAACAAGCTTACCACAGAGGGTAGAAAATTCCAAAAAGGAGCATTTGCGGCACAAGCGCTGGCAGCGCGTCGTGACGGCGCTGGCCTGTGTCGTGGTGTTCTGCACGACCTACGCGCTGATCCTGCCCGCCCTCACCATGACCGACACGGCCTATTGCGGCCATGAGGAGCACACGCACAGTGCGGAGGACTGCTACGAGCGCGTCCTTGTCTGCGGACAGGAGGCGGGGGCAACACCGACCCCGCATGAGCACGCGGAGACCTGCTATGAGCTTCAGCGCGTCCTCGCCTGTGGACAGGAGGAGAGCGCCGCGCACACGCACAGCGCCGCGTGCTACGCCAAGACCCTGAACTGCGGCCTTTCGGAGAGTGCGGGACACAGCCACAGCGAGAGCTGCTACACCACGGAGACGCGCCTGAGCTGCGGCATGGAGGAAAACGACGAGCATACGCATGACGCGAGCTGCTACACCGAGACCACAACTCTGAGCTGCGGCCTTTCGGAGAGCGAGGGACACAGCCACGGCGAGAGCTGCTATACCGACAGCTTGAGCTGCGGCCTCGCGGAGGGCGAGGGACATACCCACAACGACGGCTGCTACCGCGAGGAAAGCGTCCTCGTCTGCACGGCGCCGACGGAGCCGGCGACCACCGAGGGGCACGTCCACACGGACGAGTGCTACGAGGAGGTCTTTAGCTGCGACAGGGAGGAGCATACCCACACGCTGAGCTGCTTCTCTAACCCGAATGCGGACGTGGAGAGTGCCGCCGTCTGGGAGCGCACCCTGCCTCAGAATCTCGGCGATAACTGGGCGGAAAACGTGATCGCGGTCGCGGAGAGCCAGCTCGGCTATACCGAGAGCACGGCGAACTATGTCGTCCTTGACGACGGCGCAACGATGAAGGGCTACACCCGCTACGGCGCGTGGTACGGTGTGCCCTACGGCGACTGGTGCGCCATGTTCGTCTCGTTCTGTCTGCACTATGCGGGTGTGCCGGAGACGGTGCTCCCTTATCATTCCGCCTGTAACCCGTGGGTGAGCGAGCTGAGCGACATGGGGCTTTACGAGAGCGCGGAGGATTGCTATCCGGAGCAGGGCTTCCTCATCTTCTTCGATACGGATGCCGACGGCCATGCCAACCATGTCGGCCTCGTGTCCGATGTAAGCGCGTCGGATGACGGCTTCACCGTCTACACCATCGAGGGCAACTCCGGCAACATGGTGGCAAAGCACAGCTACAACGACACAGACAGCCGCATTCTCGGCTACGGCGTACTGCCGGAGAACCCGGACGCGGTGCAGGCCGTTTCTGAGGATGATATCCGGCTGGTAAGTCAGAACGAGTTCCGGTTCACTGACGCTGAGGCAGGGCTGTCGGCCACGCTCACGCTTGAAGCAGACAGCTATTCGCCCGCAGACTATTACCTTCAGGTGGAGCCGCAAGCGCTGAATAATTATGAAAACGCCCTAAAGACCTTTAGCGCCCACGGTCAAGAGATCGCAGAGGCCATTATTTACAAGATATTCCTAGTTGATAAGCAGACAGGGCAGAGCTTTGCAAATCTGAACAGCGGCTACACACTTGATATGCGATGGGACAACGGGCTTTTCACGGAAGTGACAGAAACGGACGAGCTGCGGTTCACCTATTGTAAAAATCCAAAGAGTGAGCCGACGGAATTTTCCCAATGTGATGTGACCTACGGCAGCGATGGGAATGTCACCTCGACCACAGTATCCGACTACAATTACCCGAACAGCGCGGAGTTTCTGTTTGTACGCTTAAAGGCTGCGGATCGTATAATCGCGGGTCAATACGAGCTGGTATATAACGATGTGAGGGATTGTTTCCTGACAGCCCCGGACTATGCCGTTTATTATAAATCCAACAGCCCGCTCGGTACTGCGGGAAGCTTTCATATCGTTGCCTTTGGTGAGGCGCGGCTGAATACGCACACAAACGGAAACGTTCTGGCAAAGAATTTGTACGCATACTCCAATTTCGGAACAAATAATCTGGCCGATGAATTGAGTTACGCTCAAAATTATCTACAGGTACACAGCGTCAGCGCTGCTCATTCAGAACATATACTGGCATTTGGAAGCGGCAACACCGTTGCACTGGTGGATAATGGAAACGCTTTTTCCATCAATGGCACAAAAAATGATCGCCCATACCATTTGGTGCAGGACAGGGACTCTGAAACGGTGACTTTGATCGATTTGGCTCGCGTAGAGGCGGAGATAACGCAGATCTCCGCGTCCATGCGTAATTTCCCGGCGGCAAATCTGACCTACACATCTGCGCAGGAGTTGGGGAAAAACTACAGCCAATTATATTTGGATAAGCCGACCGGGGTGGGGGTTGTTTCTTATACCGTGGCAGAGCTTCAGGAAAAGCTGGGCGGATATGTACGAGTTGACGGTTTTCAGACAGGACATAACGGAACCGTCATCATCAACGTGGATTGCACAGGCACAGATACCGTCAATATGCCGCAGGCAAGAGTTGTGATCGATGGGCAGGAGCAGTCAACCAGTGAGGTCACGGAGTTCTACGCCGGTAAGGTGATCTGGAATTTTGTGAATGCCCGTGGCGTTACGATCAATACCCATCTGATGACGGGTGCAGTGATCGCTCCGGGCGCAACGGTCAACATCCAGCAGAACCTGAATGGCACTGTTGTGGCAGAAAATATCAATGTGAATGCCGAATCCCACAGAACAGATTTCACCGGTAGAATCGAGGAGCCGGAGGAAGATCCGGAGCCGGAGGAGCATTATATTTCGGTGCGAAAGATCAAGACAGGCTATGCTGGAACATCT
>CAVIIB010000002.1:0-2509 GCA_963642815.1 Oscillospiraceae bacterium | reverse complement strand
TCGATTTGTATCAATGGGCAAACGGCGACTGGACAAGGGTGAATGAGGCTCCGCTGATAACAGGTTCCAGCGGAACCGTCATGCTTCGCCATTTGACGCCGGATGTTGCGTATAAGCTGGTCGAAACAAAAGCGCCTGACCAGTATACGCTGACGAGCGAGGTCACGTTCTTCTGGCTTCGGACAAATACGGGACAGACCGCGCCGACCCAAAGGCCGGAAGACTTTGTTGGGCAGGCATTGGATACGGGAAGTACACTTCAAATTGCCAATGATCCGTCTGACGAAACCTATGTCTCCATCAGCGTCAACAAGGTTTGGCTTGATGAAGGCGGTCAGGCAATGGAGCCGGAGGACATCGAATCGATAGAAGTGATCCTTTATCAGGATGACAAAGAGCTTGACAGACAAACGCTCAGCAAGGACAACGAGTGGTCCTACACATGGACGGAGCTGGAGCCGGAGCACGGGTACCGCGTGGAGGAGCTGGAGGTCGAGGGCTATAAGACGACCTGCGTGAAAGGGGACGATGGCACATGGGTCATCACCAATCAGAAAAAGTCCTCCTATGTCCTTCCCGAAACGGGCGGTATCGGCACATGGTGCTTTACGCTCGGCGGCGTGATGTTCATCGCGGGCGCTCTGTCGCTCGGCTGCATCACATGGCGCAAAAGGGAATAGCCCGAAACGCGAAAAAGTGTCAACAATTTTTAACAATAGAAAGGGAAAACAAACATGAAAGCACTGAAAAAATCACTCGCTCTGCTGCTGGCACTAATGCTCACGCTGGCGCTGGGCACCACCGTGTTCGCGGCGGAAGACACCTACACGATCACCATTGAAAACAAGCTGGCGGGACACACCTATGAGGCGTACCAGATCTTCGCCGGTGATCTCACGGAAAAGGACGGAAAGAAAGTCCTCTCCAACATCACTTGGGGCAGCGGCATTACCGCGGCCGGAAAGGCCGCCCTTGGCGACGCTGCGGAAAAAGCCAAGACCATCACCACCTCGGAGCAGGCTGCGGCCTTTGCAAAGGAAGTCGCTCCGTATCTCACCAATCCCACGACGAGCGGCGCACAGGCGGGCGACAAATACACCATCTCCGGCCTTGCGGCGGGCTACTATCTCGTCAAGGACAAGGACAACACGCTGGATACCAAGGACGACTTCTACACCGCCTATATCATGGAGGTAGTGGGCGACGTGACCGCGCAGCCCAAGGGTGACAAGCCGGAGCTGAAAAAAGAGATCAAGCACAACGAAAAGGGCACATGGGAGGTCGTCGGCGACAACCAGATCGGCGACACCGTCGAATTCCGTACTGTCACCACCATCCCCGACACCAGCGCCTATACCGAGTATGACTACATCATCCACGATACCATGTCCGCCGGACTGACCTCCAATGTCAAGTCCGCCGCCGACGTGACCGTCAAGGTGAACGACACTACCGTGCTGGACGCTGCCTACTACACTGTGACCGCCAACGGCAACAGCTTTGATCTGAAGATCGACGTGCTCAAGGCCATTAAGGACGGCAAGATGCAGAGCAAGGACAGCCTGTACACCTACTATTCCGCTGTGCTGAACGAGGACGCCAAGGTCTACGATGAGGGCAAGCAGGACAACGAGGCCTATCTCGAATACAGCAACAACCCCAACGACACCACTGGCAAGGGTCGGACCGAGAAGTCCAAGGTCTACGACTGGACATTCAAGATGAGCGTCAACAAGGTGGATGAGGCCGAAAAGCCCCTGACGGGCGCGAAGTTTGTCCTGTCCAAGAGCGGCACCCTCAAGGTCGCCGACATGAAGTGCGATGACAAGGGTGAGCCAACCGTCACCACCGACCTGATCGGTCTGGTGAAGGTCTCCGACGGCGTTTACCGCATTGCCACCGAGAAGGACGCTGCCGGAACCGTCGTTTATGCCATGGAGGCCGGTAACCCCGTCATCAAGGGTCTGGACGACAACACCGACTACTATCTCTACGAGACCCTGGCTCCCGCGGGCTACAACCTGCTGGACGAGCCCGTGCAGTTCAAGATCACTGCCGAGTACACCACAGACGGAAGCGCACTGCTGGCAAACTATCCGACGGTCAAGGTCGGCGAGGCTGAGGCTTCCACCAATCTGAGCACCAACGTCATCAACAAGGAAGGACCCGTCCTGCCCAGTACCGGCGGTATGGGCACGACCCTGTTCTACATTCTTGGAGGTCTGCTGGTTGTTGGCGCGGGCGTTGTGCTCGTTACCAAGAAGCGCATGAGCAAGTTCGAGAACTGAGTTCTCAAATCAATCTGAAATCTGAACGTTTGCTGCGGGGGCGGGGCGTTGCACGCTCCGTTTCCCTACAGCAGCAAGGAGAGCCCTGCAAATGAAAGACAAAATATCCACCATTTTACTTTCACTGGCCTTTCTTGCAGGCTTGTCTTTGCTTCTGTACCCTACCGTCAGCGATTACTGGAACTCCATGCACGCCTCCAAGGCGGTGGCGGATTACGGCG
>CAVIIB010000001.1:26578-76350 GCA_963642815.1 Oscillospiraceae bacterium | reverse complement strand
CGCCGATATTGGCGTGGCGCTGCGTGGTGCGGATTCCGACGCCGCGATACGGGCCGCCGATGTCGTCATCATGGACGACTCGCCCTCCAAGGTCATCACAGCCATCGAGGCTGCGCGGCATACGCGCTCCATCGTCTGGCAGAACATCGGCTTTGCGCTGGCGTTCAAGCTCATCATTCTGATACTCGACATCTTCGGCGCGTGTCCGCTGTGGCTCGCCGTGTTCGCCGACGTGGGCGTGGCGCTGCTCGCCGTCCTCAACAGCCTCCGCGCCTTCCGCATCCGCGAGCCCGTCATCCCGCAGACGCAGGACGAGTAAAACCGCATAGGATATGACGACTGGGACTGCTTACAGTAGTCCCAGTCGTCACGTTATGCTGTGTCAAGGGCGCATGACCGCAAAGCCGCCGATGCGAATAGTCGGTGTCTCGCCGCCGATGATACGCGAGCGTATCTCCGATGGTCGCCCCATATCCTCTCCCTGTATGAAAAGGTTAACCCTGTCCGGCTGCAAAAGCCCACGGCGGTAGAGGTAGTAGCTCAATGCGCCGTTGGAGGTGCCGGTTGCCGCCTCCTCATCAATGCCGACGAGCGGCGCGAAATTGCGCACATAGGCCGTCACCACGCCCTCACCCTGCGTAAAGACGTGAACCCCCGTCACGTCCAGCCGTTCCGAAAGCGCCGCGATTGCCGTGAAATCAGGGCGCAGCGCGGACAGGAGTGACCGGCTTGCCACCGGCATCATAATGTCCGGTAGCCCGGTGTTCACGATGGCCGGAGCCAGTGTACCCGCGTCCGCCGGTGTCAGACCAAACATTGCGTACAGAGCTGCCGTGTTCTGCGCGTCCAATGTGCCAAGCTCCTTCGGCGGCGCCATGTCGAGCCAGACACAGCCGTCCGCGCCTACGTCCACAGCTATATCTCCGGCCAGCGTCCACGCCGTGTAGACAGCGCCGCAGCGCACCAGCCCCCACTGCCGCAGAGCTTGAAACGACGCAACCGTTGCATGGCCGCAGAGCTCGACCTCCGTGGTCGGTGTGAAGTAGCGCAGACGGAAGCTGCCGTCGGGCAACGGCTGAATGAACGCCGTTTCCGACAGACCAAGCCGCGTCGCCTCCGCCTGCATTTCACGCGCCTCCGGCGGTGTGCCGTCCAGCAGGACGACACCGGCTGCGTTGCCGCCAAAGGGTGTTTGGGTGAAAGCGTCCAGAATGTAGGCCGTCATAGCACACTACGCTCCTTTCCGCGTCAATAGCTCATCATAAACAGATTCGTGTCCTCGCAGAATTCGCTCACGCTATATAGCACAAGGATTCGGTCATAGCCGCCCTCGGCGGCAAGCTCCGCGACCGAGGTCTTATAATAGCGCATATCGAGCATGGTTATCTCCGAAAAATCGTCCAGCAGGAAAGGGAGCAGGGAATCGGCAAAGCTGTCCCGAATGACGAGAAGCTTTTCGCCGTCGTGACCGCTGCTGATGTCGATACGCGGCGTGTTTCCACCGAGGAACATGGAATATTTATCCTTATTCTCCAACGCGCTCATATTGTAGAGCTTGCCTCTCTGCGCCTCGCCCGCGGAATAGATCGTGACCGTGACACCGCCGCTGTCGGGGACATAGATGTCAATGCTGTCCGGCGCGACCCACGAGAAGCCGGACGAGGAATAGGTCGTGCCATAGAAGCTGTCCGAGACGGTCCGCGGCGTGTAGTCGCTCAAATCGTGGTAGGGGAGACCCCACGCACGGCACAGCGCCGTATAGCCCCAGTACGCGCCGAGGCTCGTCCAATGGTGGTCGGTGCGATAGAAAATGTAGTCGTCACGGTGCGCGTCCAGAACGCTATAAAGGTCGATACAGGGCGTTTCGGCGGCAATGTATGCCGTCTCGATGACCGACTTTTCGGAATCGGTCGGTGCGTTGGCGGGCAGGTGCGCCGCCTCGATCTCCACCGCGCCGGGGATGAGCGCGAAGTATACCGGCGCATCCACGTTTTCAGCCAGCGTGTTCACATAGCCGACACGCGCCACAATATCCTCGTCGGACGGCGCTTCAAAGGCTTCGAGCAAATAGCCGTCCGAGCCGTAGAATACGCCCTTGTTTTCCTGCTTGCCGCAGAGACGCTCACAACGTGCCTTGATGGTCGTCCATGCGTCGCGGAATGGGAACTGGTCGGTCGTGTAGCTCTCAAAGCTCGTGGTGAAGCCGCCGCCGAACAGCGCTTGGAGGCTGAATTTCGGCGCACTCGTCAGATAGCGGTTCTCCCGCTCGGAAAAATCACGGTCGGGGAGTGCGAGAAAGAGGACAAAAAATGTGGTAATAAACGCGATAAATACGCTAAAAACGGATATTTTATAACTTTTTTTCATCTTTTGCAGCCCTCCTTAAAAGCGGAAATACAGGAAGGGATTATAGGTCGAATCGACCAGATACGCGGTCGAAACAGCGAGCACAAGGAGGACAAGGAGAGGGGAGAGGAGACCCTTGGCCGTCTGCGGTAGACGCTGATAGAGTTTTGTACCGAGGGGCACACAGGCAATGGCGGCGACGACAAGAAGCACGGCGAAGTTGGCGAGATAAAACAGGTCGGTCGCGCCGATAAAGCCCGCCTGTCCGAAGCCGTACATGGCACGGAAGAACACCATCGTCTGCGACACGGAGCTTTGCTGGAAGATGACCCAGCCGGAGAATGCGACCAGCAGCGTGTAGACGTGACCAACCCAGCGCGGCGCTTTTTTGAGCCATTTTAGGAGGAAGCATTTCTCTATGATGAGGAAAAAGGCGTAGTAAATGCCCCAAAATAGGAAAGTCCAGCTTGCGCCGTGCCAGAAGCCGGTGAGCGCCCAGACGACGAAAATATTGATAAGCTGGCGACCAAGACCGTGCCGGTTGCCGCCGAGCGGGATGTATACATAGTCGCGGAACCATGTGCCGAGGCTGATGTGCCAGCGCCGCCAGAACTCCGTCACGGAGGCGGAAATATACGGATAGTTGAAATTCTCCAAAAACTCGAAGCCCAGCATACGGCCAAGGCCGATGGCCATATCGGAGTAGCCGGAGAAGTCAAAGTATATCTGCATGGAAAAGGCGAGCGCACCGAGCCATGCGCCGACAAAGCTAAGCTCCGCCGCCGGGGTGTTGGCGTAAGCGTCCCAGAGCAGGCCGATGTTGTTGGCGATGAGAACCTTTTTCCCAAGCCCGACAATGAAGCGCTCAATGCCTGAGACAAACTCGTCCATGGAATGCTCGCGCCAGTCAAGCTGGTCGGCAATGTCCTTATAGCGGACGATGGGCCCCGCGATAAGCTGCGGAAAGAGGGCGACGAAGGTGCCGAATTTGATGAAATCACGCTGGACACCTGCGTCTCCACGGTAAACGTCAATAGGATAGCTCATGGTCTGGAAGGTATAGAAGCTGATACCGATGGGCAGCGCCAGTCCCAGCGTCGGGATGGACACACCGGGGATGAGGCTGAGCGTCTGCGCCACGAGGTCGAAATACTTGAAGAAGAACAGCAGCGCAAGATTCACGACCGTGTTCACGACCAGCACCGTATGGGCGCGGCGGCGCTGCGCACGATATTTTTCGATGAGCAGCCCGCTGACGTAGTTGATACATATGGAGGCGAGCATGAGGACGATGTAGACCGGCTCGCCCCAGCCATAGAACACAAAGTTGACGACAAAAAGCCAGAAATTGCGGCTGCGCAGCGGCAGGAGATAGTATACGGCCAGAACAACCGGCAGATAGATAAACAGGAAAAGGATGCTGGAAAATACCATCGGTATTATTCCTCCGTCTTTGTTTTTTCGGGGTCAAAGTGCGCCAGCGGGTTGGCAAGTGCCGCCGTGCGCAGCTCACTGTCCGCGATGTGTGTGTAGATTTGCGTTGTATTGAGGTTTTCGTGACCGAGAACCTCCTGCAGCGTTCGGACATCAACCCCGTTTTGGAGCATGAGCGTCGCCGCCGTATGCCGTAGCTTGTGCGTCGAATAGGCACTTGCGTCAAGTCCGGCCTTGGCCAGCGTTTTTTTCACCATATACTGCACCGCGTCCACGCTCATCCGCTTGCGGCGCGATGACAGGAACATGGCATTTTTGTCGATGGCCGTGATGGAGCGGCGGACGATGAGCCAGTCGTTGATGGCCTCGCAGCAGCTATCGTTGAGGTAGACGACGCGCTCCTTGTTGCCCTTGCCGCGCACGAGGATATGGTCGCTGTGGATGTCTGTCAGGTTCATGCCGACCATCTCCGAGATACGCAGCCCGCAGTTGAGAAACAGGCAGAGAATACAGTAATCGCGCTCCTTGTTTTTTCCATCCACCGCCACCAGCAGCCGTTGGCTTTGCTCCAGCGTCAGATAGCGGGGAAGTGCCTTCTTCAGCTTCGGCGTGTCCATATCCTGCACCGGGCTTGTCGCAAGCTGCTTGGTCTTGACCGTTAGATAATTGTATAAGCCCTTGATAGAGGTTATCATGCGGGCGCGGCTTGACGCAGAGAGCCCACGATCCCGCGAGAGATACGCCATGAAGTCGTAGACCTCCGAGAGAGTGACCGACGCAAAAAAATCCAGCCCAAGCTCGTCAATGGTGATGTCGTCCAGCGTGGTATCACGCGGGACAAGCCCACGCGAGAGCTTCAGATAACGGGAAAAGGTGCGCAGGTCGAGATAATAGGAATCGACAGTTGCACGGGATTGACCCTTGATAGTCTCGTGGTAGACTAGGAAATCCCGAATAACCGTCGGCGCTTCTTTACGATAGTCCATAAGCCGCCTCCCAAATACCTTGACATCATAGCAGAGAAGTGGCGGCTTGTCCACCGGCAAATACACTAAAATTTCGGCATAATTAATATTATGCCGAAATTAGGGGGGTGCAAATACGCTTTTGCGGGCAATATTCTTAAAAAATTACGTCAGCACGGAATCGATCGCCTCACGCAGTGTTTTCACGCGCACTAGCTCCAAGCCCTTGGGCGCTTTGAATTCGCCGCGTATCTGCGCCGGAACGACACAGCTTTGGAAGCCGAGACGTGCGATCTCCGCCAGACGCTGGTCAAGCCCCTGCACACTCCGTATCTCGCCGGTCAGACCGACCTCGCCGACGGCGGCCATCGTATCCGGCACGGGACGGTCACGGAAGCTCGACGCAAGCGCAAGACAGCTTGCAAGGTCTGCCGCAGGCTCATCCAGATCCAGCCCGCCAATGACATTCAGATAAGCGTCACAGGCAGAAAAAGCCATTCCAGCGCGTTTTTCCAGTACCGCCAGCAGCAGCGCCATGCGGTTATAATCAAAGCCGTTGGCGTTGCGCCGTCCGGCGGCAAAGCCCGTCGGTGTGGCCAGCGCCTGAATCTCGGCCAGAATCGGGCGCGTGCCCTCCATGACGCAGGTGACGCAAGTGCCGGGGCTGTTCTGCGGTCTTCCGGACAGCATCATCTCCGAGGGATTCGGCACCTCGCACAGCCCCTGCCGCTGCATTTCAAACACGCCGATCTCATTGGTCGAGCCGAAGCGGTTTTTCTCCGCCCGCAGGATGCGATAGCTGTAATTCCCGTCGCCGGAAAGCTGCAAAACGCAGTCCACCATATGCTCCAGCACCTTGGGGCCCGCAATCGCACCCTCCTTGTTCACATGACCGACGACAAAGGCGGTAAAATCGTTCGCCTTGGCAAGGCGCATGATCTCCATGGCGCAGGTCTTCACCTGCCCAACGCTGCCCGGTGCTGTGGAAAGCTCCGGGTCATAGACCGTCTGGATGGAGTCGATGATGACGAGATCGGGCGCAAGCTGACCGATGGCGGCAATCACATCGTTGATGTCCGTCCCGGCCAAAACGTATATCTCATCCTTGGAAACGTGCAGACGCTCGGCACGCATTTTGAGCTGGCGCTCCGATTCCTCGCCTGTGACGTAGAGTATCTTTTCCTCCGCGCCGATGTTGCCGCAGACCTGAAGCAGCAGCGTGGATTTCCCGATACCGGGCGAGCCACCGAAAAGGACAATGCTTCCCCGTACTGCTCCCCCACCGAGCACACGGTCAAGCTCACCAATACCGGTGGAAAAGCGCAGCTCATCGTGACCGTCAAGCTCCTTGAGGCGCTTCGGTGTCTGTCGCAGCACGGGCGCGGACTTCACCGCCGCCGTTTTCTTGACCGCCGGCGCCTCCACAAGCGTGTTCCATGCGCCACAGGCCGGACATTGCCCCTGCCAGCGCACCGTCTCATTGCCACAGGCGGAGCAGTAAAATACCGTTTTCTCTTTCATGTAACGACACCTCTCGTGTATTGCAGATACGAGCCGAACAGCAGCGCTGCGAGCCGCAGGCGGTATTGCCCATTCTGAAGCTGCGCAAGCTCATCGGGATTCGACAAGAAGCCACATTCGACAAGCACGGCGCGACAACCGGCGTTCTTCATCAAATAGATATCATCCGATATGGGCGCGGCCAGCCGTCGGTTTTGCGGCGCAAGCTGGGCGTTCAGATTGGTCTGGATAAGCTCTGCCAGCTCTTCCCCACCGGGTTCTGTTCCGTAAAACACCTGCGGACCGTTCGGACCTGCGGCGGAGAAAAAGTTCTGGTGTATGCTCAAAAGCAGCACCCTCGGCGTTTCATGGATGAGCGCAAGCCGCGCCCGCTGGTCGGCGAGCTTCCTTTGGGCTATACTCTCCGCCTCCGGCGGATAGTCGATGTCAACGCTCTCCCGTGTCATGCGCGTTTCCGTGCCGCAGAGCGCGGCAATGGCGCGAAGACGAAGCGCAATATCGAGGTTAATATCCGCCTCTTGCGTCCCGTCCACCGCCACAGCGCCACCGTCCGCGCCGCCATGTCCCGCGTCGATGACCAGCACCGGCGGCGCGACATCCTCCGACGATACGACGGTGATGGACGGCTTTCCCAAGAGAATCACGAGCGCCAGCGCCGCCAGCAGCGGCACGGCATATATCCATTTTCTTGCGTTTGTTACCATGCGACCCACCTCGCTAAAGCTATATGAGGCGGGTCGTGCATCTATGAGCTTATGCCTTCAAAAAAGCCTCAAGCCGGTCGCAGCCCTGCTCGATGTTCTCCATCGAGGCCGCATAGCTCCAGCGGGCAAAATTGGCGATACCAAACGCCTTGCCCGGTGTGAGCGCCACATAGCTTTTCTCCAAAAACGCCTCGCAGAAGTCGCCGTCGTCGCGTATAACGCGCCCGCCCAGCGTTCGACCAATGAGCTTTTCAATGTTGAGCATGACGTAAAACGCGCCCTGCGGCTCAAGGCAGCTCACGCCGTCTATACCACTGATACGCTCGATGAGGTAACGGCGGCGCTGCTCAAAGGCACGGCGCATTTCCTCCACCTCGTCGTCATGACCCAGAAATGCCTCCGCCGCCGCGTACTGGCTCATGGTCGCGGGAGCGCCGGTGGAGTGAGACAGATAGCTGCTCATGCGCTTGGCGATCTCCGCGTTGGCGGCGGCATAGCCAATGCGCCAGCCCGTCATGGCGTATGTCTTGGACGCGCCGTTTACAACAATGCTGCGCTCCTTGGCATCCTCGCCAAGAGAGGCAAAGCTTGTGAAGACAGTTCCATCATAGACAAGGCGGTTGTATATCTCATCGGAGATGACATAGAGGTCATGGCGCTGGCAGACCTCGGCCAGTCGTGCCAGCTCCTCGCGGGTATAGACCATGCCGGTCGGGTTGGACGGGTTGTTGAGAATAAGCAGCTTTGTCCGCGGCGTGATGGCAGCCTCGAGCTGCTCCGCCGTTATCTTGAAGCTCTGGCTCTCAGGTGCGTCGATGACGACCGGCGTACCACCGGCCATGCGTATCATTTCAAGGTAGCTTACCCAATACGGCGCAGGGAGTATGACCTCATCCCCCTGCTCCACCAGCACCTGCAGGGCAACAAAGATAATGTGCTTCGCGCCGCTCGCGATCACGAGCTGGGTATAGTCATAGTCAAGCCCACAGTCCTTTTTCAGGCGAAAGGCCGCCGCCTTGCGCACATCGACCGTTCCGGCCGCCGGGGTATACTTTGTCTTCCCCTCCTGTATGGCCGCGATCCCGACGGACTTGATCGCCTCCGGCGTGTCAAAATCCGGCTCACCAATGCCGAAATTGAGGACATCCTTGCCCTCCGCCTTGAGCGCCTTGGCCTTGGTGTCCACAGCCAGTGTGGCGGATGGCTGTATATTCATCGCTATCTGCGACAGCTTTTTCATAAAAATCGCCTCCTTTGTGTTTGCTGAAATTATAATCCGCAAGCGCTGCAATTGCAACAACTATATAATGATACAAATCAGCCCATACGCGCCGTCGTTCACGACCCGCTGCATGGTGACGCGCAGACGGTTGCGCACATTCGGCGGCATACGGCGGAGCTTGGTCGTCAACCCCTCCTCCGCGATGTCGTACAGGGATTTGCCGAAAATATTGGAGTCCCATATCTTTGTCACGTCGCCGTCAAAGCCTTGGAGCAAAAAGCCCAGTATCTCCTCCGAGGCCTTTTCCCCACCGACCGCCGGAGATACCTCCGTCTCCACATCCGTGCGGATAATATGCAGCGCGGGCGCTGCCGCCTTGAGCTTGACGCTGTAGTGCCCGCTGCGGCTCACGATCTGCGGCTCGTGCAGCACCATCTGCTGCGGTGTGGGCATGACGAGACCATAGCCCGTCTCATTCGCCTGCTCGATGGCTGCGTGTACGTTGTCGTACTCCGCCTTGACCGATTTAAGCGAGCGCAGCAGCTCCATAAGGTCGCCGTCGTCGCCGATGGAAAAGCCGGATTGCTCCGATATTGTCCGATAATATAGCTCCCGCGAGAGCTCCACCGCGGCGCTAGCCGTCCCTGTGCCCGCGTCCACGGCGCTCATCCGCGCCGCCGTCACATTCTCCGTTCGGCACAGGCGTTCCAGCATACAGTCGCAGTCGTGCAGCGTCTTGGTCTGCTGCGCCGATTCCAGCACGGCGGCGTATAGCGAGTGCTTCAGCTCGTTGTCCGCCGGAAGCGCCTCCACCCATGATGGCAGCCAGAGCGACAGCTCGCGCATCGGGAACTGGTACAAAAGCCCCTTCATAACACGGTGAATATCCGCCTCTGTCATTGTCACACAACTCACCGGGAAGCAGGGAACGCCGTACCGCTCCTCCAGCTCCCCTGCCAGTGTGCGGCACTCGTCGCTTTGCGGCTCCGCCGCGTTGAGCAGCACGACAAAGGGCTTGCCGATGGCGCGAAGCTCGTTCACGGCGCGTTCCTCCGCCTCAACATAGCTTTGGCGCGGAATATCTGCAATGCTGCCGTCCGTCGTCACAACAAGCCCGATGGTCGCGTGCTCGGCGATCACCTTGCGTGTGCCGACCTCAGCAGCGCGGGTCATGGGAACCTCGCCCTCAAACCACGGCGTTGTCACCATACGCTCCACGCCGTTTTCCATGAACCCCTCCGCGTCGGGTATCATATAGCCCACGCAGTCGATGAGCCGCACCGAGGCGCTGGTCTCGCCCTCAAGCACGACCTCCACCGCCTCCTCCGGCACGAACTTCGGCTCCGCCGTCATGATGGTGCGCCCGGAGCCGGACTGTGGCAGCTCGTCGCGGGCGCGTTCCCGGCGGTATACGTTGTCGATACCGGGAATGACCGCAAGCTCCATGAAGCGCTTGATAAAGGTCGATTTCCCCGTCCGCACCGGCCCTACGACACCAATATAGATGTCGCCGTCCGTCCGGCGGGCTATGTCCTCGTATATCCTATCCACAAAAAATCCCCCCATGGCGTTGTTTTGGTAAACCTTACGCCATCGGGGGCTTGTTTATGACTGTTTGCTGTCAGTCGAAGCAGACGGTCTGGACGTGGGACTGCGACAGACGCAGCTCCAGCGCGGGAAACGCCTCATGCAGCCACTGCACCAGCACGGGTACGACCACGTTTTCCGTGCAGAAATGGTCGGCATCGATGAGATTGATACCAAGGCTTTTCGCCTCTAGGAACTGGTCGTATTTCACATCCGCCGTCACATAGGTATCACAGCCGGCCTCGACCGCGAGCGCAATCTCGCTGCCGCCACTGCCGCCGCAGCAGGCGATATGGCGCACCTCACGCCCTGCGTCGTGATAGCGCAGACCGTTTGCGCCCAGCGCCTTTTTCACAAAGGCGCGAAAATCCGAAAAGGACATAGCCGCCGGAAGCTCCCCAACGCGACCAATGCCGCTGATGGGGTCAAGCGTCTCCGTGACCGTCCCTCCGAGTGCCGCCATCAGCGCGTCGTTTACGCCGCCCTGTGCCGCGTCCAGATTGGTGTGCATACAGATGGCGGACATATGGTTCTCCGCCAGCGTCAGTATGCGCCGCCCGACCCATGAGCCGTCGGTGACGCTCTTGACCGGCGTGAAGATGAGCGGGTGATGGCTCACGATAAGCTCCGCGCCCCAGTCCTTGGCCTCCTCTATCACCTCATCTGTGATGTCAAGCGCCGCCAGCACCCGCGTCACCGGCGCTTCGGCGTGGCCGACAAGCAGCCCCACATTATCAAAATCCAGCTTCATCCCGCAGGGCGCTTTTTCATCCAGCACCCGCAGAACATCCGATACCGTCGTCATTTTAAAACATCCTCCCTCCATTGCCGCAGCGCCTCACACAGCGCCGCCGCCGTCTCGTCATAGTCCGCCGCCTTTTCCGTGCGCCGCAGCAGCGCGTCCAAATACCGCGCCAGAAGCGGCTCGGCGGCTATCTGCTCCCGGCGACCACAAAGCAGCTCCACCGGCGTATATGCCGGGGCTTGACCGCCTTGCGCCGTCATGACGGGATAAATGCGCCCCGCGTCCTCCACAAGACGCTCCGCCGTTATCTCGTAGCCGTTTCCCACCAAAAAGCGGCGCAGCACCGCCGCCTTGGTTTGCGGCTGGAGGACAAGCGTCACGCCCTCCCGCGTCCACGGTGCGGCGGTCAGTATCGCCACCATATTCTCACCGCCCATACCGGCGATAACAATGCAGTCAGCATCCTCGCGGGAAAAGCCGTCCAGCCCGTCCCGGACAAAAAGCTCGACAAGCCCCTCCGTCTCCGTTTGCCGGACAAGCGCCTCGGCGCTGCGCAGTGGGTCGGGGTGAATGTCGCTGGCGATGATACGACGCGAGAGACCGCGCTGCGCCAAACAGACGGGAAGCAGCCCGTGATCCGTCCCCACATCGATGACCGCCGCCCCGTCGGGAATCAATGCGGCGATGGCGCTCAGCCTTTTTGATAGCTTGATCATCATAAAAACGGCGGGAGCGCAGCCCCCGCCTTCCCTTTTCGCTTTATTGGTGGCTCGCGATAAAGTCGTTGACCTCTTTCACAAAGGGCTCGACCTCCACGCCATGCGCCGCGCAGGCGGCCTCAATGCTCTCGCCGGTGGCGTAGGCGCAGCCGAGGCAGTGCATACCAATGCGCTCAAACAGCGGCTGTGTCGCCGGGGCGTTGACCATGATGTCGTAGACAATGGTGTCCTTGGTGACCTGATACATTTCTATATCCTCCAAAAATAAAATTCGTTCGCGCTTATTATACCCGATACGCGCTTTTATTTCAAGGGCGCAAAAAATAAGAGAGGCGAATCGTCGCCTCCCTTATTTTCGGTGGATTCAGCCCTGAATCTCGCCGTTGCGAATCTTCGCAAAGCACTCGCTGCAATACACGGGGCGGTCGCTCTTCGGCTCGAAGGGCACACGCGCCTCGCCACCGCAAGCGGCGCAGGTGGCCGTGAAATACTCACGGGGACCGCGAGCGGCGTTCTTGCGAGCGTCACGGCAGGCCTTGCAGCGCTGGGGCTCATTCTGGAAGCCGCGCTCGGCATAGAACTCCTGCTCACCGGCGGTGAACACGAATTCCTGGCCACATTCTTTGCACACCAGTGTCTTGTCTTCGTACATTTTGGATCCTCTCTTTTGAAATTAGTCCCGTTCGGGCGTTTTTTTATGCGATCAGCTTTTGCTGCTTTCGCCGCAGGGGTGCTTTGCCAGCTTGCGCCGGATGCGCTGGACGGCGTTGTCAACGGCCTTTGGGTCACGCCCAAGCGCCGAGGCTATTTCCGAACAGGAATAGCCGCACAGATATGCTCGTAGAACCTGCGCTTCAAACTTTGACAAACACCGCCAATAGGTGGAATGAAACTCTTGTGCGCTCTCTCTGGCCAGAACCTGCTCCTCGGGGACACGCTGGAAAGCCTGATTACCTAGGGAAAGGGACTCATCTGAGAGGACATCTTCAAGGGAAAGACCGCTGTTGAGCGGCTCATGCTTTTTTCTCGCGGCGCTGCGTAGCGCCGACGCGATGCGGTTACGGATGCACAGCTCGGCAAAGGTGCGGAAGGAGGCGCCCTTTTCGGCATCATACATCCGCATGGCGGACAGAAGACCGATCATCCCCTCTTGGATAAGGTCTTCACTGTCGCCGCCGGTAAGGAAATAGGGACGTGCGCAAACACGGACGAGGCGGGCATAGCGCTCCGCCAGCACAGCCTCCGCCTCTTGGTCGCCAGCGGCAGCCAAGAGTTGAAGCTGTTCATCCGTTGCATTGGTATGTTCTTTCATAGGTACACCGCAAGCAAGCCTATACAAAGGCTTACTATAAATATATATCAATTTTGGGCAAAGTCAAGAAAAATGTTTCAAAAACATGGTTATTTAGCCGTTTAATTTTATATTTTTCACATTGGAAGCTCCTGCTGTCCCAAAAATTCGATACCAAGGTGCTCATAAGCGCGTCTCGTGGCGCAGCGCCCACGCGGCGTGCGGGTCAAAAAGCCCTTTTGCAGCAGATAGGGCTCGTACACATCTTCGAGGGTCACGGCCTCCTCATTGATGGTCGCCGCCAGCGTTTCAAGCCCGACGGGACCGCCGTTATAGAACTCGATAATACTGCGCAGCATACGGCGGTCGACCTCATCTAAGCCAATGCGGTCGATTTCGAGGCGCTCCAGCGCCTCGTCCGTGATGGCGCGGGTGATAATGCCGTTGCCGTGTACCTGTGCAAAATCGCGCACACGGCGTAAAAGCCGGTTCGCGATACGGGGTGTTCCGCGGCTTCGTGCCGCAAGCTCCGTCGCCCCCTCCCTCTCGATACTGACACCGAGAATGTCAGCGCTGCGCTCGACGATACGGCGCAGCTCCTCCTCGGAATACAGCTCCAAGCGCAGCACCACACCGAAGCGGTCACGCAGCGGCGCTGTGAGCTGGCCGGAGCGGGTCGTTGCGCCGATGAGCGTGAAGTGCGGCAGATCGAGGCGAATGGAGTTGGCTGAGGGTCCCTTGCCGATGAGGATGTCGATGGCGTAATCCTCCATCGCGGGGTAGAGTATTTCCTCCACGGCACGGTTGAGGCGGTGTATCTCGTCCACGAACAGGATGTCGTTTTCCTGCAAATTCGTCAGCAGCGCCGCAAGATCGCCCGGTTTTTCGATGGCAGGGCCGGAGGTGATGCGCATATTCACGCCCATCTCGTTGGCGATAACGCCCGCCAGTGTGGTCTTGCCAAGCCCCGGAGGGCCGTGCAGCAACACATGATCCAGCGGCTCGTCGCGCATTTTAGCCGCTTGGATAAAGACCTCCAAATTGCCCTTGGCCTTTTCCTGCCCGATGTATTCCTGTATTCTTTTCGGGCGCAGCGAATTTTCCGCCGTGTCCTCCGGAAGAACAGAGGCCGTGGTTATGACCTGCGGCTCGGTATCGCCGGAAAAGCTGATACTCATATCTGTCTCCCCCTTATCGTACCATTTGCTTCAGCGCCGTGCGGATGATGTCCTCCAACGCCATTTGCTCCGTGTCCAGTCCCTTGAGCGCCGCCGTTATCTCCGACGGGCTGTAGCCCAGCACGGCCAGCGCGGAGGCCGCGTCCGTCCGCTTGGAGCTCACACCAACAGCCGCCACATCCCCCGCCGCGAGCGCGGGCATTTCAAGCGTCTGCGACTCCTTGCGCAGCTTGTCCTTGAGCTCCAATATCACGCGCTGCGCGATACGCTTTCCGACACCCTGCGCCGCCGTGAGCGCCTTTTCGTTGTCGGAGAGTATCGCCATGGCCACGCCCTCCGGCGTGTTGGTGGAAAGCACGGACAGCGCCGCCTTTGGTCCCACACCCGACACGGATATGAGCATTTCAAAGCAGCGCTTTTCGGCCGGCGAATAAAAGCCGTAAAGCTCGAATATCTCCTCCTTGACCAGAAGATAGGTATAGAGCTTGGCTTTCTTGCCGGGTTGAAGATGGCTCACGGTGTTGCGTGAGGCATTGAGCGCATAGCCCACGCCGCCGCAGTCAAGCACGGCGAGATTCGGCTCTAAGAGCGCGACGGTGCCCTCTATATAGTAAAACATGGATTCGCTCCTCCCTCGGTGGTCAGCTTTGAGGTCATGCTCCGCGCATGACAGATGGCGAGCGCCAGCGCGTCGGCGGCATCGTCCGGCTTAGGCGGCGTTTTCATGCCGAGCATACGCTGCACCATATAGATGACCTGCCGCTTCTCCGCCTTTCCGTAGCCGACGACGGCCTGCTTGACCTGCATCGGCGTGTATTCAAAGGTCGGAACACCGCTGCGGTAGGCGGCAAGCAGTATCACACCACGCCCATGCGCCACGGAAATACCGGTCGTGATGTTGTTGGTAAAGAACAGCTCCTCCACGCTGATGGCCTCCGGCGAGAACGTGGCAATAAGCTCGTTTAGGTCGTTGTATATCATGTCGAGGCGCATGGAGAGACTAAGCCCAGCCGGTGTAGATATGACGCCGCAGGCCACATATTCGTTTCTCCCCTTTTCCGCGTCCACCACGCCAAAGCCGACTGTGGCAACGCCGGGGTCAATTCCCAAAATACGCATATCGGCATTATAGCACAAAAAAGCTCCGCCGACAAGAATCGGAGGAGCTTTTGAAGCTTGTATGCTCACGCTCTCGGATGTGCCTTGTTATAGACCTCCTTGAGCTGCTTTTTCACAAGTTGGGAGTAGATCTGCGTGGAGCTTATGTCGGAGTGACCGAGCATTTCCTGAATGGAGTGGAGATCGGCGCCGTTTTCGAGCAGGTGGGCCGCAAAGCTGTGGCGCAGGGTGTGCGGCGTGATGTCCTTTTCGATACCGGCCTTGTGCTGGTAGTGCTTGACGATTTTCCAAAAGCCCTGACGGCTCATGCGCTCACCGGCGACATTGACAAAGAGGCTGCGCTCACTCGGCGTGGAGATCATATCGGGGCGAACAAAGTCTATGTACTCGCGCAGCGCCTTGATCGCGCCGGAGTAGAGCGGGATGGAGCGTATTTTGTCGCGGCCACGGCAGTTGATGATACCGGCGGAGACGTTCACGTCCGTCACGTCGAGGTTGATAAGCTCGCTGACACGAATGCCGGTGGCATAAAGCAGCTCAAGCATGGCGTGGTCACGGTAGCCCTTACGGTCGGTACATTCGGGCTGCTCCAAGAGGAGCTCGACCTCCTTGGCCGTCATGACCTCCGGGAGCTTCTGCGTCACCTTGTCCGGAACGAGCTTGCCGGTCGGGTTGTGGTCACAAAACTCGTGCGAGAGCAAATAAGAGTAAAAGTTTTTCAAGGAGGCGATGTTACGGGAAACCGTGGACACCGATTTACCGGCGGCACGGAGATGGGTGATGTAGGCGCAGAGATCGTCCTCGGTAGCGGTAACATAATCAACAGCGCCGTGAGAGGCAAGATATTCGCCGAGCTGTCGCACATCGCGCAGATAGGAGGAAAGCGTGTTCTTGGACGCTTTCTTCTCGTCGGTCAGGTAGCGCTCGTAATTTTTGAAGCAAACCTCGTTCGTAACCATTTGCTCCTCCTAAATATTTATTCATTAACATAATGCTCTGTAAGCACAATATAATACAGAACCAGAAAGTAATCAAGGCATTTTCGCAAAAAAGTCGATTTTTGTACATTATGACGATTTATTATGTTAACTATGTTATGTTAACCTAGTAAACTGAAACAAGCCAGAGCATTGATAACTCTGGCCTTTTGACAAGATGTAGTGGTTACAAAATGTAATCTTCTCTATATATAGGTTATCATTCTTATATTATGTAAACGGCATAGAATGATTCCGTTCTGTATTATCTTCTTCTTTTCCGTTTGCGGCCACCGACGCGGCCTATCATAAGAAACGCCGCCGACAACGCCGCAGCCAGTGCAGCACCCGTGACCCGCAAAACCCATGTCCCGTAAGGCGTTAGCCCCTTGACGGAGGCCGCCGTCAGCAGCAGGACAGCGCAGAGCGCAGCGGCACATAGGAGGCACAGCGGCAGATATCCCCTACCCCGTGCCCAAGATGTTGTGGCGCACACCGGGAATGTGGATAAAAATACACACAATATGATGTATACATTCAGATACATCTGCGGCAACAGCTCCCCTTGTATCAGCCACGCGCACAGCAGCAAAAGGAGAAGCAGCAGCGCTATCTCCGCCGCCAGTGCAATCAACACGCAGACCGTCATGCTCTTGCGCCTTAGAAAAGACATAAAAATACCCCCTGCGGAACTAGGCTGCTAAAGCCTATGCCGCAGGGGGCGCTATTATGAGGACAAACTCAGTCCTTGGTGGCGGGCTTGTTGGCCTGTTCCTCGGTCTTTGCCTTACCCGTGGTGGAAATCGCCCACTTGGCGACTTGGATGCGGACACGGTCCTCGCTGGTCTCAAAGACGATGAAGTCGTCCTTCACGGCAACAACCTTGCCGACAATGCCGCCGATGGTGGTAACGTCGTCACCGACGGAGAGCTGACTGCGCATTTCCTCAAGCTGCTTCTTTTTCTTGTTTTCCGGACGGATCATGAAGAAGTAGAAAACGGCGATCATGACGACCATGATGACGATCATGCTCATGCCGCTGCCGGTCGCGCTTGCGTCCGTTGTGCCGGTCGTGGCGCAGCCGGTCAAGCAAGCAAACACCAGCGCCGCCAGAACGACGAGCGACAGGATTTTCATAGTACGGGTAAGCTTCATGCAGAAATACCTCCAATTGTTTATCTGTTACATTATAAAAAACTTATATTCGCGTGTCAAGGATTTCGGTATATTTTGCACGGTAGGAGGCAAAGCTCCCCTCCCCCAGTGCCTGACGAATTTCCGCCATCAGATTGTTGTAAAACCAGAGGTTGTGCATAACAGCAAGCCGCAGACCAAGTGCCTCCTTCGCCGTGAACAGGTGGCGTATGTAGGCGCGGCTGTATCGACGGCACACCGGGCAGCCGCACTGCGGGTCGATGGGAAGCTCGTCACGGGCGTACTTTTCGTTTTTGATGTTGAGTATGCCACCCTTGGTGAACAGGTGTCCGTGCCGTCCGTTCCGTGCCGGCATAACGCAGTCAAAGAGGTCGATACCACGCCACACGCCCTCGATGATGTTACCGGGTGTGCCAACGCCCATCAGATAGCGCGGCCTGTCCGACGGCATATACGGCTCGACCGCCTCAATGGTGTCATACATCTCCTGCGCCGTCTCTCCCACGGCCAGCCCACCGATGGCGTAGCCGGGTAGGTCAAGCTCGGCGATCTGCTTCATGTGGCGGATACGCAGGTCGTGGTACACGCCGCCTTGATTGATACCGAACAGCATTTGTCCGGGGTTGACGGCGTCCGGCTCGGCATTGTACTGTGCCAGCGCCTCCTTGCAGCGGACGAGCCAGCGATAGGTGCGGTCGCAGGACTGTTCAAAATACGCACGCGGCGACGGTATCTTGACGCACTCGTCAAAGGCCATGGCCACGTCGCTGCCCAGATTGGCCTGTATGCGCATACTCTGCTCCGGCCCGATAAAGAGCTTGCGCCCGTCCACATGGGAGTGGAAATGAACGCCCTCCTCCTTGATCTGGCGCAGGCTCGTCAGTGAAAAGACTTGAAAGCCGCCACTGTCCGTCAAAATGGGACCGTCCCACGTCATGAATTTGTGCAGCCCGCCCAGCGACTTGATAAGCTCGTCGCCCGGTCGGACATAGAGATGATAGGTGTTGGAAAGCTCGACCTGACAGCCGATGTCCTTCAAATCGGCAGCCGAGAGTCCGCCCTTGATCGCGGCGGCTGTCCCGACGTTCATAAACGCCGGTGTCTGCACCGTCCCATGCGGTGTTGTAAGCTCTCCCCGCCGCGCATTTCCCTCTTTTTTCAGCAGCTTGAACATGGTTACTCCTGTTAATTATTTCGTACTTACAGCAAAGCACGGCAGCTGCGACTGCCGTGCTTTCGCAAGCAATCAGAACAAGTCGCTGTGCGTACCCGTTCTGGAGAGAAACAGCACCAGCTCGTTCTCTCTGATTTGATATACCAGCAGCCAGTCGGGTGTGATATGACACTCGCGGAATCCGCCATAATCGCCGGTTAGAAGGTGGTCTCTATATCGCTCCCCCAGCGGCTCCTGCATGGCAAGCTTGTTCACCACATCTTCCAACAGACTGATTTGGTATCCTCTTTTTATGGCAATCTTCAAATCCCTTTTAAAACGGTTGGAGGGCACAATGTCAAGCATCCGTTTCGACCTCCCGCAGCAGGTCGGAAAAAGAGCTGTATCGCTTGTAGGCGGATGGGTGCTTCGCCATCTCCTCCGCCTCCCTCATCGCAGCCACGGTGTCCGCGTTAGGAATCTCGCGCTGGATAGTAAACGGAATGCAGTTCTCGCGTATCGACTGCCGCAGGAAAATATTGATCGCCGTGGACAGATCGAGACCAAAATCAGCAAATAACTCCTGCGCCTGTGCCTTCACGTCGGCGTCGATAGAAATACTGGTCGATACCTTTGCCATCTGAAATCACTCCTTTCACTCATCGCCTATATTATACTACATTATGCCGCGAAGTCAATATATGATACATAGTTTATAGCAATTCAAGCGATCAGTGAATAAACATCGCATCCCCAAAGGAGAAGAATCTATATTTTTCCCGCACAGCGGTCTCGTAGGCGTGGAGGATGTTCTCGCGACCGGCGAGAGCGGAGACGAGCATAACGAGCGTAGAACCGGGGAGGTGAAAATTCGTCACCAGCGCGTCAATGCACTTGAAGCGGTAGCCCGGATAGATGAAAATATTCGTCCAGCCGGAGGCCGCCTCCATATGCCCATTCTCATCCGCGAAGCTCTCCAAGGTGCGGCAGCTCGTCGTGCCGACGGCGATCACGCGCCCACCATGCGCCTTGGTGCGGTTAATAGCCTCCGCCGTCTCCGCGCTGACGGTGCAGTATTCCGAATGCATATCGTGTTCCTCGATGTTTTCGACCTTTACCGGGCGGAACGTGCCAAGACCGACATGGAGCGTGACAAAGCAGACCTCCACCCCCATGGTGCGAATGCGCTCCAGTAGCTCCTGCGTAAAATGCAGTCCGGCAGTCGGCGCCGCCGCGCTGCCCGGTTCGCGGGAATACACGGTCTGGTAGCGCTCCTTGTCTTGAAGCTGCACCTTGATATAGGGCGGCAGGGGCATTTGCCCCAGCCGGTCGAGAATTTCAAGGAATATGCCCTCATATTCAAAGCGCAGGACGCGGTTGCCGTCCTCCTGTACCTCATCCACCACGGCGTTCAACTCGCCATCACCAAAGGAAACCGCGCTTCCAACGCGCATTTTCTTTCCCGGACGGCACAGGCACTCCCAGCGCTTATCGCCCAAGTCCCGCAGCAGCACGACCTCCGTCACACCACCGCTGGGGCGCACACCAAACAGCCGCGCCGGAATGACGCGGCTGTCGTTGAGTACCATGCAATCGCCCGGTCGTAAATACGCCGGTAGGTCGTAGAAGTGGCGATGTTCAAGCTCGCCACTTCTCTTATCCAATACCATCAGCCGTGAGGCATCGCGCCGTTCGATAGGGGTCTGCGCGATCAGCTCCTCCGGCAGCTCATACATAAAATCCGATGTTTTCAAATCATGCTCCGTATTTGACGGTCGTGCCGGTATAGTAGAATCCAAGAATGTCTAAGTAGTTGTAGCCGTGATTTTTTGCCATCGCATAAGCGCCGTACTGGCTCATGCCAATGCCGTGACCATCATAGCCGCCGCTTATCTCGCCATCGTAGGGGTCAGTCTTCGAGACCAGATAGTCATAAAGTCCTGCCTTTGTCGTGCCGCCGTTTTTCGACGAGTACATACAATAGCACAGCGAGCCGTTATATGTAAGGTACATATTGGCCGTCGCGTCCACAGCAGCATCCGTTGTGGAATAGGCACTGTCACCGGCGTTGTTGCGCCCCAAATAGAGCTGGCAGCTCGACCCACTCACCAAATCAAAGCCGTATCTACTGTATACGCTGGTTTCCGTATAGGCCATGGCATAGCTGCGCACGGCGATGGCCGCCGCCTTGAGCGTCTCTGTCGGCCAATAGCTTGGAAATTCATGGGGTAACGAGCCCTTCACATAGTCCTCTATATCGACATAGTTGACCAGCGTTATCTTTGTTTTGTCTTTGAAAGAATTGAGGCAGTTGAAATCGCCGTGGTAGTCATATCTGCCATTGACCCGCGTCAACGGATGGTCGCCAAGCGGGTGTATGGCAAGCTCCTCGCCCTCCTGCATCACAAGCGTGTTCCCGCTACTGTCGCTCACGGTGTAGTAGCTTCCGTTGGTTTGGATGGAGATGGTCGAAGCGTCCAGCGTAGCCGCCCTTTCAAAGCTGCGGTCGGAGTCCATGATACCGTATTCAAAGCCGGAGCCACTGAGATTGGTGAGCGTAACGCTCGATACTTGATTGTCAAAGTCCTTGGTCGAGGGGTAAAGTCCCACGCGCATACGCTTAGAGCTGATGGAGACCCTGTCGCTGGAAATATCGGCTGCGTCGGGATGTGTACCGGAATCGCTGCTGCCGCTAGAGCCGGAATCACTCCCGCCGGACGAGCTATCCGAGCCGCCGGAGGGAACGGACGCGCCGGTTGACTGAAGAAACTTGTGCAGTATACAGGCGACCTCCGCACGGGTGGCGCTGTTGGTCGGCTTGAAGCTGCCGTCCGTATAGCCGTTGACAATGCCGCCGAGCTGCATGGTCTTGACCGCGTCACTTGCCCAAGAATGGATGGAGGAGGAATCACTGAAGCTGACGCTGCTCTTTGTGGCGGCAATGCTGTAATTATTGCCGGAGGCATATCCGGCCAGTATCTTGCATATCTGCTCGCGGGTGATGGAGGCCGTCGGAGAGAAGGTCGTGCTGCTCGTGCCGGACACATAACCCTTTTCATATGCCCAGATAACATAGCCGGTATAATACTGCCCATAGGAAACATCCGAAAAGTTTTTATACTTCGGCGAGACATAGTCGCTCTTGACATAGCCGTTCTTTGAGCCGGAGCGTATCGCGTACCAATCGCCGGAGCGTCCCGTGATGGTGACGGATGTGCCGTAGGAGAACGAACCGAGCGTCCCATAGCTTGTCCCCGGCCCGGAGCGGAAGTTCACGCCGCTGCCGCTGATGGTGGCGGCGCACCACGAATCCGGCGACACACCGGCCATGCGACCAAGCACCGTGACGAACATGGCGCGATTCATGGTGTTGTTCGGACCGAAGCTCGTCGTGCTGAGGCCGTTGTACAGCCCCTTGGACACGACGTAGGAAACGCTGTCATAGTACCAGCCTCCGCTGCTCAAATCCGTAAAGCTGCTCACGCTCGCAGCCGAGGCCGAGCCGGTCAGGCCGCCTCCGAAGCAGAGCAGCAGCGCCATAAAAAGCGCGGCGACCTTTCTTGTAATTTTATTCCGCATATTCTACCTCCCATTATTGACCTGAGGCGGTGAATTTGATATACTTCTCTCGACTTCGTTAGTCAGTCTATAATATAAACAAAAGATTACAATTTGTCAACAACAAGTTACACAACAGACATATTTCTCCCGTCTGTGCATAGATTTTGTCGAAGGAGGATTCCATCTATGAAGAAATGCAAGGTCGGCGTGATCGGCGGCACCGGCATGGTCGGACAGCGCTTTGTCACGCTGCTCGCCGAACACCCTTGGTTTGAGCTTCGTGTTATCGCAGCCAGCAGCCGCAGCGCCGGAAAGCGCTATGAGGATGCCATCAGTACGCGCTGGGCGCTTGACGTACCCATGCCGTCCGCCGCAAAGGACTTGATCGTCCGCGACGCGCAGAGCGATATGCGCACCATTGCGGAGGAGGTCGATTTCGTCTTCTCCGCCGTAGAAATGCCGAAGGAGGAGCTGCAAGCGTTGGAGGAGGCGTATGCCAAGCTCGAATGTCCCGTTGTCTCCAACAACAGCGCCCACCGCTGGACGGCGGATGTCCCTATGGTTGTGCCGGAGATCAACCCGGAGCACCTCGCGGTCATTCCCGCACAGCGGGCGCGTCTGCACACAAAGCGCGGCTTCATCGCCGTCAAGTCAAATTGCAGCCTGCAAAGCTATGTTCCGGCGCTGCACCCGCTCAAGGACGAATTTGGGCTGACCGAGGCGCTTGTCTGCACCTATCAGGCAATATCCGGCGCGGGCAAGACCTTTGAAACGTGGCCGGAGATGGTCGATAACGTGATCCCCTACATCGGCGGCGAGGAGGAAAAGTCGGAGCGTGAGCCGATGAAGCTCTGGGGTCATGTCGAAAACGGCGTCATCGTCCCGGCGGCTGCCCCCTCCATCACGGCACAGTGTCTGCGTGTCCCCTGCTCCAACGGTCACATGGCCGCCGTGTTCGCCCGCTTTGCCAAGAAGCCGACGGAGGAGCAGATACTCGAACGCTGGCGCAGCTTTGCCGGACGGCCACAGCAGCTTGGGCTTCCCTCGGCACCGAAGCGGTTCCTGCACTACTTCACCGAGCCTGACCGTCCGCAGACGCGGCTTGACCGCACGCTCGAAAACGGCATGGCCGTCTCCATCGGACGGCTTCGCCCGGATACCCAGTACGACTACAAGTTCGTCTGCCTCTCCCACAACACCCTGCGCGGTGCGGCTGGCGGCGCGGTGCTGCTGGCGGAGCTGCTGTGCGCCGAGGGCTATTTTGACCGCTGAAGACCCGCTAACCAACCAAAGACGTCACGGAGAAATGCTCCGCGGCGTCTTATTTTTATCTTATTTTGGGAGGAATCTTGTTGAAAAAAGCATTGTTTGAGGGAGCCGGTACCGCCATTGTCACCCCGTTCCGCGACGGCGCGATAGATACCGCCGCCATGAAGCGGCTCATCGACTTTCAGGCCGAGGGCGGCGTATCTGCGCTCATCGTATGCGGCACGACCGGCGAGGCCGCCACACTCAGCACCGAGGAAAAGGCGCAGCTCTACGCGCTCTGCGCCGAGTACACGAATCATCGGATGAAGGTCATATGCGGCATTGGCTCAAACAATACGGAGACCGCGCTGGAGCACGCCCGCATGGCGCGGGATGCCGGAGCGGACGGCGTACTCATGGTAACGCCCTATTACAACAAGACGACCCAAGCAGGGCTTGTCCGCCATTTTGAGTATGTCGCCGACCGCGTGGATATACCCATGATCGTCTACAACGTCCCCGGACGCACCGGCATTGGCATTGCGCCGGAGACCTATGTGACACTTGCGGCGCACCCGAACATCAACGGCGTGAAGGAGGCTTCGGGAAATCTGGCGGAGTTTGCACGGAGCAAGGCACTCTGCGGCGACCGCCTCATCTTTTGGAGCGGGAACGACGCGGACACCGTGGGCATGATGGCGCTGGGCGCAAGGGGCGTTATCTCCGTCGCCTCCAACATTGTGCCGGACGCGGTGGCGCTGCTGTGTGCGCTCTGCCTCTCCGGGCGCTACGATGCCGCCGCGCTGCTCAACGAGCGCTACGCCGCGCTGTTTCACACCCTGTTCATCGAGGTGAATCCCATCCCCATAAAAGCCGCCATGGAGCAGCTCGGTCTGTGCAGCGGCGAGCTTCGTCTGCCGCTCTGCCCCATCAGCGAACAACATAGAGTAATATTGTCGAACTGTATTAAATCTCTGCAAGAATGAATAAAAAGGCCGAATGCTGGCGGTTTTCAGCATTCGGCTTGAATATATATGTATGGAATATTAGTCCTTCATCGCATTCAGCGTGATTTCGACCAGCTCCGGCACGGTCATTTCGAGGCGCTCCGCCCCTTTTGTAATCACATCGCGGCTGCAACCGGCGGCAAATTTCTTGTCCTTGAATTTCTTCATCACGGACTTGACCTCCATCCCCTCGAAGCCGGTCGGACGCATGAGCGCCGCCGCACCGATGAGACCGGTCAGCTCGTCCACGGCAAAGAGAACCTTTTCCATATAGCGCTCCGGCTCTACGTCCGAGCATATCCCCCAGCCGTGGCTGACGACTGCGTGGATCATGTCCTCGTCCACATTCTCCGCGTGGAGCAGCTCCGCCGCCTTGACACAGTGCTGGTCGGGATAGAGCTCAAAATCAATATCGTGCAGCATACCGACAGCCGCCCAATAATCCTCCTGCCCCGGATCGTATTTCTCCGCGAGCCGCCCCATCACATGGGACACGGTCTGGGCGTGCTGGATATGAAAGGGCTCCTTATTATATTTCTGAATAATGGCAAGCGCCTGTTCGCTTGTCGGCTTCATGGCAAACGCCTCCTTTTTCGTCGATTATAGATCCGAACAATATAAAAAGTCAACGACCCACAGCATGGCGGGTCGTCGCTTTCTTTACGGCTTGGGGCTTGCGTCCGTCTTTTTCTCGCTGTCCTTGTCCAGACTGGTTTCCTTATCGTCGGGCAGCGCGTCCTCGACCTCCTGCGCCGCCTCGTCGATGGTCTTGTCCGTATCGAGCAGCGGCGTGGGCGTTGCCTCAGGCGTCTTGGTCGCGGTAACACCGGCCGGAGCCGTTGCAGTGGGACGCGCCGTATCGTTCTTTTTCTGACCGCAGCCGCCGAGCAGCGTGCAGACAGCCAGCACCGCCGCCGCGAGGGCAGTAAGCATTTTCATATTTTCCGCCTCCTGAATGGTTTACGCTTGATAGTATGTCCGTCCCCGCCGAGTTTTTGCACAAGCCATTCAGAAGTTTCTTCCATTTTTAATCACATTCAAGCCGTGCGCTGATCTTATCCGCCGCCGACCGCACCAGTGAGGCCAATCCGAGAAGCAGCACCGCCGGTACGGTCAGTATGGCGACAAGCGCAAGACCGAGGCATGAAACGCCACGCGAGACCGTGCGGCGGAGCGCCCGCACTCCTCTGTCAGCTTCCGGCTTCATCGGCTGTGCTGACAATGTTATAGTAGGCGTTGGAGGTGATACGATAGACAAGCGCATAGAGCAGCGCAAACACGGCGAAGCTGACAAGCGTTGTAACAGTGAGCAGCCGCGAGTTATAAATGACGAAAAGCTCCAGCAGCTTCCGTATCATCGGAAACGCAAAGGTCATGTGCAGCCCTGCCAGCACGAGCGGCAGATAGAACACCGTCAAAAGCTGGCTGTTGATGCTGCGGCGTATGTCCTCCTTTGTCATGCCGACCTTGCGCATGATGTCATAGCGGGCGCGATCCTCATAGCCCTCGGATATTTGCTTGTAATACAGAATGAGCACAGCGGCAAAGATGAACACGACACTGAGGATGATACCGATGAAGAACAGTCCGCCAAAGGTGCTGTAAAAGAAGGAGCGTCCGTCCGCCAGCGCACTTATGCCGTAGCCGTATACCAGACCCTCGTTACAAGCCTGACCAAGCGCTTCCCACAGCGCGGCGTAGAGCGTACCCTCCCGCTCCTCCGCCGTGGCCTGCGTATTGTTCAGAGATTGCAGCTTTTCCGGCAGATCAGTATCGAAGCCGTAGTCATAGCAAAGCTGCACACTTGACCCGTCTCCGCCGGAGAGCTCCATAATGCGCGGCGTGGTCTCGTCGAAATCGGACACGATGAAATAGATGCTCGATTGCAAGCTCGTGTCATCGCTCCAAAGGCTGTCAAGTCTTCCGACCACGCGCCAGCTTGGTCCGTTGTCCAGATAAAAGCGCTCGCAGTCATAGCTTGTTTTCGCGCTGTAATAATACGCCTCGCCGCTGTCTAGCGTCAGAGATGTTCCCATGAGCGTGTTGTAATCGGAGAGTGGAATGACGGAGACCTGTGTCGCGTTCACCACGGCATAGTAATCAAGTCCGTCATCCAGCGTGAGGCAGCCGTCATCCGAGATCTGACCGTTCGCGCACAATTCGCGGTAGGAAAGCTCGTTATAGGGCTTTGCGTCGAGCTTGTCCGCCGTCTCATTGAGCAGTGTCCGCAGCGTGGCGGCCTTTTCCTCGCTTATATCCTCAAGCGTCGTGACGTTGATGACGAAATCACGCGGATAACGGCTTTGTAGCGCATCCTCCGCGCCCACATACAAACAGGTCGTTGAGGATATCATCACAAGCACCATCGTCGCCAGAACGCAGATGGAGGCCAGCCCCGCGCCGTTGCGCTTCATGCGGTAGACCATGGACGAGACGGAGATAAAATGCTGCGGCTTATAATAGTATCGCCGGTTTTTCTGCAAAATGCGGCAGAGCAGCACCGAGCCCGCGATCATGATGAGATAGGTCGCCAGAATGACGAGCAGCACAGCACCGAAGAACCATACAAGCGCCTCTAACGGATCCTTTACCGTTACCGCCAGCCAATAGGCGGCGGCGAGCAGAACGACCCCGCCAAGCCCAAGCAGCCAATTCGCCTTCGGCGGCTTTTCGCCGACATTTTCGCTTTTCATGAGCGAGACGGCGCTGCTGCGTCTGATACGAATGAGACCGGCAAGCCATATCAGCGCGAAAATAACCGCATAGGCCACCAGCGTAAACCCCAGCGCACTTACATCGACATGGAGCGCATAGCCGACATCGACCTCAAGCAGCCGCGCCAGACCAAGCTCCGCGAGCTTGGAGAGCGCCATGCCGAAAAAGAGCCCCACTGCCAGCGAGATGAGCGCGGAAAATAACGTCTCCCAGCTTATGATACGCGCAAGCTCGCGCTTGCCCATGCCGAGCACGTTGTAAAGCCCGAACTCCTTATAGCGTCGGCGAATGAGAAACGAATTTGTATAGAACAGGAACAGCAGCGAAAAGAAGATCACCACGCCGCTGCCCATGTTGAGTATCAGTGTCAGCGTGTCGCCGCCCTCCATTTGCCGCAGCGTCTCATCGTGCGCGAGAAAGCCGAGGATGTAGCTCATCATCACCATGCACACGCAGGTCAGCAGATATGGCAGATAGAGACGGCGGTTTTTGCGCATACCCTCCGCCGCCAGCTTCGGATAAAGTCCCGCGCCTCTCATTGCCGCTCACCCCCGGTCGCAAGCAGCGTGAGTGTGTCGGAGATTTTCTGATAAAGCTGCTCGTCCGTGTCCTGCCCGCGATAGAGCTGGTGGAAGACCTCGCCGTCTCGGATAAAGAGAACGCGCCCTGCGGTGCTGGCCGCCTTGACGGAGTGCGTCACCATGAGGATGGTCTGTCCCTGCGCGTTGATCTCGGAGAACAGGGACAAAAGCTCGTCACTGGCGCGGGAATCAAGAGCGCCGGTCGGCTCGTCCGCCAGAATGAGCTTCGGCTCGGTAATGAGGGCACGGGCGACAGCGCCGCGCTGCTTCTGACCGCCGGAAAGCTCGTAAGGATATTTTTTCAAAAGCCCCGCAATGCCGAGGCGGTCAGCAATGGGCATGAGCCGCCCGCGCATATCACCGAAGCTGCGTCCCGCCAGCACGAGCGGGAGATAGATGTTGTCCTCTAGTGTAAATGTGTCCAGCAGATTGAACTCCTGAAACACAAAGCCAAGGTTGTCGCGCCGAAAGGCGGCGGCCTCCGACTCGCGTATGGTGGAAAAGTCCTTGCCATCCAGCAGAACTGTTCCCGCCGTGGCTCTATCGAGTGCCGCGAGGATGTTCAAAAGCGTCGTCTTGCCGGAGCCGGACTCACCCATGATGGCGACATACTCCCCTGCCTCGACCGTGAAGCTGACGTTTTTCAGCGCCTCGACCCGGTTCGTGCCAAAGCGAGTGGCGTATACTTTTTTCAATTCTCTGACTTCCAGAATACTCATGCTTTCATGCTCCTTTGCTATGTTCTGCTCAAAGGATAACAAAACGGGAAATGACGCGCCATCGAATCGGCTTACATTTCCCGCTTCCCATCTTACATTTTTGTAAGGTCTATTCCGTCCGCAGCGCGGTCTGCGTAAGGTCGAGGCACACCGTTGTCCCCTCTCCCGGCGTTGACCGTGCCGTGATACCAACGCCGAGCGCACGGCAAATACGACGGCAGAGATAAAGTCCAATGCCGCTGGCACGTCCGCCAAGCCGCCCGTTTGCGCCGGTATAGCCCTTTTCAAATATGCGCGGCAAATCCTCCGGCGCGATTCCAATGCCCTCATCCGCGACACAGAGCGTCTTCGGCTGCTCCATATAAATGCGCACACAGCTTCCGTCCGGCGAATATTTCAGCGCGTTCGACAAAAGCTGCTCCAGCACAAAGCCGAGCCACTTTTCATCCGTGACGACCGTCTCCTCGATCGGCTCATATTCAAGCCGAATATGCCGCGCAATGAACTGCGGCGCAAAGCGACGAACGGCGGGACACACGATGTCGTCCACGCGATAGCTGCGGAAAAGATAGTCGGTGGAATCAGAGCCGAGGCGCAGATAGGCCATCACCATATCCGCATACTGCTCGATGCGCAGCAGCTCGCCGGACAGGCTGCGCCCAAGCTCGGAGTCCACCGGCTGCAAGTAAAGGCGCATGGCAGAGATGGGCGTTTTTATCTGGTGCGCCCATGTGCTGTAATAGTCCATCATCTCGTCCATGCGGCGCGTTGAGGCGGCGGTCAGCGCCTTATTCTCCTCACGCAGCGCATTAGCAAGCGCTTGATAATCCTCCTCAATGACGCTCTCGGCGGGCGGAAGCGCCCCCATCTCGTCACAGGGAAGCGTGGCAAGCCGGCGCAGCCGTTCATGCTTTTTCCGAACACGGAGATAGTCGAGCACCAGCGCAATTACGCCCGCCAGCAGGGACAGCCCCGTCGGATAGAGGACAGCCGCCAGCGGCAGGCGGTAGAGATAGAAGCACACGGCGAAAATAACGGCCATCAGTGCCAGCAGCCACAGATAGCGCCGCCGCAGCCGGAGATAATCTTTCATTCGCCCTCCTGTCCGATGATATAGCCCGCGCCGATGCGCGTGACGATGAGGTCGGACAGCCCCAGCGTGCCGAGCTTTTTCCGCAGACGATTCACATTGACCGTCAGCGTGTTTTCGTCCACAAAGCTGTCCGTCTGCCACAGCCGCTCCATGAGCCGCTCACGGCTGACGACGCGCCCCTTGTTCTCCATGAGGCTGAGAAGTATGCGGTATTCGTTCTTCGTTAGGGTCAGGCGCTCGCCATGATACAGCAGCGATTGCTCGCCGGTGTCGAGCACCACATCCCCACAGCAGAGCGTCGGCGCAGCCTCCGCAAAATCGTAGCTGCGGCGGAGCAGCGCCTGTATCTTCGCCATCAGCACGGAGCCGTCAAAGGGCTTGGCAATAAAATCGTCCGCGCCCATGTTCACGGCCATGACGATGTTCATGCTGTCGGAGGCCGAGGAGATGAAGATGATGGGTGTGCGCCCTCTCTGCCGTATCTCGCGGCACCAGTGATAGCCGTCATAAAACGGGAGCTTGATGTCAAGCAGCACGATATGCGGCTCAAAGCGGTCAAACGCCTCCATGACATGGCGGAGATCCGGCGGGATACACACCGAAAAGCCCCACGCCTCCGCCAGCGCCTGCACCGACATGGCGATACCCGCGTCGTCCTCCACCAGCAGCAGCTTGTACATCTGTCACGCCTCCCTCCGTTTTTTGCCCATTATACCCCATCCCATCGCCGCTGGCAAGGCAGAGAAAACGCCCCATCCGTGCGTGGATGGGGCGTGGTGTGTCTTCCGGGCTTATGCCGTTTATGCGGCGCTCATGCTGCTTTTCTTCTCCCAGTGCAGCAGCGGCGAGACGCGCTTGTAGACAAGGAAGGTGACAAGACCGTTTAGCAGCGCCTTGCCGAAGTTAAAGGCGAGAATGTACGGCATGAGCGAGAGCACCGTTCCGACCGTCTGGGCATTGACCGCGCCCAGCATGAAATACGGCGTGACGAGCAGATTCGCGCCGAACATGACCGCCGCCATGACGAGCGAGCCGATGACAAGCGAGAGCGCCGCCGTTTTCTTGCTCTTGCTGTGGGTGTAGATGGTCGCCGAGGTGAGCGTATACGCGCCCGTGGCGAGGATGTGCATAATAATGCCGTATATGCCGCTCTGGGCGCTCACGGTAAGACCCTGTATGAGCGCGGCGATGAGCGTCACGACAAGCCCTGCCACCGGTCCAAAGGCGAAGCCGCAGATGAGGATGGGAATATCCGCCGGGTCATATTCGAGGAACGAGATAGGCGCGGGCATGGGAATATGGACAAGCGCCACCAGCACCACGGAAAGAGCGGCCAGTGCCGCCATGGATGTGATTTTTCTTGTGTTCATGGGAAACCTCCTGTACAATAAAAAAGCACCCGGACATACTCCGGGCGCAACGCGACAAACGGCAAAAGCCGTCGCCTTCTTCCATCCAGACTTTCACTGTCGGCGCCGTAGTTTCAACGGCTCAACGCTTTCGCGCTCGCGGGCTTTACCGCCGGTGGGGACTTTCACCCCGCCCTGAAGACTCTTTTATTATACCACGTCGAACGTCAAATGCAATAAAAATTATCTTGAAACGGAGCATTTTTATGGAACTCACCGTCAAAAGCTGCTGCCTCACCGGCCACCGCGCCGAAAAGCTCCCGTGGGGCTATGACGAGAGCGACCCGCGCTGCCTTGCGCTCAAGCAGCGTCTTTCGGACATTCTCCTCTCATTATATGAAAGCGGCTGCCGCCACTTTATCTGCGGGATGGCGACCGGCTGCGACCTCTATTTTGGTGAGGCCGTCGTCGCGCTTCGCGCCGAGAGATCGGACATTACGCTGGAGGCCGCCATACCCTACGAGGGACAGTCGGAGCGCTGGGACGCACCCGCCCGCCAGCGCTATTTCCGTCTGGCGGAGGAATGTGACACGCGGACGGTGCTGCACCACAGTTATACGCCGGACTGCATGATGGATCGCAACCGCTATATGGTCGACCACGCGGACGTGCTTATCGCCGTATACGGCGGCGATGCGGGCGGTACGCAAAGCACCATGCTCTACGCCATGCGGACAGGCAAGCAGATTATCGAGCTTACACCATGATTTTGTCGCCTTGTAGATAGCGGCTTGTTTTTTAAATAACGTACAAAAAACGGATTGAAAAACGTCTGTTTTAGTGCTATATTTACATTGTTATAAGCCGTCTTTCCGGCGGCACACTCTCTTTAGAAACAGCGAGGTGATCTCATGGGCGAAAAAGGAACGCCCCTGATCGAGTTAAAGCACATCACCAAGACCTTCCCCGGCGTGATCGCGCTCTCGGACGTCAGCTTTGACGTCTACCCCGGCGAGGTTCACGCCCTCTGCGGAGAAAACGGCGCGGGAAAATCCACGCTGATCAAGGTCATTACCGGCGCACATACGGCGGACAGCGGTGAGATTCTGGTGAACGGCGAGACCGTCCACTTCTCCTCCACCAGCGACGCTATGCAGCATGGCATTGCCTGCATCTATCAGGAGCTGACCATCGCGCCGCAGCTTGACCTTGCCAAGAACGTCTTTCTCGGCAACCTCCCCTGCAAGCACGGTGATGTTCTCGATCTGAAAAAGCTCTACCATGACACGGCGGAGATACTCAACGACTACATAGGGCTGCATCTTGACCCCCATATGCCCGCCGGAGACCTCTCCGTCGGTCAGCAGCAGATGATCGAAATAGGACGCGCCCTGACCCGCCGCGCCAAGCTCATCATCATGGACGAGCCGACCTCCTCCCTGTCTGAGGCGGAGACGGAAACGCTGTTCAAGCTCATCAAAATGCTCCGCGACGATAACGTCGCCATCGTCTACATCAGCCACAAGCTCGACGAGGTCATGGAGCTTGCCGACCGTATCACGGTCATCCGCGACGGTCAGAACATCGTGAGCAAGAACAAGAGCGAGTTCACGCAGGAGCAGCTTGTCGCCAGCATGATCGGTCGTCCGCTCGAAAACCTCTATCTGAAGGAGCCTGCCGAGATCACGGACACCATGCTTGAGGTCAAGAACCTCACGCGCAAGGGTGTTTTTGAGGACGTGTCCTTCTCCGTCCGCAAGGGCGAGGTCGTGGGCTTCTTCGGTCTGGTCGGCGCGGGACGCAGCGAGATTATGCGTGCCATATTCGGCGTCGACAAATACGACGCCGGTGAGGTCATCGTCGACGGCAAAAGGCTCCACGGCGGTGATCCGGTCAAGGCCATCCGCGCCGGTATCGGCTTCTGCACGGAGGACCGAAAGAAGGAGGGTCTTGCCCTCCGGCTGTCCATCCTGCTGAATATGACCCTCGTGCGTCTGCCGTTCTTGGCGCGTCTCGGCTTTGTTGACCGTGCCGCCCAGCGCAAAGCTGCCGAGGAATACGTCAAGGCCATCTCCATCAAAACGCCGGGGCTGCGCCAGCTTGTCGGCAATCTCTCCGGCGGCAACCAGCAGAAGGTCGTTGTGGCCAAGTGGCTGATGATGGACCCAAAGGTGCTGATCGTGGACGAGCCGACCCGCGGCATTGACGTCGGCTCTAAGTCCGAGATTTACGGTCTTTTGTCCGACCTTGCCAAAAAGGGCATGGCCATCATCGTTGTATCGAGCGAGGTCGAGGAGATCATGGGCGTGTGTGACAGCGTCGTGACCATCTTCGAGGGCAAAAAGACCGCCCAGCTCGACATTACGCCGTCCCTGACCCGTGAGGAGATACTCACGAAAGCCCTTGGCGGCAGCTTCAAAAGCCCGACCCAGATTGGAAAGGAGGCGGCTGTCAATGAATGAAGCGACCACGGAGAAGAAGGGTCTCTCCTACTACTGGAAAAAGTTCCTCTCTCTCGACGCCTCGACCGTCATTCTGGGACTTGTCGCGGCCATCGTCCTCTTTGAGATCATTCTCCAGCTCCGCACCCCCGGCAGCAGCGGTCTTATCTTCATGACCCCCAGCAACCTCATGATGATACTGCGCCAGAACGTCTACATCGGCATTATCGCCTTTGGTCTGACGCTCGTCATGCTCACCGGCAACATCGACCTCTCCGTCGGCAATATGCTGACCTTCCTCTGCAGCTTCTGTGCCATCATCATGATGAACACCGACAACATGGTCGTCACACTCGTTCTAACCATCGGTCTCGGCGCTCTCTGCGGTCTGTTCAACGGCGCTCTGGTCAACTATCTGCGCCTCAACAGCTTCATCACAACGCTCGGCGCAAGCTCCATCTACAGTGCGCTGGCGCTCATCGTCTCCGCCGGTACAGTCCTCGTCATCCCGTCGAGCTGTAGCGCGGCGTTCCAAGCGCTCGGCAAGGCGAGCTTCGGTCCCATCCACATCCTCATCGTCTGGTTTGTGCTCGTGGCTGTCGTGCTCGGTCTGCTGCTAAGCCGCACGGTCTATGGTCAGCAGCTCTACGCCATCGGCGCGAACCCCATCGTCGCCCGCTTCTCCGGCATACGCTATAAGCGCAGCATTACCATCGCCTACGTCATCACCGGCGCTTGCGTCGGTCTGTCCGCTGTCATTATGATGGCGAACTCTCTAAGCTCCAACCCGCAGGCCGCCTCCGGCAAGGAAATGGAGGTCATCCTCTGCGTCGTGCTCGGCGGCTGCGCCATCAACGGTGGCAAGGGCTCTGTCTGGGGTACGGTCGTCGGTATTATGTTCTATGGCGTTCTGTCCGCCGGCTTCACCAGCCTCAACCTGTCGCAGTATCTGCAATGGGTCGTCATGGGTCTTATCATGCTGTTCGCACTGTCCCTCGATGTTCTCAAGGGTAAGGAGGTCAAGCTATGGAAGAAAAAATGAATCTGGAGCAGATGCGGAAAACCCGCAATATGCGCCGTATCAAGGATAATAACGCTGTTCTTATCCTCACCGTTGTGCTGCTGGTCGCATTCATCTTTATAGACAGCTACAAAAACAGCTTCTATAACGTCCTGCGCTACACGGCGATGTACGGCCCCGTCTGCCTCGGTCTCGGCATCGTCATGATAACCGGCAACATCGACCTCTCCGCCGGATTCCAAGCCGGTCTCGCCGGTGTCGCCTCCGTTCTCGGCTTCAACGCCGTCTATCAGGCTTCGGGCGACCCCGTCCTCTCTCTGGTGGTCGGTATTCTGTCCGCCATCCTCTCCGGCGTTATCACCGGTGTCATCAACGGCTTCTTCATTGCCAAGATCGGCGTTCCCTCGCTCATCGCGACCATCGCCGCAAACTACGCCTTCCAAGGCGCGGTGTTCTACTATGCCAAGAGCTCCTTCCCGCCGGAGGATGCCAACATCGTGAAGCTCGCCGCACAGACGAGCATCGGCGGGATGAAGTGGCTGACACCGACGCTGATCATCTTTGTGGTCATCGTCGCCGCCGTGTTTCTGTGGATGTATAAGACCCGCTTCGGCAACGCGCTCTATGTCGTCGGCGATAACCCGGAGGCCGCCGCCTTTGCCGGTATCAGCGTGAAAAAAACCGTCTGGACGGCCTATATCCTTTGTGGTATACTCTCCGCTGTCAGCGGCTTCTTCATGGTGTCGAGCGCGGGCTACGCCATCTACACGCAGGGCAACAGCCTTGCCACATTGACCATCAGCTGCTGCGTTATCGGCGGTATCAAAATGACGGGCGGCAAGGGCAGCGCCATCCATGTTGTCCTCGGCGTTCTCATCATGCGTGCCATCTCGCAGATCATGACCTCCCTCTTTCTCAGCGCCTCGATGGTCAACCTCATCACCGGCATACTGCTGATCGTCGTCCTCATCATTGACCGCTTCACGAGCAACAAGGCGGTCGACTAACACGTTGATAAGCTGCATTGCAGACTATCATAGAATTTTTTGAAAGGAATCGAAAAAGCATGAAACTCAACAAACTTCTTGCACTGCTCCTTGCGCTCGTCATGGTGCTCGCTCTGGCCGCCTGCGGCAGCTCCGAGACCACGACCGAGACCAAGGACACCGCCACCACCGAAGCCACCGCCGAGCAGACAACTGCCGAGGCGGAGGCTGAAGAGCCCGCCGCCGAGGAGCCTGCCGCTGGTCAGTCCGGCGCTGCCGGTGCCACCGGCGCTCAGACCGGCTGCAACGTCGACATCTCCGGCGTTGACCTCTCCGGCAAGACCATCGGCTACGTCACCATCAACTCCTCTGCCCCTTGGGGCGGTCGTGTCGGCACGGAGCTTCAGCGCATGGCTGAGGAATGCGGCGCGACGGTCAAGGCTCTCGATGCCCAGACCAACCCCGACGACGTGACCACCTACTGCAACCAGATGATCGACGCTCATGTTGACGCGCTCTGCGTCTTCGGCGGCGACCCCACCGCCATGGTCGACGTTGCCAAGCGCTGCAGCGAGGAGGGCGTTCCCCTGTTCCTCTGCGCTCTGGACGTGGATGAGGCTGGCCGCGAGTACACGACCGCCTGCATCGGCCCCGACCAGGAGCAGGCCTTTGTCGACATCGCCAAGTATGTCGTTGAGGACAACGGCGCCGACGCCGGCTGCACGGTTGTCCAGATCTCCGGCGTGCCCTTCCTGAAGGACTACCAGCTCCGCGAGGCCGGCTTCAATGCCGGTGTTGCCGACACCAACTACACCCTGCTTGAGGCTGACTACGCCTACTCCAGCCGTACCGACGCCAAGGCCTTCATGGAAAACCACATCACCGCTGACGGCGACAAGATCAACATCGTCATCGGCTATGACGACGACCTCACCATGGGTGCTGTCGCCGCCATCGAGGAAGCCGGTCTTACCGACCAGATCAAGGTCTACTCCTTCACCGGCCAGAACGATGCCATCCAGGCTGTCGCCGACGGCAAGATGGAGCTCACGGTCATGAACCGCGCCGACGACATCGCTGCGGAGACCTGCGTCGCCATGTATGAGTACTTCACCAACGGCTCCACCGAGTACTACCACTACACCGACCTCATCTACATCAACGCCGACAACGTCAACGACTACATCGGCACCGGTGAGTTCTGATTTAATCTGCTCGGACGAAGTGAATTCGTCCGGCATAATTCAAAAAAGTCTTGCTTCGGCAAGGCTTTTTTGAATTTACGCCCGCACCCGCGGGCGAACCTGACTTGCCATATCTGTGTACAAAGCAGCGCTCTATGACAGTTCAATTTAAGCACCCCCATATAAATCTAGTCCACACCCCCCCATAAAAACGCTGCACGGCGGATCTCCGCCGTGCAGTTTTTTGCGCCTATATGAGTGTTTATCAGTTTTTCAGACTGTGCAGGGGTGCGGGGATGTGACCGCCACGGGCGATGAAGTCGGCGCTGGACGCGGAATGCACCGCCATGACCGGCGCACTGCCGAGCAGACCGCCCATCTCGATGGTGTCCCCCACCCTTTTGCCCGGTGTAGGCAGGACGCGCACGGCGGTGGTCTTGTTGTTGATCATGCCGATGGCCGCCTCGTCCGCGATCATGGCCGCTATCGTCTCCGCCGGGGTATCGCCCGGAATGGCGATCATGTCAAGACCGACGGAGCAGACGCAGGTCATGGCCTCGAGCTTGTCAATGCAAAGCTCGCCGGAACGCGCCGCCGCAATCATGCCCTCGTCCTCACTGACCGGAATAAACGCGCCGGAAAGCCCACCCACCGAGGAGGAGGCCATCACGCCGCCCTTTTTCACCGCGTCGTTGAGCAGGGCAAGCGCCGCCGTCGTGCCATGTGTGCCGCAGCGCTCCAGTCCCATTTCCTCCAGAATACGCGCCACGCTGTCGCCCACGGCGGGGGTCGGCGCAAGGCTGAGGTCAACGATTCCGAAAGGCGTATCCAAGCGGCGGCTGGCCTCCTGCGCCACGAGCTGTCCCATGCGTGTGACGCGGAACGCGGTCTTTTTCACCGTTTCCGCCACCACGTCAAAGCGCTCACCCTTGACCGCCTGCAACGCCGTGTGGACGACGCCGGGACCCGACACGCCCACGTTGATGACCTTCTCCGCCTCTCCAACGCCGTGGAACGCGCCCGCCATAAAGGGGTTATCCTCCACCGCGTTGCAGAACACGACCAGCTTGGCGCAGCCAAGACCGTCCTGTGCGGCGGTATGCTCCGCCGTCTGCTTGATAATGCGCCCCATGAGCGCCACCGCGTCCATGTTGATACCGCTGCGCGTAGAGCCGACATTGATGGACGAGCAGACGAGCTTCGTCTGCGCAAGCGCCTCCGGGATAGAGCGGATGAGGCGTTCGTCCGCCCGCGTCATGCCCTTTTGCACAAGCGCCGAGAAGCCACCGATAAAGTCCACACCGCAGGTCGCGGCGGCTCTGTCCATTGTCTGCGCAAACGGGACATAGCTCTCCGCCTCGCTCGCACCGGCCACCAGCGCCATCGGCGTGACGGAAATGCGCTTGTTGACGATGGGAATACCGAACTCGCGCTCAATATCCTCGCCCGTGGCAACGAGCCGCTCCGCCGAGCGGCATATTTTGTCGTATATCTTCCGGCAAGCGCTCGCCGCATCGGCATCGCAGCAGTCGAGCAGCGATATGCCCATGGTGATGGTGCGTATATCGAGGTGCTGCCGGTCGATCATGTCGAGCGTGTCTAAAATCTCCCTCTGGTTGAGCATCATGCGCCTCCGTTACAGGGTGTACATCGCGTCAAAGATGTCCTGACGCTGCATACGGATGGAAAGCCCCATCTCCTGCCCAAGCTGCTCCAAGCCGTCCCCCAGCGCGGCAAAGCTCTTGCCCTGCGCCGGAAGCTCCACCGCCATCACCATCGTGAAATTCCCTTGCAGGATGGTCTGGCTGATGTCGAGGATATTCACATTGTCGGCGGCAAGACGGGTACACACGGCGGCGATAATGCCGACGCGATCCTTGCCCAAAACCGTTACGATCGCTTTCATATAACGCTCCTTACTTCTTTTATCATGCAATATGCGATTGTAGCATATCCGCGTTTGCTTGTAAATTAAAAATTCGGCGGTCTTACTCTGACCGCCGAAGACGTGCATGGTGCTATTCGCCGCGGCTGTATTTGCGGGCGTCCTTGATGAAGCTCGCGATGATGAGCGCGATGACAATGCCGATGGGAAAGGCCGCGATAATGGAGACGGTTTGGAGATTGTTCATGCTGCTGTCGCTGAATATGAGCGCAATGGGCAGCAGAATGAGCAGCACCGCCCAAAACAGTATCATGCCCTTGCCCGCAGGCTCGTCCTCCCCGATCTCGCGGTAGGAATAGGCCGAGGCGACAAGCGTGATGGAGTCGAAGCTGGTCGCGTAAAACGCGATCATGGAGACGATGAGCAGCACGAGTACAAGCTCCGGCGCGGGAAGCGTCCGTATGACGGCGAGGATGGTCTGGTAAAGGTCGCCGCTCTCGGCATACAGTCCCATCACGTCCATGACCCCGTGGGTCTGAAGACCGAGGCTGTAGTTGCCGAGGATGATGAAGGAGATATAAGTCGAGCTGATACCGAATATCATAGCGCCGAGTATGACCTGCCGCACCGTGCGACCACGGGAAATGCTTCCCATGAAAAATGGCGACGCGACGCACCATACCAGCCAGTACGCCCAGTAGAATATCGTCCAGTTCTGCGGGAAGCTTGAGCTGCGCAGTGCGTCCGTCCATGTCGCAAGACCGATGAAATTTTGTAGCATATTGCCAATGGCGCTGAAGCCCGTTTCAAGGATATAGACGACCTCGCCGCCGAACAGGAGGACGTAGGCCAGCAGCGCGAAGAAAACGTACATACAGGCGTGTGCCAAAAAGCTGACACCCTTCATGCCGCGCAGGACGGCAATGGTGTAGACCATGCAAATAACGACAAGGATAGCGATGGTGAGCCACTTGGAATCCGGTACACCGAGCAGCGCGGTAAGCGAGGTAGACAGCAGCGGCGTGGCCAAGCTGAAGGTCGTTGCCGTACCGGCGATCAGCGCGATAACGGCCAGAATGTCGATGAGCTTTCCGGGCAGCTTATCGGTCTGCGCACCAAGGATGGGGCGGCAGGCCTCCGAGTATTTCTGCTTCTTCACACCGCGTACATGGAGCATGAAGCCAAAGCAGGCCGCCAGCACGGCATAGAAGCTCCACACGACCGGTCCCCAGTGGAATAGCGGGATGGTGGAGGCCCAGTCCTGAATAGAGCCGAGCTCCGCGAGGTGCGGCTCGTTGGCGTAGAGTATCCACTCACAGAAAGAATAGAACAGAATATCCGCCGCAAGCCCTGCCGTAAAGAGCATGGAGCCCCATGTGAAGAAGCTGTATTTCGGCTTCTCTCCCGGCTTGCCGAGTGTGATTTTTCCAATATCAGAGAACGCGATATACAGCGCCGTTATGAGAATCCCAAGACCGACAATGAGATAATAAAGCCCCAGCTCGTCGCCGAGGAAGCCCCGTATCGCGCCAAGCACGGTGGTCGAGCCAGCGGGGTCAACAATAAAGAAAACAAACAGCAGAACGATGATGGTCATGGGGATAATGGTGGTCGCTGGGTCGATCCGCCGCGTCTTTTTCTTATCCATATGCACCTCGTTTATCCGATGGGTCGCCCCATCTGTGTTGAAAGCCGTTCCATGGCCGCCGTGTAATACTCCGCGGCATAGCGGTACTGCCGCAGCGCATACTCGCCAAAGTCCACGCCGAGCTGCTTTTTATACTCACACCAGTTGCTCCAAAGCAGTCCGCAGGCGGCGATATAGCAATAAATTTTCGTCCGCAGCTCTGCGGGGCAGCCGCCCTCAAAATAGCAGTCGATAAGCGCGTCCATTTGGGCGCGGTCGTACAACGCATAAATACCGAACATGGCGACATCCACATGGGGGTCCTGCATACCGGCATATTCCCAGTCGATGAGGCGAATATCCCCATCGCCGATGAACAAGAAATTGTCCGGCACAGCGTCGATATGCGAGAGAATACAATCCTTCTCCTGCGCGTCGATAATGGGGCGCAGGGACAGCACCCGCCGCTTCGTCTCCGCATAATCGGGATAGACGGAGGGCTTCCCCTCCCAGAGCGATTCATAGAATTCGAGCTGACCGAAGATGTCGAATACACGCGGTGCGGTCAGGCGCAGCGAGTGAAAACGGCGCAGCCGCTCCATACACGCCCGCACATCCGCCGCGTCCAGCGGGTCGCATACGCGGGCATTCGGGTAAAAGCGCGATATTTTCAGACCACTCTGCGGGTCGATATGCGCCACATCGTCACATATACCAAGCCCGTGCAGCGCGTGATACACCGCCGCCTCTCCCGCTCGGTCGATCATGCGGTCTGTTCCCTCGCCGGGAACGCGCAGAATATAGCCGTCCCCACGGCAACGGAAGGTATAGGAATGGTTCGTCATGCCCTTTTTCAAGACACGGAAGTCAGACAGCTCCTCCTCGGTGCACTCCATCAAGCGGGCAAGACCGGCGCGGAGGCGCGGGTCCGTTAAGGGGCTTTGCTGCATAGCATTGCCTCCCCTCTCTTAATAGTGGCGATCAGTCGTCGTACTCCTCGACATCGCCCTCCACTTCCTTCGGCTTCTCCAAGTCGATGTTGAGCTTTTCCTTGGCCTTTTTCTTGATACGGCTCCATACAATGCCGACCACCGCGCCGACGGCGACGATAACGCCGGCCACGACCTGTGTCATCAGGGTCATGACCGAGGGGTCGATGTAGGCGTAGGCGTTCATGATGAAGAACATGGAAATTCCTGTGACCGTGAGCAGCTTTGAAAGCAGTTTCATGATTGTGTTCCCTTCCTTTTCTCGGTTTTCTCGCGTATCTCCGCGAGGATGTATTTTCCGGCCACCCGTGCCGAGTTGCCGAGGTTATACAGCGTCTCCGCCTTGAGCCGTGCGATCTGCGCCGCGTACTTCTCCGGCTTGCCCAGCAGCTCCTCCACCGTCGGTGCAAGCTGTTCCATTGCCTCCGGCGCAAGCTCCGCGCCAAGCTCTCGACGCAGACGGAAGTCCACCGGCTCAACGTCGATGGCTTTCCAGTTGGGATTGATGACCTTCATGGTCGTGTTGATAAACAGAGACGGCTTTTCGGTGGCAAAGCTGAACTCGTAAGCAATGCCGGACCAGTCCGTGATGAGTAGGTCGGACTCATACACCGTGTCGTTAGAGGAGAAATCGGTCTGTATCTCCAAGGTGTCCGGCGGATAGCCTCCCCACTTGGATTTCAGCGCCTCGATGACCGCCGGTGTGCGCCGCAGCGCCTGCGGGTGCGGACGCACGATGATGTGGCAGCCCAGCGGCAGCAGCGCCTCCAGCATATCGTCAATGCAGCTTTCCAGAATGTTGTCCGGCTGGTGCGACGGCGCGATCAGCACCTGCTTCTTCGGCTTGTCCGTCTTCGGCATAGCCTCATACATGGCTGTCAGTGCGTCAAGATAGGGGAAGCCGACCTGCACCGTCCGTTGCGGCGGGTCGATGCCGCGCAGCGCGTCCATCGCCTCGACCTCACGCACAATATGCTCACCACAGCAAAACACGGTGTCAAAGTGGTCAAGTGCAGCCTCGCGCAGGAGCATATTGTCACTGCCAAGACCGTGGTCGATGTAGATGTATTCAACATCCCGCCGCACATAGCTCCGCTTGAGGAAATAGTTCTCCAAGTCGGGTGTCGTCATCACAACAAGGTCGGCATCCATACGCATGAACAGTGTAATGAGCCGCTTCTGACCGATGTAATAGGGCTTGATACGCGGCTGCTCCGCCGCCAGCGCGAAGATTTGGTCGTCCATGTCGCTGGTGACGTAATGGATAATGACGTTGGAGTGCGCCAGCAGCCACTCGATCACGCCTTGATAATACTTATAAAAGCCGCTTCCCTCGGAATAGAAAACGAGGTGCTTGTTCGCGACGGAGAAGAAGCGCTTATAGTCGGCTCTCTCACGCCGCTTTGCCTCGCGGCTGTCCCCTGCACCAAGCGCCTCCAGCGCGGCCAGCTCCTTGCGGCTCTCCTCCAGCGCAGCGTAGTCGATGTGCTTTTTCGGGTCGATCCACCAGTTGAGCAGATATATCTGTGCAACTGCGAGCAGATTGCCGATCGTCCAGTACAACGCAACGCCTGCCCGTACAAAAATGCCAAGATACAGGGACAGCCCGACGGACAGCGCGAGCATACCGTATTTGTTGAGCTTGCTTGCCTCGGCCTGCAGCACTTGGTCGGCGTTTTCCGCCACGCACAGCAGGAGCGAGCCCGCCGCCGCAATAAGCGGGAAAAGCAGATACCAGCCGCCCGTCTCGCTGGGAATACGGTAGAAGTCAATGCCCCAGCACAGCATATCCGCCGCCGTCATGCCCGCCGTTTCCGGCTCGCGGACGACCGCGATAACGCCCATAAGCAGGATAAGCTGGATAACAAGCGGGATGACGCTCGCCGAGGGATGGTATTTCCGCGCCTTGTAGAGCGCCGCCGTCTCCTCATTGATACGGTCATGGTCACCGAAGTAGCGGAGCTTGATACGGTTGATGTCCGGCTGAAGCTCCACGACCTTAATGCTGTTTTTCTGTACCCAGACATTGACCGGAAGCAAAATGATGCGCGTCAGCAGTGTGAACAGGAGTATCGCCAGAACATAGTTATGCAAAAGCGCATAGCAAAGTGCCGTCAACGCACCGAGCGGCACGGTCAGGAGCTGTGTTATCGCGTCCAAAAAAGCGTCCACCCTCTCATTTTCTTGGCATAAGTGTCAAAAACAATTTTATCACAAGGAGCAGCATAATTCAAGCTATACGATGACGATAATGCTTACGCTCTGTTTCACCGGCAAAAAGCGACTTTGCAGGGAAAATTGTCAGAAACTAAACTATTGTTGACAAAAATCCGTTCATAACATATCCTCCTGTTGTGAATTATGACACAAAAAATAACCTTTGTAAAAGAGAGAAAGGAATTACACGAATGCAAGAGCTTCTCATCAACTCCGTGCAGTCCCTTGAGGACGCGATGCCAATCATCCGCGCCGATCAGGAGCGGTACGCGACCTTCACACAGGAGCAAGTCGATGCGATCTGCGAAAAGGCCGCCACCGCCGTCTCCAAAATGCGCATCCCCCTCGCCAAAATGGCTGTCGAGGAAACGGGCTACGGTATCATGGTGGACAAGGTGACGAAGAACCAGTATGCCTCCGAGCATATCTGGAACTATATGCGCCATGCCAAGACCTGCGGCATTATCGAGGAAAACAAGGCGTTCGGCACGAAGCGTATCGCTTCGCCGAAGGGCGTTATCGCCGCCATCACGCCGACGACGAACCCCACCTCGACGACCATCTATAAGATCCTGCTCGCGCTCAAGACCCGCAACGCGATCATTCTCTCCCCGCACCCCCGTGCCGTGCAGTGCTCCATTGCCGCCGCCCGTATCATGCGTAACGCCGCGATCGAGGCCGGTATGCCGCCCCACGTCATCAGCTGGATCGCCACCCCGACGCTGGAGATCTCCCCCGTCCTCATGCAGCGCGTCGATTTCATCATGGCCACCGGCGGCGCCGGCATGGTGAATGCGGCCTACTCCTCCGGCACACCCGCCGTTGGCGTCGGCCCCGGCAACTGCAACGTCGTCATCGACGAGACCGCCGACCTGCGCATGGCCGTGGAATCCATCATCCACTCCAAGACCTTCGACAACGGCATGATCTGCGCCTCCGAGCAGCATATCACCGTCCTCGCCAGCGTCTATGACGAGGTGAAGGCACTGCTGAAGGATGCCCGCTGTTACTTCCTCAACGATGAGCAGGCCGAGAAGGTCGCCGGTGTTTTCTTCAACGCCAAGACCCACGGTGTCAACCCGCCCGCCGTCGGTCAGACCGCTGTCCACCTCGCGGAGATGGCCGGCTTTGAAGTCCCCTACGACACGAAGGTGCTTATCTACGAGACGAACGACACCTCCCACGACAACCCTTGGGCGAACGAGAAGCTCACCACCCTGCTCGGTATGTTCAAGGCCGAAACGCTGGACGAGGCCTTTGATATGTGCTACAAGATGGTGCTGGAGGGCGGTGCCGGTCACTCTGCCGCGCTCTATGTCGACCCCACCGAGGAGGACAAGATCAACCGCTTCGCCATGAAGATGAAGGCCGGTCGTATCATCATCAACCAGCCCTCCGCCTTCGGCGGTCTGGGCGACCTCTACAACTTCAACATCGCGCCGTCCCTGACGCTTGGACCGGGCGCTGTCGGCAACTCTGCCTATATGGGTAACACCAACTATGAGCAGCTTCTCGACATCAAGACGCTCACCATGCGTAAGGAGAATATGCTCTGGCTTCAGCTTCCCAAGAAGGTCTACCACAAGACCGGCTGCACCCCCGTCGCCCTCAAGGAGATGAAGGAGGTCTACAACTTCAAGCGTGCCTTCATCATCACCGACTCCACGCTGTACCAGCTCGGTGCTTGCGATGCCATCATCAACCAGCTTCGCGACATGGGCATTGAGACCGCCGAATTCTTCGACATCCGCGTTGACCCGCAGATCCAAGACGCGATGAAGGGTCTGCCCAAGATGAACGAGTTTGAGCCGGATGTCATCATCGCCGTCGGCGGCGGCTCCGCCATCGACACCGCGAAGATCATGTGGATCATGTACGAGAATCCCGACGAAGCCTTCCTCGACATGGCCACCATCTTCCTCGACATCCGCAAGCGTATCCGCTTCTTCCCCCAGATGGGCAAGAAAGCGAAGCTCGTCTGCATTCCCACCACGGCGGGTACCGGCTCCGAGTGTACCCCGTTCACCATCATCTCCGATGCCAACACCGGCATGAAGTGGCCTCTTGTCGGCTATGAGATGATGCCGGAGATGGCCATCATCGACGCGGACAACATGATGTCCCTGCCGCCTCGTGCGACGCAGGCCTCCGGCTACGATGTGCTGACCCATGCGGTCGAGGCCTATGTCTCCACCTTCGCCACCGAGTACACCAACGGCTTCTGCCGGGACGCGACCCGCATGGTCTTTGACTATCTGCCGAGAGCGTACCGCTCCGCGTTCAAGGACGCGAAGCCCGACCCCGTTGCCCGTGAGAAGATGGCGGACGCCTCCGCGCTGGCCGGTATCGCCTTTGCCAACGCTTTCCTCGGTATCAACCACTCCCTGTCCCACAAGCTCGGCGGCTGGTTCCACATCCCCCACGGCACGGCCAATGCCCTACTGTTCCCCTATGTCTGCCGCTTCAACGCGCAGCGTCATCCCTACCACATGGGCACCTTCTCCCAGTACAAATACCCGCAGGCGTTTGAGCGCTATGTCGAGCTTGGTGAACTCATCGGTGTCAAGGGCAAGACGGACGAGGAGACCTTTGAGAACTGGATCCGTGCGACCGAGCAGCTCAAGAAGGATGTCGATATTCCCGAAACCATCTGCGACTACCTCTGCCTCGCGCACCCCGAAAAGAGCGCCGAGGAGTGGGAGAAGGAATTCCTTGCCGCCGTCGACCAGATGTCCGAGTGGGCGTTCCACGATGCCTGCACCGGCTGCAACCCCGTCTACCCCACCATTGGCGAGCTGAAGGCCTGCTATCTCAAGGCGTTCTACGGCGACGCGAAGTACACCGAGCTCTATGGCGACAAGCTGGAGGTCGAGGTCACGCTGCCCACCGATACACACGCGGCCTATCCTCTGGGTCTCTCCGCCGAGATCGGCGTTGACAAGGTCGGCGGCTTCATCTGATAAACAGCCACACCGGGAAGCGCTTTCGGGCGTTTCCCGGTCGGAAAGGAAGATTTGTGATTATGAAGCATATGCTGAACCTGCCGCGCAAGGTATACTTCCGCACCGGGGCGTTGGGCGTGGCGCTGCGTGAGCTGCCGGAGGTGTACGGCTGCCGCCGGGTGTATCTGGTGACGGATGCTGCCCTCTACCGCAGCGGCGCGGTCTGTGACATCGTTGACCTTCTGCATAAGCACGGTCTGCGCACGGCGGAGTTTTTCTCACTTGACCATACAGTCACGACGAACACGGTCGAGGCGGCGCTGTCCGAGCTTCGGCTTTTTGAGCCGGACGCCATTCTCGGCTTCGGCGGCGGCGCGGCTATGACTGCGGCCAAGGCGCTGTGGCTGCGCTATGAAAACCCGACGCTGACGCTGGCGGAGGCTGCCGCCTCCCCGGAGGCCGTTGTCTCCCACGGAAAAGCAAAGCTCGTCCTTGTCGCGTCCAACTTTGCCACCGGCGCCCAGAATACCCCGTTCTCCGTTTTGGAGGACGCGAGCGGCGCTCCGCTCGTCATCAAGAGCTTTGCGCTTCGACCGGAAATATCCGTCACGGACGCGGACTTCACCGCGACCCTCAGCGGCGAGCAGATACGCGCCGATGCCGCTTCGCTGGCAAAACGCGCCCTCTGCGCCTATACCGACGAGCGCTGTGACGAGTTTACACAGGGGCTTCTCTCCGAGGCGCTGGCCGCCATCATCCGCTACACCGACGCGGCTGTTTCCGGCTCGCCCGCCGCCCGTGAGCGGCTCCATAACGCCGGCTCCATCACCGGCGCGGCGCTCGGAAACGTCTTGGACGCCGCCGACCTCGCCGCCGGTCTGACCCCGCCCCGCACGGGCGAGCGCCTCACGGCACTGGCTGTTCGGCTTGGATTTTCCTCCAGCGACGAGCTGCTCAAGCGTCTGGGGCTCTGACGAAGCCCGCGTAGCCAAAGGGCAAAAGAATAAGCAGCGCTGCCGCTGCTCTCACTCGCCCTATTATACAGATAGCCCTTGGCTGCTTGCTTCCTGTGGCAGCCAAGGGCTATCCTTCATTCTTGATATCTAACATCTTTTGTATACCTCTCTTTCGTCAGATTCATGGCACCACTTACATATCTGTTGAACTCTCGCCCCTCCTATATGTAAACACCGCAGTGCGATGATTCTGCCGGTCACGACGGCTCTCATTTGGCGATCACAGGTCATTGTCGGTGCCATCTTCCCCACGCTCCAACGGCTGGGGGGACTTTTCAAGTCATTGGTCTCACCCTCTCTGCAATTAAAGAATAGCATAGATTGAAGTCCCGCACAATGGGAAAAGTGTACGGAATCCACACGGGAAAACTATGCACCGCTCCGAAAAGAAGTCGTGCAGCGCGGAATGTATTGACCGGCGTAGAAAAATTAGGTATAATAGGTGTGTTGCGGCGCTTTTCTGCGAATAAAAAGTGCCGACATAGGCTTGCAAGCGCCCTCGTTTTCATGCGATGAATATGCTCCCTCTATGAGCCGCAGTGAAAAAACACTGTTGTTCACGGAGGGAGCATTGTTAACATCAAAAACACTGTTTAGAAATTCGCGTAGATGAAGCTCGCGGCGTTATAGCCGGGGCCATACTGACCGAACACCAGCACCGCCATGAGCAGCGCCAGCATGATAAGCCAGCGGAAAAGCGTATTCTGCCGTGCGATACGCGCCCGCACACTCTCCTTTTCCTGCAAAGTCGAAACAACGAGCAGCAGCAAAAGCCCGCCGAGCGCCGTATGCAGCTCTTTCTGTCCGAGGCCGAGCGTATACAGCGAGCCGTCCGTGAATATCCACGGATTGAACACGGAAAAGCCCTCGCCGATGGCGCGGAAGGTCGCGCCGAGGCTTGGCAGCCGGAAGAACATATTGCCCACGGCGGCCAGTATAAACGTCCTCACGCTCTGAAAGACGCGCCAGCAGAAGCTGTCCGTCCTTATGCCGAGGGCATTATTGACGCGACGCGCCAGCGGCTCGCACACCTGTCCCAGCACGATCCAGAACCAGAACCACAGCCCCATGCCAAGGATATATTTCCAGTCGCCGCCGTGCCACAGACCAATGAGCAGCCAGACGCAGAGCATACCGAGATAGGACGGTATCTGCCGCGCCGCCTTCTTGCCAAAGCGGGTCTTTATGCGCTTGGTGAGCTTCCGCCATGTGCCGGAGCGCAGGATGGGATAGAGGATATAGTCGCGCAGCCACGCACTGAGCGTGATGTGCCAGCGCTGCCAGTATTCCTGCACACTGCGGGCAAAAAACGGTGTGCGGAAGTTCTCCGGAAGCGGCACGCCATAGCACTCGGACGCGCCGAGCACGATGTCCATGCAGCCGGAAAAGTCGGTGTAGAGCTGGAACATGAACAGCACGGCGGCCAGCCAGACGTAAAGCCCCGGATAGGCGGCGGTGTCGGCATATATCGTGTCCACAACCACGCCGAGCGGCGCGGATATAACGAGCTTTTTGAATGCGCCCCAGAGCACACGCTCCAGCCCGAACACGATGTTTTTCCAGTCGAGGGCGTGTCCCTCATACAAGGGCTTGCCAAGCTCGCTCCAACGGGCGATGGGGCCGGAGGTGAGCTGCGGCCAGTAGCCGACGAACAGCGCCGTTTTGAGCACATTTGCCTCCGGCTCGGCAATGCCCCAGTAGCAGTCAAGGAGCATACCCACGAGTTGCAGGGTGTAGAAGCTGATACCGAGCGGCGCGGGAAAGACCGCCCTTTGTAGCGACAGCCCCGCCAGCGCGTTGATATTGGAGAGAAAGAAATTCGTATACTTGAGGACGGCCAGCATACCGACGTTCACGACAATGCCGATGATCAGCGCAAGCCGCGCCCTTTTCGCGTCCTCCACCGCACGAGCGCGGCGTATCGCCCGCACACAGAGTGAGGCGGAAACGGCGCTCACCACGAGATAGACGACCGTCCACGGCGTGGACGACAGCAGGAAAAACGCCGCGCTGCACAGCAAAAGCACACCCCAGCGAAAACGCTGCGGCGCTGCGTAATACAGGATCAGCGAGGCGAGGAAAAAGCAGATAAACGGAAAGGTCGTCAGGCTCATGCGCCGCCCTCCAATAGCTCGATCATGCCGATACGCGGGCTATACAGAAAGCAGACCCGCCGCCCGCCGATGGCGGGAGCCGGTGACGGATCACCCATGCGGGTATAGCCCCCGCTCTCCAGGGCTGCAAGCTCCCGCTCAAGGTCAGCCGTCTCATAGCAGATATGGTACGGCGCGTTTTTATAGGTCTTGATGAGTCCCGCCACCACGGACTCCGGCGTATAGGGGCTCACAAGCTCGACGGTAGTAGCCGTCCTTGCGCAGAAACAGGATGTCCACGCCCCGCCCCTCGTCGCGGCAGGGCCCGCCCTGCGCCTCGTAGCCCAGCGCGGCAAAATCCGCCGCCGCCCGGTCAAGCTTTTTGACGAGATAGCCGATGTGGTGAACGGTCACAGCGCCGCCTCGATGGCGCTGACCATCGCGCCGACGTCCTTGAGCCCCTGCACCTCTTTCATGTCGAATTTGATGCCGAACTCATCCTCAACGGCGGCCAGCAGCGCGATATGCGTCAGAGAATCCCAGCCCTCCACATCCTTGGCCGTGGTCGTCTCGCCAAGCGTAATGCCCTTGCGGTCGAACACGTCCTCAAATATCTCCGTGAGCTTTTCAAAAATTTCTGTTCTGCTCATGTCTATATCTCCTTATTCATTCACGCGGATAACGTGATTTTTGTTTTCGTAGCCGTCAAGCGCGAGCGTCCATACCGTGCTTCCGTCCGGCGCTTCGCTTATCTTGTCAAAGCCCTGCTCGCCGTAAAACTCCCGCACCATGCCGTTCTTCGCCGTCGGGTAGTAGAAGCCACGCAGCGTTTTCACGCCTCTTTCACGGCAAAGGCGCACAAGCTCGTCCATCATGGCGCACTCCATGTCGCGCTTGAGCACGCGGCAGCTCATCAGCCATAGAATGATGTCACAGGTATCGCCCTCGATTTTTCCGGCTGTTATCGCCACAACGCCGTTGT
>CAVIIB010000001.1:21939-26519 GCA_963642815.1 Oscillospiraceae bacterium | reverse complement strand
GTCGCCAAAGCAATCCGTCAGCTTGCCGTAGAGCGTGATAGTGTCCGCGTCGGCAGCCATCGCCTCGACCTCCTCCTGCGTACAGCGACGGGTCGTGAGGTTATACTGGTTGGATTTATTCGTAAGCTGCGCGATACGCGCCATATAGACCGGCGCAAAGGGCTTTATCTCCGCGCTCATGTCGAGCGAGCGGAGGTAGTCGCTATAATCGGCAAAGGAGCTTTGCAGCTCGGCGCGGCGGATGTTTTCCTTGTACATATCGCTGCGCTTCAAATCATCGGCGGAGACGGCGGTCGTCTCGAAATAACCGGCGCGGTCGATGGCGCTTATATAATGCTCCACCTTGTCAAGCTCCGGCACAGCCGCACCCGGCACCTGTCGCCGCACGATCTCGCGCTCGGCGGGATTGTCGTCCACGAATACGAAGCTCTCCGGCAGCAGCGTAAGCTCCTGCGCCATCTGGACGAGATTCATGCTTTTCGGCTCCCAATTCGCCTTGATCGAAATGAAATCGTCGGGCTTCAAGATCATCTGCGGGTGATTCAGCCCCGCCATGGCGTTGTCGCGCTCGTTCTTCGACACGATGTTCAGGAGTATCCCCTGCTCCTTAAGCGCTTTCAGATAGCTCTGGAACTCGGCGTAGACCTGTCCCATGGAGGTGTCCTGTCCAATTTCAATTCCCTCCACGCCGTCGTCGCCCACAATGCCGCCCCAGAGTGTGTTATCAAGGTCAAGGGCAAAGGCCTTCTTGTTTTTGCCGAAAATGCTCTTGATGATGTTCGAGACATTAAAAGCCAGCGTCGGAACAGCGTCAAGGCAGAGCGCGTATTTGTACATATGCCAGTAGAACGGATCGCTCCACTCGCGGAGACCGTAGTCGGAGGACTGGTAGTTGATGTCGTTGATGAAGAAGTTGTCGTGGCCTTGGGCGTAGTCGTACAGGCGCGTATTGAGCCGTGTGACGAAGTTGACGCGCCCACGCGGGTCAAAAGCGTCGCGGTTGCCGAGCAGCCGGAAGAAGGGATATTCAAAGTTGTTCTGGATGATGGGGCAATGATAGCGCTGCGCCAGCGCCTCCCACACCGCCTCAAAATGGGCGTACTGGCCGTCAAGGCGCGTCTGCACGGCGGCGGCATCGTCCGCCGCGTGTGGCCAGTCGGTGATATTGCGATTGGAGGTGTGGATAAATATCACATCCGGCGCAAACGCGGCGAGCGTCGGGTTGTCAAACACCGCGTCCTCGAAATATTTACCGTATTCCGACTCGTAGAACGTCGGGCGTATGCCCTGCCCCAGCAGGAAAAGCTCCAGCATATCCAGAATGTCATGCGTTGTCGAGCCTCCGAGCACGGCGATATGCTTTTCCGTAAGCCCATCCCGTGCCGCAAGCTCGCGCCGTATCGCCTTGCGCTTGCGCATAAGCAGCTTCGGGTCAAAGGGATATTCGATCAGGGACGCAGCACTTTTTTCCATCACACATCGTTCCTTTATCATTAGATTTGTTTATTATACCGCACAGTCCGCCGCTTTTCAAGAAAAATGCCACCCGCAGTACGCAGATGGCAAGTCCGTTTCCTTATTTCACCCGTGCGACCCTTTCGTCGTTGCTCTCTGCGACGATGTAGTGCGGGCGTTTTTTTACTTCCATATAGGTCTTGGCGATATACTGTCCCATAATACCAAGTACCGCAAGCTGAACGCCGCCGATAAAGACAATGACACAGATGGTGGATGCCCAGCCCGCGACCGGGTCGCCGAACACCGCCTTGCGAATGATGATGAAAAGGAGCACAAGGAAAGAACAGCCGGTCATAATCAGACCAAGCCATGAGGATATGCTAAGCGGGACCTGCGAGAAGTTGATGATACCGTCAACGGCATATTTGAACAGACCCCAGAAGCTCCATTTTGTTTCTCCGGCCACACGCTCCACATTTTCATAGGGCAGCCAGTAGGTACGGAAGCCGACCCAGCCGAAAATGCCTTTGGAAAAGCGGTTTTGCTCGCCCATAGCTACGATGGCCTCTACCATCTCGCGCTTCATCAGGCGAAAATCCCTCGCACCATCCACAACATCTGCATCGGAGATTTTGTTAATAAGGCGGTAGAATTTGCGGGCAAACCAGCTCCGAATGGGCGGCTCTCCGGCACGGCTGACCCGTCGGGTCGCCACGCTGTCATATTCGCCCGTTTCGATGATTTTCAGCATTTCCGGCAGCAGAGACGGCGGATCCTGCATATCTGCGTCCATGACGGCCACATAGTCGCCGTCCACATTGCAGAATCCGGCATACATGGCGGCCTCCTTGCCAAAATTGCGGGAGAAAGAGATGTATTTGACGTGTGTATCTGTGACAGCAAGCCGTCTCATGCATTGGAGTGTCCCGTCCTTAGAGCCGTCGTTGACGAGCAGCAGCTCATACTCCACCGGCAGCGTCTCCATGACCTTCGTAGTCTCACGGTAGAAGATGGGAAGCGCCGCCTCCTCATTATAACAGGGTACGATGAGTGATAGTTTCATGGTGTCACGCCCCTGTCTTTAAGACAGTTTTACGACGAGAACATCGCCGTACCACTGTATATAGCCCTCATTCGGGTAGGTCGGCATGGCTTCCGTGAAGTCGCTTGGGACATCGATGGCAGTGATAGCAAGCGGTGTTTGCAGAATGAACTGATAATAGCGGGTGGCATAGTAGCTGGCACAGCTGATCGGCGAGCCATACCCCAAGCCGGTAATTCTAGAAGTATACGGAAAAATATCATTTAGTCCAGTTTGGGGTACTCCGACCAGACAAACTCCCGTCTCTCCGGCAACATAGCCCTCCGTCTCGTTCAGATCACCGTTCACAATGGTGATGAGGGAGAGTGTGGCTTGACGCTCCAAGTCCTTTTTCACATAGGCGCTGTTCGCCGTCTGTACATCTGTTCCAAGGATAAGAATAAGCGCAAGAAACGCTATAACGCGGCAATATCGAGGCATTTTCTTTGTAGCTCCGGCAGATGCGGCATACCAGTCCGTCAAGAGGATCGCCAGCAGATATGTAAGCCACACGGCGTAGAGCATCAAATCGTGTACATGGCTTTCGCTGACCGCGCAAGAAATATTCATCCCCAGCGGCAGCAGCGCACCAAGGATCAGAATGAGAGCCTTGTTGATACCGGGCAGCGATTTTTGGCGCATGGCGTGAACAAGAGCGATAGCCATTGGGACGACAAGCAGAATATGCAGAGAAATGATCTCATACATAGAGCGGGAGGAATGGGTAAATACCTCAAGCCAGCAGTAGTAGGTCACAAGGAGCGGCCAAAGGACATCCCACAAGCCGTCCCTTGACGCGAAAAGACGGCTCAGCCCGTTGGCGCTATTTGACAGATTAGTGTCCATAATCAGGCAACTCAGCTTTACACACATGAGGTAAATAGCACCGGCGACAAGGATGATGGCGATAGCTTGTAAGCCCTTTCGTACAACCTCGGCAGCTTTTTTACCCCGCAGCAGTGCAAGGATGGATTCGATCATGGCAAGGGCGATCATGACTGAGAGCATACTCTGATAATGTCCCAGCGTCAGCACAAGAAACGGTACGCCAAGCCACGCCTTGCGTCCGCCTTGATGCCAGAGAAACGCCGCACAGACGGAGAGCATCGCGCCAAACAAGTCCGAGTCCATATCGTGAATATAGGTCGCAGCCAGCGCTGTTACCGTGATGTTGACTGTAAAAACACCGGCAAGCAGTACAAGGCGGAGCTTGTCCGCGATGGAGAACATACGCGCCGTCAGCCAGACGGCAATGGATAGCCAGCAGAGGGAAAGCAGCCCATTTAGCCACGGCAAAGCCACACGCCCGTGGAATACGAGCTGGTATATGGAAGCCATAAAACGGCCAAGACTTATCCGCCAATGAATTGTTCCTTCATTGACCATAAATTCACACAGAGAATCATGGGAAATCGTCAGATTCAGAAGACCGTAGGCGTGTGCCGCCAAGCCCCATAGAAAGACGGCGACGATCACCGTGATGAGACGTTCTTTTTCGTCCCGCAGGAGGTTTTTACCCCCCCCTCACGATGCAATTTCCTCTCTCGATACAATTCTCCATAGCTCAGTTCCCTTTCTTATTTTTCCCTCGGCTCGGCCAAGATGGTTTTTTGCTCGGTATAGATTACCATACCGGCGCGAGCGCCGCGGGGCTTTTTGACAAAGCGGACTTGGGTGTAGTCAATGGGCACACGGGGGCTTTGCGCAGCCTCGGAATGGAATGCCGCAAGCTCCGCCGCACGGCGAACATCCTCCGGCGACGGCTCCGCGCCCTCGCAGCGCAGGATGACGTGCGCCCCGTGTATCTTCTGCGCGTGCAGCCACACATCCGTCCTCCGTGCCAGCCGGAAGGTCAGCTCGTCGTTCTGGATGTTGTTGCGTCCGACCAGTATCTCCCGTCCGCTCGCCGTCTCATAGCGCAGAGGCGCAGCCGGACGGCTCTTTTTCTTGCCCTTGGAGGCGCGGATATAACCGGCGGTCTCCAGCTCGGCGCGAATGTCCGCGAGATCCTGTAGCTCGCGGGCGCGTTCCAGCTCGTCCG
>CAVIIB010000001.1:21245-21929 GCA_963642815.1 Oscillospiraceae bacterium | reverse complement strand
AGCTCCGCCGCATTTTCCTCGATAAGCGCCGTCAGATGCTCCTCCGCCGCCTTTTTCTTCGTATATTGGCGGTAGCAGAGCGCCGCGTTTTGCTGCGGCGTTTTGCGCGGGTCGAGCGCAATGGACACAGCGGGGCTTCCCTCCTCATAGAAATCCTCGCAGACGAGGGTGTCCATGCCCTTTTTCATGCGCCATATATTCGCCGTTATGAGATCGCCGCGCCGCTTGAAGGCCTCGCGGTCGGCACAGGCGGCAAGCTCCTGCCGCCGCAGACCGAGCTTTTTCTCCGTGCGGTTTTTCGCGCCGCGCACGAGCTTGGAAAGGCTCTTGCCACGGCTGCGCAAATGGTCGCGGCGATCCTTATCGCCCCAAAACGCTTCAAGCAGCGCCGACCACCCCGGATATTCCACGCACTGGACAGCGGGACCGTACTGCAAAATCTCCATGAACGAGAAGTCCTTGGGCTGCCCGTCCTCGATCAGCATAGTGGGCTTCTTCTCAAACTGCGCCGCGCTTGCCGGACTTTTCTCAACGCCCCGAAACTCCATCTCCCGTGCGATCAGCGGCGATAGCCCGGAAAAGCGTCCCGGCTCCGGCTTGGGTGGCAAGCGGTAGATAAGCCCCGGCAAAAGCTGCCGCGCCGGGCTCATCTCGGCGTCCACACGCCGCGCCGCGTCCACAATG
>CAVIIB010000001.1:0-21235 GCA_963642815.1 Oscillospiraceae bacterium | reverse complement strand
GCGCCCCAGCAGCTCCACGGCCAGTGTTTTTTCCTCCGGCTCGCCGAAATCGTTGTACGCCAGAAGCCGCAGCAGCAGCATACGCTCCTCATCCGGCTGCGTGATGTCGAGCACACGCGCACCGATGAGGTGCTTGCGCAGCAGCATACAGAACATGGGCGGCTGCGGCGGGTTTTCGTATTCCTGCGTTGTGAGGCAAATACGGGCGCTGCCGCCGGAAAAGCAGACGAGCAGCCGCTTTGTCCCGCCAGCGCCGCGCAGGGAGAACACGACCGAATCCTTTTCCGGCTGGTGTACGCGGTCTATCTTCGCGCCGGTGAGCGCCTCGCGCAGCTCGCCGCAAAGCGCGGTTGTAAAAATCGCATCAAGTGGCATCGATACCCTCCACGCAGGCCGCAAAAAGCTCCATAAGCCGCGCCAAATCCCCGGTCAGCCACAGACGACCGAACAGCGCCTCCAGCGCCGTCGCCGCGTGATACTGCGCGGGCGTACAGCCGGCGGGGTTGGCGTGACTGTGCGCGTTGCGGGCGCGGTTGTACACCGCCCGCTCCTCCGCCGTCAGCATGGGCAAAATATGCGCCGCCGCCTTGGATTGGGCGACCGCCGAGACATAGCGCACCGTGTCACGGTGGAGCGTGTCCTGCCGCAGCGCCCCGGCACGGGCAAGGCGCGTGCGCACCATAAGCTCATACACGCCGTCGCCGACGTGTGCCAGCGCCAGCGAGCTCATGGCACGGACGTCGGTCTCGTCCATCGCTTCATGGAAGCTCACAGCAATTCCTCGCTTTCCTCGCTCGCCGCCTCGTCCTCCGGCTCCGGAAGCTCCGCGAAGCTCGCGTCCTCAGCCACGTCGGCAAATTCGGCGGCAATGCTGTCCGTCGGCGCAACGCCGGTGGCGTATTGCATTTCCTGCCACTGCTGGCGCGTGATGAGCAGCTTGCGGGGCTTTGAGCCCTCATACGGTCCGACCACGCCGAGCTGCTCCATCTGGTCCACGATACGGGCGGCGCGTGAGTAGCCGAGCTTGAGCTTGCGCTGCAACGAGGATACGGAGGCCTGCTTGAGCTCGAGCACCACATCCACCGCGTCCGGCAGCAGCTCGTCATAGTCGTTGCCGTCGGCGCTGTCTGCCTCGTCGTCATTGGCGCGGCTGTTTTTATCGTTCTTGTCTGCGGCGGCGCGTTCTATCTCGGCCAAAATCTCGTCGGAATAGGTCGCCTCCGCGTCCTTTTTGACATATTCCACGACCCGCTCGCGCTCCTCATCGGAGACGAACGCGCCCTGTACGCGGACGGGCTTGCCGATTCCAAGCGGGCAGTAGAGCATATCGCCCTGCCCTATCAGCTTGTCCGCCCCGGCTTGGTCGATGATAATGCGCGATTCCAGCGCCGAGGACACAGCGAAGGCAATGCGGCTCGGAATATTAGCCTTCATGAGGCCGGTGATAACATCTGCCGACGGTCTCTGTGTCGCAATGACAAGGTGCATACCCGAAGCGCGTCCCATCTGCGCCACACGGCATATCGACTCCTCGACCTCCTTGGAGGCCACGAGCATAAGGTCGGCCAGCTCGTCGATGATGATGACGACCTGCGGAAGTGTGGGCTGCTCATGGCGGCGCTGGTAGGCGTTATAGCCGGCCAAATCACGCACACCGACCTCCGAAAACAGGCGGTAGCGCTTGAGCATTTCGACCACCGACCATTGCAGCGCACCCGCCGCCTTTTTCGGGTCGGTCACGACGGGGACGTACAAATGCGGCATACCGTTATAAATGCCGAGCTCGACCATCTTGGGGTCGATCATGATCATGCGCACCTCGTCCGGCGTGGACTTGTAGAGGAGCGACAGGATGAGCGAGTTGATACAGACGGATTTGCCGGAGCCGGTCGTACCCGCAATGAGCAGGTGCGGGAGCTTGGCGATGTTGCCGACAATGGCGTTGCCGCCGATGTCCTTGCCGATGGCAAAGCTCAGCTTCGACGGCGCTTTTTCAAAGGTCGGCGAGCCGATGATCTCACGCAGGAACACCGTAGCGACGTTGCGATTCGGCACCTCGACGCCGACGGTGGATATTTTGTCCGGAATGGGTGCAATGCGCACGGAGACCACGCCGAGGCTCAAGGCAATATCCCCGGCGAGATTCGTGACCTTGTTGAGCTTCACGCCTTGGCTCAATTCCAAATCGTAGCGCGTGACCGTAGGGCCGTGGGTCACATCCGTGATACGCGCCGACACGCCGAAGGAGCGTATCGTGCTTTCCAGACGTTCACGGTTTTTGGCGATCTCGTCCTGCGCGTCGCCCTTTTTGGTCGCCTTACCGAGCTTCAAAAGCTCCAGCGGCGGCGCGGCGTATTCGGGCTTTTCCTCCTGCTCGCTCTGGGCGATCTCCTCCGCAACCTTGGCTGCCTCCGCCTCCTTGTCTATCGTCAGCTTCGGCGTTTTCGGCTTTTCAGCGGTAGCTCCGTCCATCTCGTCGGAGTTTATCTGCACCCCGGCGATCCTTGCCGCCTCCTCAATAGTGACCGGCTTGACATCCGCCGTGGCGGTCACGGGCGGCGCAATGGGAGGCTCGTCCTCGTCCTCCTTTTCAAAGTCGAACATATCCGACCTGTCCTTGGCTGGGGTCTTGGCGCTCGGTGTCGCCTTGGGCGCGTTGCGGGCGTTTTTCTTAAAGGGCTTATAGCTGCGCTCCCGGATGGGATCGCCCTTTCCGTCAAAAAGCTGCGGTTCGTCATGCTCGTTCTTTGGCTCTTTTTCCGGGCGTAGCGTCTCCGGACCGGGACCGTCGTCATCCAGCGGTATGTCGATGATGGGGATATTGCGGCTGCGCTTGCGCTTGCCCTCCGCGAGCTCCTCCTCCGGCGGGGAGAAGTAGTCGATAGGGGCAAAATCATCATCCTCCGGAACGTCGTAATCCTCCGGGCGATAGCGTGGGCGGGTGTCTAAATGCTCACGCAGATTATGCAGCGTGACGTTTGTTGCGGCATAGAGCAGAGCAAAGAAGCCGATAAGCAGCACCGCCGCTGCGCCGTACACGCTGATGATGTATTCAAGCCCCTCAGCCAGAAGCCCCGACAAAACGCCGCCGCAGCGGGCATAGGACAGAAGTCCGCCCTTCCAGAGGCCGGATATCACGGTCTTGAAGCCGCCCGCGAGGTAATCTCCCGGTGCGCACAGCAGCAGATGGATAAGCGCACCGAACACCAGCGGCAGGAGCAGCGCGGAGATGAGCCGTCCCTTGACAGGGCGACCATGGTGGAAGCCGAGGACGGCGGCGGCAAGCAGCAGCGCCGGACACATGATGTAAAAGCCCCAGCCGAACAGCCCCAGACAGAGGTTGCGGAAAGCGGTGAGCAGCCATGCGTCAACATTGAAATAGCAGATGAACGCCACCAGAGCGAAAAACAGCAGACCCGACGCGCCCAGCTCTCGGCGCACAGGACGGCGCTCCTCCGGCGCGGGTGTGGGTGCAGACGCGCCCTTTCGTGCCGTGGAAACGGGCGCGTTCTTCCCGCTCGTCTTCTTGGTCGTGGTCGAGCGCGAGGAGCTGCCGCTCTTTTTCGCCGTCGATTTCGCGTTTGTTGATTTTTTTGTCGTTCCGCTCCGCGAGGCGGAGCTTTTCGTTTGTGCCATGAAAAAATTACTCCGTTATGTACTTAAAATCAGCCCTTGATCAGGGAGATGATGATGGCGAGCGCTCCCACGATCCAGCAGTACCATGCAAAGCCGCCGAAGCGTCCCTTGCTTACAATTTTCTGAAGCAGGCGAATGCTGGCATAGCCGACCACGCCCGCGATGACCATGCCGACGAGATAGCACGGCAGCAGCGACATATCCGCGCCGTCCTTGATAACATCCACGACCTTGAGCAGCACCGCGCCCGCCACACTCAAAAGCGAGATGAGGAAAGAGAACTTCACGGCGTAGGGGCGTTCGAGCTTGCGGCTCATGCCCGCCGTGATGGTGGTTCCGGAGCGGCTGAGGCCGGGGATGGTAGCGACGGCCTGACACAGACCGATGATGAGCGCGTCCGCCACGGTCATGGTCTTCTCGTTTTTCGTGCCCTTGGGCATACGGTCGGAGGCAAAGAGCAAAAAGCCCGTCAGCACGAGCATAATGCCAATGACCCACGGATAGGCGCTCAGCATTTCGACCTTGTTATGTACCGGCACGACGAGCACCAGCGGCAGTGTCGCGATGAACATCATGAGAAGCTGGCGGCGCATGGGGATGTTCGGCTTTGTTCCGGCATCCTTGGCGCGGCTTTTGCCCGCCAGCATACGGAAAAATTCAACCAGCATATCGCGCACGTCCGACCAGTAGGCAATGATGACCGCCACCAGCGTCGCGAGGTGGAGCAGGACGTTGAACAGCGCGTTCTCGTCCAGCGCAGCCAGACCGCCGATACCCAGAAGGTGTTCAAAAAGCGATAGATGTCCGGAGCTGGATATTGGCAAAAACTCCGCAATACCCTGCACCAGACCCAATATCACAGCGTTTAGCATATTCATGGTGTTATCCCCCAAAAGCAATACATTATTTCCCGAAATCACATATTAACATAATATGTGGCGTTCGTCAATTTCCGCTTTGCGTGTGCAGCCAGCCCAGTGCGTCGGACAATCCACCCACCGCATCGATGAGACCGCAGGATACCGCCTCCGCGCTGCCGAGGATAGAGCCGACATCGTTTGCCATCTCGCCGGTGCGCAGCATATAATCCAGCAGCCGCTCGCGGCTTATGTGGCTATTCTCCGTGACGAAGCGGACGATACGCTCCTGTGTTTTGGAAAAATACGCCCATGTCTGCTCCACGCCTATGACCACGCCGTTGAGCCGCACGGGATGGATGGTCATGGCCGCCGAGGGCGAGATAATGCTCCGCCTTGCGGCGACGGCCAGCGGTACGCCGATGGAGTGACCGCCGCCCAGCACCAGCGAGCAGGTCGGCTTCTTCATACCGGCGATCAGCTCCGCAATACCAAGCCCCGCCTCGATGTCGCCGCCAACGGTGTTGACAAGCACGAGAAGCCCCGTGACCTCCGGGCTTTCCTCCGCTGCCGCCAGCAGCGGCATGACGTGCTCATACTTCGTCGTTTTCGTGTCCTCCGGCAAAAGCTGGTGTCCCTCTATCTGACCGATGATGGTCAGTATTTGTATGCCGCCCGCCGCGCTTGTGCCGCTCTCGCGTATCTCGTTCAAAAATATCACCCCGTCCAGTTTTTCCGGACGGGGCATATCTTATCCGAAGGATTTATCCGAATGGCGCTTATTTCACCACGCCCTTGATGAACGGCGGGCGCTCCGGCTTTTCCGCACCGATACGACAGTAGGTGCGGAGCGTCTGTGCCGCCTCCTGCGCGGAGCTTTCGTCGGCGGCATGGATGACGGCGAGGCTCTCCCCTGCCTCCACCCGGTCGCCGACCTTGTGGTCGAGCACCACGCCGACGGACAGGTCGATGACGCTCTCCTTGGTGGCACGTCCGCCGCCAAGCCCAAGGCATACGCGCCCTACGCCGAGTGCGTCTATATGCTCCAAATAGCCGCTTTTCTCCGCCAAGACGGGAAGCTGCACCGCCGCCTGTGGCAGCCGCGACAGCTCGCGCACGGCGCTCACATCGCCGCCCTGCGCCGTGACAAATGCCTCAAAGCGCTCCATCGCCCGCCCGGAGGCGACGGTCTCACGCAGCGTTTTCTCCGCCTGCTCCCGGCTTTCGGTCACACCACCGGTCAGCAGCAGCTCACCGCCCAGCGCACAGCAAAGCTCCATCAGATCGTCCGGCCCCTCGCCGCGCAGCGTCCGCACAGCCTCCGCGACCTCCAAGGCGTTGCCGACGGCGCGACCAAGCGGCTCATCCATATCCGACACAAGCGCCACGACCCGCTTTCCGGCGGCGCGTCCCACACGCACCATGCGCTCGGCCAGCGTGAACGCCTCCCGCTCCGTGCTCATAAACGCGCCGGAGCCGGTCTTGACATCCAGTACAATCACGTCCGCATTTGCCGCGAGCTTTTTGGATAAGATCGAGCTCACGATAAGCGGCTGGGACGACACCGTCCCAGTCACGTCACGAAGCGCGTACAGCTTTTTGTCGGCGGGGCAAAGCTCTCTTGTCTGGCTGATGATGGCAAAGCCCGCGGAGTTGACCGTTTCAACAAATTTCTCCTCCGTCAGCGACACGGAGAAGCCCGGTATGCTCTCCAGCTTGTCAAGTGTACCGCCGGTGTGTCCAAGCCCGCGCCCGGACATCTTGGCCATCTTCACGCCGCAGGCGGCCAGCATGGGACAGAGCACGAGGCTCGCCTTGTCCCCGACGCCGCCGGTGGAGTGCTTATCGCCCGTCAGTCCGTGTATCGCGGACAGATCTATCACGTCGCCGGAGTCGCGCATGGCAAGCGTGAGGTCGAGCGTCTCCCGCTCGCTCATATCCTCAAAGCATATCGCCATCAGCATGGCCGACATCTGATAATCCGGAATATTGCCGCTTGTGTAGCCGTTTATCATCCAGTATATCTCGTCCGTTGTCAGCTCGCCGCCACCGCGTTTTTTCAAGATAAGGTCGCTCATTGTCATATGTATGCACCCCTCTCGCGACCCATTATATCACAGCCGTGTGCGCGGCGCAAAGATAAAGAGGATAATTTTTCTCAAAAATAATATGGTCGTCCGCCCATCCACACGACATGGCGCGGCGTGGTCGCGGGCTGCCTTGGCGGCACGTTCTCCGGCGCTTTTTCCTCCCTATCCCGCTCGGCACAATAGGACGCAGCCTCCGGCAGACTGCGCAGTGTTCGCGTAAGCCGCATTCCACCGCGCCCGTCCGGCTCAGGAATACCAAGGTATACGCTGCCCTCGCGCCCATATACCGTGAGCCGCGCCACGCGCCCGATGTCGTCAAGCCGCGCCTCGGCGCTCCAAAAGCGTCCCGCCCGTGTGAGCGTCAGCGTTCCCCGCCGTGTCCCATCTATCAGAATAGGCAGATCCATGATAGTCCCTCCATTCCGCACAGGGGACGCAAAGACCCCCGCTCACCACCACAGTGTATGAGCGGGGATCGCCGTTTAGGACATATTCAACCCGAAGCTGACCGCCAGTGCATCGTCCACGCGCCCCATCGTCATGCCGTCCACCTTGCCCATACGCTCCCGCAGGCGCGATTTGTCCAGTGTGCGCACCTGCTCTAACAGGATAACGCTGTCACGGGACAGGCCGCTTGACGGCGCGGGTATTTCGATATGGGTCGGCAGCCGCGCTTTTCCAAGCTGGCTGGTGATGGCCGCCGCGATGACCGTGGGACTGTGGCGGTTGCCGGTGTCGTTCTGGACGATGAGCACGGGACGTATGCCACCCTGCTCGCTGCCCACGACCGGGCTTAGGTCTGCGTAGTAAATGTCTCCTCGTTTTACGGGATTTGTCATGTGAGCACCGCTTTCCGTGAATTGCGCCCGCTACATACTATGTACGGACTTGCTCTTATTCTCACGCAAAGCGGCGCGTTTTATACATCAGCCCTTATAGACACGCGGGACACGCGGCGCGACGGCGCAGCAGAGCTCATAATGTATCGTCCCGGCCTTTTCCGCAAGCTCGTCCACGGGGATATGCTCACCGAACACCTCGACCACGTCACCGGGGCGCACGTCAAGCCCCGTCACATCGACCATGCACATATCCATGCAGATACGTCCAAGCTGGCGGCAGCGTTGACCGTGGATGTAAAAATCAATTTGCCCGGACAGGGCGCGGTGCAGCCCGTCGGCATAGCCAATGGGGACGACGGCGACGCACATGGGCTTCTCCGCGACAAAGCGGCGGCCATAGCTGATACTGTCGCCGGGAAAATGCTCCTCCACGCTGTATACGCGGCTGTACAGCGTCATGGCAGGGCGCAGCTTGATAGTGCCGTGGTCGTCACCGGGGTACAGACCGTACATGGCAACGCCGGGGCGCACCATGTCCATATAGCTCTCCGGAAAGGACAGCATAGCGCCGGAGTTGGTACAGTGGCGGATGGCAAAGCGCCGCCCGCTGCCCGCCTCCAAGCGCTCGATGGCGGTTTTGAAGCGGGCAAGCTGCTCACGGGTGAAGTCCCGCTCCGGCTCTCCGGCGTCCGAGACGCAGAAATGGGTGAAAACGCCCTCCGCGTCGAGCTTGTCAAGCCGCAGCGCTCTTGCCGCGTCATCCAAGCGGTCGTCGCCAAAGGCGCGGAAGCCCGTCCGCCCCATGCCCGTTTCGAGCTTGAAATGTACCCGTAGCCGCTGCCCCATTCCGGCGAGCGCCGCGTTCAGAGCCTCGGCGTAGGCGAGGCTTCCAACCGCCTGTGTCGCGTCCAGCCGGACAAGCTCGGCGGCATAGTCCGGCGGCGTGATACCAAGAATGAGCACCGGCGCGGTGATACCGGCGGCGCGAAGCTCCGCCAGCTCGTCGATACAGGCGACGGCAAGATAGTCCACGCCCAGCGCCTCCAAGCGCCTTGCGACCGGCACGGCACCGTGACCATAGGCGTTGGCCTTGACCACACCCAAATAGCGGCACCCCTGCGGCAAATGCTCGCGCATGACCTTGACATTGTGCTCTATCGCGCCGAGGTCGATCTCCGCCCACGTTCTCTTTTGCTTATCATCCATCTGTCTTTATATCTCCTTCATCCGCTCATTGCGGCTAATACAGCTCCCACGCAGAAAATGCGGCGCTCATCACGGTGCTGCCATCCTCGCTTATCTCGGCGCAGACGGGCGTTCCGTCCGGGTCGAGCCACAGGGTCATGACCGCCCCGTCGTCCAGCCACAGCCGCGCCGCAAGATAGTCGTCCTCACGCCACAGCAGCTCCTCATAGCCATAGCGCATGGCCTTGAGCATAGCCGGAGGCACCGTCACCGGGGATAATCCCGCGATCGTACCAACACCGAGGCTCACGCCCTCGCAGCCAAGCTCCGTTCCGCTCGCTCCGACCGTGGCCGTCACGCCCGCGATGAGCGCCGGCTGCTCGACCGTGACACGGCAGCGCTCGGCCTCCTGCTCCACACGCAGCGTATAGTCCGCGACCGTGTCGCCGTCGTTGCAGTGGAGCGTCAGCTCACAGGCGATGTGCTCCGCCGCCCGCAGCGTCTCGCGGAACTGTGTAAAATCACTTTCAAGCCTTGCCTGTCGCCGCCCGCAGCCTGCGAGCAGCAGCAGGGTCATCATCAGTGCGGAAAGCGTTGACCTCCGCATGATACCTCTCCCTCATTGAGCCGTTTCCGTTATTTCAAGCTCCGCCTGCGGCAGAGCGCCGATGATATCCGAGGCGGCCAGTGCATATTCGCCGAGCCGCTCCGCCGCCAAATCCCCGGCGCGGGCATGAAGCCAGCAGCCGGTCACGACCGCCCTTGCAAAATCGAGCTGTCCTAGCATGGCCGCAAGCACCCCCGTCAGCACATCACCGCTGCCACCCGTCGCCATGCCGGGGTTTCCGGCCTCGATACGGTAGGCAATGCCGTCCGGAAACGCGACCAGTGTGCGGTGTCCCTTGAGCACGAGCACACAGCCGTGCGCGGCGGCATAAGCCTTTGCGTCATGCAAGCGCTCACCCGTGCGCTCCGGCCAAAGGCGGGCAAACTCGCCCTCGTGCGGGGTCAACACGATTTGCGCCTCGCTCTTGTCAAGCAGCGCTTCCTGCCCGCCCAGCGCCCAGAGCGCGTCCGCGTCCAGCACGAGCGAGCCATGCCATGAGGTGAGCAGCCAGCGCAGCAGCGCCACCGTGCCCTCACCGCGTCCAAGCCCCGGCCCTGCGGCGATCACATCCGCCGTCTCCGCCTCGGCTTGCAGTCGCGCCAGCGCCTCCGGCGCAAGCCGTCCGTCCGCGTCCGCCGCAAGCGGAAAGGGCATGGCCTCGACACACTTCACGGCGGCGACTGACCAGACAGGCTCCGGCACACCGAGACGCACAAGCCCCGCACCGGCTCGCACGGCAGCCTCGGCGCAGAGGCATGGTGCGCCGCTGTAGCCGACGCTGCCGCCGATAAGCAGCAGCTTTCCATAGTCGCCCTTGTGCGTATCACTCCGGCGCTTCGGCAAGCGTAGCTGTCCTCGGACGGATAGCACAGCGTCCCCGCTCTCATACTCTACGCCCGTCATATTTGGGATATGCCCCGATATTCCTCGTGACGGCAGCATTTTACGCACCTCTTTCCGCGTGCTCCATGCCCTTTGGGGCGCATGGACATCGTTCTTTGGGTAAATATTATAATATTTTGCTTCAAATTCGTCAAATTGATTGAAAAATAATTTGAGATATGGTAAGGTCTATTATTGGTCAAAAAAGTTTCTTGTTTTGCAAGGAGAAGATTATATGAGAGAAAAGCTGGAAAAGCTGCGCGGGGAAGCCCTGGCAGCCATCCGCGAGGCCGACGGCCTCGACGCGCTGGAAGCTCTGCGCGTGAGATATTTGGGCAAAAAAGGCGAGCTGACTGCGCTTTTGAAGCAGATGGGCAGCCTCTCCGCCGAGGAGCGTCCCGCCATGGGGCAGCTTGCCAACAAGCTGCGCGAGGAGATCGCCGCCTCCATGGAGGCCGAGCGCACATTGCTGGCCGAAAAGGCGCTGGAGCATAAGCTCGCCGCGGAAAAGCTCGACGTGACCGTACCCGGCAAGCCCGTGTTGCAGGGACACCAGCACCCGCTCAACATGGTGCTGGACGAGGCCAAGGAGATATTCATCGGTATGGGCTTCTCCATCGCCGAGGGTCCTGAGGTCGAGTGGTCGGAATACAACTTTACGAAGCTCAACACGCAGGAGGGTCATCCGGCGCGTGACCGTCAGGACACCTTCTATTTTGACGACGACGACCGCGTCTGCCTCCGCACACAGACCAGCCCCGTGCAGGTTCATGTGATGGAGTCGCAGCCCCTCCCCATCCGTATCATCTCCCCCGGTCGGGTCTATCGCAAGGACGAGGTGGACGCCACGCACAGCCCCATGTTCCACCAGCTTGAGGGCTTGGTCGTGGATGAGGGTATCACCTTCGGCGATCTCAAGGGCTGCTTGAACACCCTTGTCCAGCGCCTCTACGGTGAGGGAACACACACCCGCTTCCGCCCGCACCACTTCCCCTTTACCGAGCCCAGCTGTGAGGTGGATGTCGAGTGCTTTGAGTGCCACGGGCGCGGCTGCCGCGTCTGCAAGGGCGAGGGCTGGATCGAGCTGCTCGGCGCCGGCATGGTACACCCCAAGGTGCTTGCCGGCTGCGGTATCGACACCGAAAAATACTCCGGCTTTGCCTTTGGCGTGGGCGTGGAGCGTATGTGCATGATGCGTCTGAACATCAGCGACATGAGACTGCTGTTTGAAAACGATGTCCGTTTTCTCGAACAGTTTTAAGGAGGCAGCGGCATGAAGCTTTCAAGAGATTGGCTGAGCGACTTCACGAAGGTCAGCGTCAGCGATAAGGAATACATTGACAAAATGACCATGAGTGGCTCCAAGGTCGAGGGCTTTGAGCATACCGGCGACGGTATCTCCAACGTACTGGTCGGGCGCGTGACCTTTATGAAGCGTCACCCCGACTCCGACCATATGTGGGTCTGCAAGGTGGACGTGGGACAGAACCGCGACCTCACCATCGTGACCGGCGCACAGAACGTGTCCGTGGGCGATATGGTCCCCGCCGCCATCGACGGCGCGACCCTGCCCGGTGGCAAGGAGATACACACCGGCGTACTGCGCGGCGTGACGAGCGAGGGTATGCTCTGCTCCCTCGGTGAGCTTGGGCTCGACCAGCATGACTACCCCTACGCCGTCATGGACGGTATCTTCATTTTGGAGGAGCCCTGCGAGGTCGGCGACGACATCCGCAAGGTGCTCGGCCTCGGCGACACCGTGGTCGAGTTTGAGATCACGAACAACCGCCCCGACTGCCTCTCCATCATCGGTCTGGCACGGGAGACCGCTGCCACCTTCAGCACGGAGCTTCAGCTCCACACGCCGGAGGTCAACGGCTGCGGCGACGACATCAACAACTATTTGTCCGTGCAGATCGACGAGCCGGAGCTTTGCCCGCGCTATACGGCGCGTATGGTAAAGAACATCCGCATTGAGCCGTCACCGGCATGGCTGCGCCGCCGTCTTCGCGCCGTGGGCATACGCCCCATCAACAACATCGTGGACATCACGAACTACGTCATGCAGGAATACGGTCAGCCCATGCACGCCTTTGATTATAGCTGCGTCGGCGGCGGAAAGATCATCGTGCGCCGCGCTGCGGCTGACGAGAGCATTACGACGCTGGACGGCACGGACCGCCATCTGACGGAGAATATGCTCGTCATCGCGGACGAGGAAAAGCCCATCGGCGTGGCCGGTGTGATGGGCGGCGGCAACTCCGAGATCGTGGACGACACGACCACCATCGTCTTTGAGTCCGCCAACTTCAACGGCACGTCCATCCGCAAGACGGCCATTGCCCTCGGTATGCGCACGGACGCCTCCTCCAAGTTTGAAAAGGGGCTTGACCCGGAGGGTACCGTTCCCGCCGTGGAGCGTGCCTGTGAGCTTGTGGAGCTGCTGGACGCGGGTGATGTTATCGACGGGATGATCGACGTGGTGGCCTCCCCTGCCGCGCCTGTGACTGTGCGGCTTGAGCCGGAGCGCGTCAACCGTCTGCTCGGCACGGAGCTTCCGCGTGAGTATATGATCGAGGTGCTGGAAAAGCTCGGCTTCTCCATCCGCGGCGACATGATACTTGTCCCCTCGTGGCGCAGTGACATTGAACACTACGCCGACATCGCGGAGGAGATCGCCCGCTTCTACGGCTATGACGTTATCGCGCCGACCATGTTCTCCGGCAACGCCGTCATCGGCGGCTTCACGCCCAAGCAGATATTCGACCGCCAGCTCACGGCGCGTTGCCGCGCCCTCGGCTTCGACGAGATACTGACCTATTCCTTCGGAAGCAAGTCCGCGTGGGACAAGATACGGCTTCCGGCGGATTCGCCGCTGCGCGACGCCTTTGTCATCCAGAACCCGCTCGGCGAGGACAGCTCCGTCATGCGCACCACACCGCTCGGCTCCATGCTTGACACCGTTTCCACCAACTTCAGCCGCCGCAACCTCTCCGCCCGCCTGTATGAGCTTGCGACCATCTATCCCAAGAGCCATGAGACGGGCAAGCTCGCCGACGAACACGCGCTTCTGGCGCTTGCCATGTACGGTGACGGCTGCGACTTCTACACGCTCAAGGGCTGCGTGGAGGCCATTCTGAGCGGTCAGCGCGTGGAGGGTGTTCGCTATGTCACGGAGAGCGCCAGCCCCAGCTTCCACCCCGGTCGCTGCGCCGACATCGTTGCCGACGGTGACACCATCGGTATCATCGGTCAGATACATCCGCTGGTCTGCTCCGCCTACGGCATCGGCACGGAGGTATATTACGCCCAGCTTGACGTGCGTCTCCTACGCGCCGTGCAAGCGCCGGAGCACAGCTATCAGCCGCTGCCCCGCTTCCCGGCGCTCAGCCGTGATATCGCCATCGTCTGCCGCGACGAGATCACTGCCGGAGACCTTGAGGATACCATCAGCGCCGCCGGTGGTCCCTATCTCGAAAGCTGCCGCCTGTTCGATGTCTACAAGGGCGAGCACGTCGCCGAGGGCTTCAAGTCCGTCGCGTTCAATCTCGTGCTCCGCGCCAAGGATCAGACGCTGACCGACGACCACGCCGATGAGACCGTGAGCGCCATTTTGGACGCACTCAAGGCAAAATGGGACGCGGTTATCCGCTGAAAGCAGGCATTGTAATGACAATGTAATAGAAATTTAACAATTCGTATCTTCCCTCTTAAAAAAAGTTTGCTATAATTATGTGTGGATTGATGGGATGCAAAGGAGGGGCTTAGCATGGAAGAAACCACCCGTAAATTCAAGGTGCTTGACCACAGTGCCGAAATTCGTGAGGTACTGTCGAGCGTATATAATTCTCTGATCGTCAAGGGCTATAACCCGATCAACCAGATCGTAGGCTATATTCTTTCCGAGGACCCGACCTACATCACCAACTACAACAACGCCCGCACCCTGATCTGCCGTCTTGACCGCGACGACATTCTTCAGGAGCTTGTGACGAGCTATCTGCAAACCAAGTAAAATGGCATGAAAATTGGGCGCTGCAAAGCGCCCAATTTTTATACGTTCATCCGTGGAGAGAGCTATGTCTTTTGTAGATATACTGTATAATTTATTGCTTATGCCGCTTCAAATGCTTTTTGAGGCGATTTACAAGATCACCAATTACCTCATCGAGGATCCCGGCAAGACCATCGTCGTCTTCAGCTTTGTGATCAGCTTTCTCGTGTTGCCGTTCTATCGTCGTACCGATGCCATGCAGGAGGCGGAGTGGGACACGGAAGGAAAGCTGCACAAGGGTGTGCAGAACATTCAAAAAAACTTCCGTGGCGGCGAATGTAGGACAATGCTGCAAGACTATTACCGCCGGAACGGATACAAGCCCGTTTATGCTCTGCGCGGCGCGGCCTCGCTGCTGCTGGAGATTCCCCTCTTTATTGTGGCCTATCGCTTTTTCTCCGATTTAGAGCTGCTGCGGGGAGCAGCCTTTGGCCCGATTGCAGATTTGGGAGCGCCGGACGGATTGCTCAAGGTCGTGCGGGGGGGGGTAACTCTCAATACACTTCCGTTGATCATGACGGCGCTCGGCGCCGCATCCGCCTACCTCTCCACACGCGGCTACCCGCTCAGGGTTAAGCTCCAGCAGTACGGCGTGGTGCTCTTCTTCTCGATCTTCCTCTATAATTCTCCGTCGGGACTACTTCTCTATTGGACACTGAAAAATGCATTTTCTTTGGTGAAAGTCATCTTCTATAGGCTCAAAAATCCGCGCAAGCTGCTGTCTATCTTGGCAGCGATTGTTGGCGTGGCTGTACTGGTGCTGGGCGTGATGACAATCGCGGACTTGTCCATTAAGTGGGGAATCTTCTTCTGCGTGCTTGGTTTGTTCCTGCTGCTTCCCCTGCTCCTGACGGCAATCGGCGCTAGGAAAACGCCGGTTCAAAAGACTGCGAGGGAATTTTCCGACCACCCCAAACTCTTTTTCGCCGGTGCAGCTCTCCTTGCGATATTGACCGGCTTGGTCATACCCTCATCGGTCATCGCGGCATCGCCGCAGGAATTTGTAGTTCCGGGACACTTGAGCAACCCCCTCTGGTATCTCGTCTCCTCCTGCTGTCTGTCTGTGGGGACCTTCATTATATGGTTCGGCCTGTTCTACGCGCTGGAAGACCGGCGTTCTCGCAGCTACCTTGAGCAGGCGGTTTGGATCCTTTGCGGCGTTGTTATCGTGAACTATATGTTCTTCGGTAAGGGTTTGGGACTTATCAGCAACACGCTTCAATACGAGAGAGAAATGGAATATACAGCCAAGCAAATGCTTGTCAATTTTGCCGTTCTCTTGGGTGTGGCACTGGTGATGTGGCTTGTTGGGCGGCTGATGGCACAACAAAAATTTTACGCTCTTACCGTCGCGAGCTTGGCGCTGTGCGGGATGGCGGTCGTGAATATTTTTGTAATCAATACGAGTATTTCCCAGATGACGCCCTCGGACAGTATACAGGGCAGGTCGCTTCACACGTTGAGCAAAAGCAGAAAAAATGTCGTTGTCCTCATGCTTGACCGTGGTATGAGCGAGTATATCCCCTACATCATGCAGGAAAAGCCGGAGCTGGAGGCAAAATTCGACGGCTTTACTTTCTACGCTAACACTATTTCATTTGGGCCCTGCACAAACATTGGAATACCGAGCTTGTTCGGCGGATATGAATACACACCGGCGGAAAGCAACAAGCGTTCCGAGCAATCGCTGGAGGACAAGCAGGACGAGGCACTAAAGGTCATGCCGCTTCTGTTCAGTCAGAACGGCTATGAGGTAACGGTGTGTCAGCCTACCTATGCAGGCTATCAGAGCACACCTGACCTGTCCATCTTCGATGACTGCCCGGGTGTCAGGGCGCACAATGTTCTGGGGCTTTACTCTGGCGAGACGGAGCCAAAGCTGATGGTCAAGGGGAATATGCGCAACTTCTTCGCCTTTGGTATCACGAAAATCGTGCCGCTCGTTGCCCAAAAGAGACTATACGACGACGGCATCTATAACTATACCGCAGGCATAGCAACACAGACGAGAGACGGTCTCCTTCGTGCAAGCGGGGTCGATGGATCGTTTTTGCAAAATTATAACGTACTGCGTTCCCTGCCCACGATCACGGACGTGACAGAGACGGAGCAGAACACATTTCTGCTGCTGACCAATGACACAACGCACAGCCCCTGTCTGCTGCAAACGCCCGATTATGTGCCCACGGCGAGCGTGGACAACGCCGCCTATGTCGAGCAGCAGAAAAGCGCGTATAGGATAGACGGACGGACTCTCAAAATGGAGAATGATGATCAAGTCACGCACTATCACGCAAATATGGCTGCTATGCTCCAGCTGGCAAAATGGTTTGATTATTTGCGGGAAAATGATGTCTATGACAACACGAAAATCATCGTCGTGGCGGATCATGGGCGGGGGTTAAATCAGATGGATGAGGCTGTTTTTGACATGGGGGACGGCGTGACGCTGGACAGTGGCGCCTATCGGCCTCTGCTTATGGTCAAGGACTTTAACGCCACAGGCTTTACGACCTCCTATACGTTTATGACCAATGCGGACACTCCTACGCTGGCTTTTGACGGTTTGATCGAAAATCCTGTGAATCCTTTTACGGGGAAGCGTATTGATGACAGTGAAAAGACGGCGCATGACCAGTATATTTTGGCATCGGACAAATGGGATGTAAGCAGTAACAACGGCAATGTATTTTTGCCGGGAGATTGGTATGCGGTGCATGGGGACACATGGAACGCAGACAATTGGAGGCTCGTGGCGACGGATTCCGTATCGCCTGAGGCCGGCAATGTGGGCTGACGCAAGTGGTCGTTTCCGCTGTTTGATAATGTCCAATTTTTTTCTTGACAAATGCGGAAAATGCGGTATAATACTCCTTGCGTTTAGCGGGATTGTGTAAAGGTAGCACAGCGGACTCTGACTCCGTATGTGAGGGTTCGAATCCTTCTCCCGCTGCCATCCCCATGGGATCTTCGGATTCCGTGGGGATTCTTTTATGCCTTGCTGTTGTAATTCTAGGCACGATTTGTTATACTATCCATAGCCTCACGAATGGAGTGGTAGTATGCCTTACACGATCAATGAAATTCAAAAAATCGTAACGCCGATCGCCATTGCTCACGGCGTGAAGCGGGTTTCGCTGTTTGGCTCCTATTCCCGTGGGACAGCCGACCATAACAGTGATGTGGACCTTTTGATCGAAAAAGGTCGCGAAATGTCGCTTTTCCAGCTTAGCAGCCTGCGCCTCTCCTTGGAGGACGCCCTAAACCGGTGGATATGGTCACAACTGAAGCCAATGACACTGAATTTTTGCAGAACATTCAGAAAGACGAGGTGCTGCTCTATCGAAAAGCGTGATACAAATAGCAAAAGCACGAATTTGTCTGCGGACGAATTCGTGCTTTTTGCGTTAAGTGCGCCTTCGGCGCGTGTACCCTTCACTTCGCGCAAAGCGCGAAGCTTCACGGCGGCGAAGCCGCCACTTCACTTGGCAGCGCCAAGCTTCACTTCGCGCCCCCGGCGCGATACTTCACGTCGGCCTTGCTGACGAAGACCTGAAGACCTAATAATAAAAAAAGAAGTCCCCATGAAGTCCAAGGACTTCATGGGGTGGTGACCTGGCGGGGATTCGAACCCCGGACACCCTGCTTAAAAGGCAGGTGCTCTGCCAACTGAGCTACCAAGTCGTAAAATGGCAGGGACGGCGGGATTCGAACCCACTATATCGGAGTCAAAGTCCGGTGTGTTACCGTTACACTACATCCCTATGTGGTGCCGCCGTCACGCTGGATATAAAAATGGGGTGGGAGATGGGACTCGAACCCACGACACCCGGAACCACAATCCGGTGCTCTAACCGACTGAGCTACACCCACCATATTTTATTTTGGTACGCCAGAAGGGACTCGAACCCCCGGCCCACAGCTTAGAAGGCTGTTGCTCTATCCACCTGAGCTACTGGCGCATATATCCGAGGAGGTCCAGCGCCAGACGCTGGTCGCCCTCCCTGCGTTCCGCCCGACCGACAAGGTGGAGCGGGCGATGGGAATCGAACCCACGTCCCCAGCTTGGAAGGCTGGTGCACTAGCCGTTGTGCTACGCCCGCAAGCCTGGAAATGATAACACTTTCAAGCCAACTTGTCAATAACTTTGCGCAAGTTTACAAACTTTTTTTATTCGAGCTCGTCTCTGACCGGCGGCTCCTCTTTTTTCAGCAGATGGATGATGTCGCCGTCGTTCAGGCTTTTCACGATGGCGCAGGTGATGGGAAGCCCAAACAGGCCGATACCGCCAAAGAGCTTCGTTCCGATGAACATACTCATGAGCGTGACAAGCGGGTGCAGACCCACGCTGCGGCCAACGATCTTCGGCTCGATGATCTGGCGCACGACGATCACGATGATCCAGAGCGCCAGCAGCCCAAGTCCCTTGGCATACGCGCCGCCCAAAAGCGTGACGATTGCCCAAGGCGCCAGCACCATGCCCGCGCCGACGATTGGGAAAATATCGAACACGGCGATGGCCATCGCGATCAGCACGGCGTTCTCCTGCCGTATAGCGAGTAGGCCGAGAAATATCTCCGCAAAGGTGATGCCCATGATGATGATATAGCCCCTGCCGAAGCGCACAACGACGCTTTTGAGGCTGTCCATCGTCTCGGTGATGATGCGCTTCGTCTTGTCGGGGATCTGCCGCAGCACAAAGGCCGTCATGCGCGGGAAATCCATCGTCATGAACACGGTCGAAATCACGCAGATGACCGCCGACAGCAGGCGCGACGGAAGCTTTGTCACCCAGCCGGAGATAACGGTCACGGCACGGGCGGCGAACTGCGCGACTGCCGAGGAGATGGACGAGACGATGTTGGACAGCGAGCTGTCCAGCATGGCGTAGATGTCGGGGCTGACCTTTTGCGCCAGATCCTCAACGCCCGCCAGTCCACGCTCCAGCGCCGGCTCGATGGTGTCGGTATAGAGCGATGGTATCGTCGAGACAGCACTCGACGCGGACGAGACGATCTTGGCCGTGATGGCCGTAACAATGCCGCCGACAACCAAGAAGAACAGTATCAGGCAGATCACGGCGGAGAGGTTATAGCGCATCCGCCACTTCTCCGTCATCAGCCGTATGACCGGTCGCAGTATCCACGAAAAAATGAACGCAAGCAGGAACGGCCAGACGAGAACAACGAGGTACTTAAAGACCATGTAGACGACCGCGATGATCAAAGCCCAATATATAATGTTGACGATAACGCGCTTTCGCTTATTGGTTTCCGCCAAATACAACACTCCTTTCTTGTGGTTTTAGGTGGAAAGCTCTGCAATTGCCTTTATTAAGAATACCATTGTAGTGGACAGCTGTCAAACAAATAATTTTACTTGATTCCGCCATATTCTTAACATATAATTGGGAATGAAGAAAAGGAGGAGAGCCCATGGACAAACGCGAATTTTCCAAAGTGCTCGTCGCTAACCGCGGCGAAATTGCCATCCGCATTTTCCGTGCCTGCAATGACCTCGGTCTGCACACGGTTGCCATCTACTCCAAGGAGGACACCATGAGCCTGTTCCGCACCCGTGCGGACGAGGCTTACCTCATCGGCGAGAATGACACGCCGCTCGGCGTGTATCTTGACATCCCCGCGATCATCGACCTTGCCAAGCGCCGTGGCGTGGATGCCATCCACCCCGGCTATGGCTTCCTGTCTGAGAATGCCGATTTTGCCCGCGCCTGCGAGGCTGCGGGAATCAAATTTATCGGCCCACCCTCGGACATCCTCGACAAGATGGGCGACAAGCTCTCGGCCAAGCAGATGGCCATTGCCTGCGGCGTACCCATCATCCCCGGCTCTACCGAGCCGCTGAAGGACGGTCAGGAGGCGCTGGAAAAGGCCAAGGAATACGGCTTCCCCATCATCCTCAAGGCTGCCGCCGGCGGCGGCGGACGCGGTATGCGCCGCTGCGACACTGAGGAGGAGGTCATTCCCGCTTATGAGCTCGTCCACTCCGAGGCGGAAAAGGCCTTCGGCTGCGGCGACATCTTCATTGAGAAGTATCTCGTCGAGCCGAAGCATATCGAGGTTCAGGTGCTCGCAGACGAATACGGCAACTGCTACCACCTCGGCGAGCGCGACTGCTCCCTGCAGCGCCGCTACCAGAAGGTCGTGGAGTTCGCTCCGGCGTGGTCTGTGCCGCAGGAGCTGCGCGAGAAGATCCGCGCCGACGCGGTGAAGATCGCCAAATACGTCAAGTATGTGAACGCCGGTACGCTTGAATTCCTTGTGGATAAGAGCGGCAAATACTACTTCATCGAAATGAACCCCCGTATTCAGGTCGAGCACACCGTCACCGAATGGGTCACGGGCATTGACCTTGTGCGGGCGCAGATACTTGTGGCGGAGGGCTATCCTCTCTCCTGCCCGGATATTGGTCTGTCCCGTCAAGAGGATGTCCATGTCAACGGCTACTCCATCCAGTGCCGCGTGACGACAGAGGATCCCAAGAACAACTTTGCGCCCGATACGGGTCGCATCACCTCCTACCGCTCCGGCGGCGGCTTTGGTGTGCGTCTCGACGGCGGCAACGCCGCTACCGGCACGGTCATCTCTCCGTACTATGACAGCCTCATGGTCAAGGTCACTTGCTGGGACAACACCTTTGCCGGTGTCTGCCGCAAGGCTGCCCGCGCTATCAACGAGATACATATTCGCGGTGTCAAGACGAACATCCCGTTCCTCACGAACATCCTCGCCAACGAGACCTTCCGCGCCGGTGGCTGCCACACCAAGTTCATCGACGAGACCCCCTCCCTGTTCGAGTTTGACGCGACCGGCGGAGACCGTGCCACCCGTGTCCTCAAATACATCGCCAACATCCAAGTGGCGAACCCCGATGCCGAGCGCAAGCAGTACGACACGCCTCGCTTCCCGCAGGCACACGGCGAGCCGAAGCCCGGTCTGAAGCAGCTTCTTGACAGCAAGGGACCTGAGGCCGTGCGCGACTGGGTGCTGAACGAGAAAAAGCTCCTCATCACCGACACCACCATGCGCGACGCGCACCAGAGCCTGCTCTCCACCCGTATG